>NZ_LVVA01000011.1:0-29125 GCF_001631805.1 Enterobacter genomosp. S | reverse complement strand
CGTCTTGCGACGTTAAGAATCCATGTCACTTTGAGTGCCCACACAGATTGTCTGATAAATTGTTAAAGAGCAGTTGCGACGCGCTTCAGCGCTCTGTCGCGAGGTGGCGTATATTACGCTTTCCTCTTTCAGAGTCAACCCGTTATTTCAGGATTTTTTCTCTTCAACCGACCGCGTTGTCTGTGAAGTGATTCACATCCGCCGTGTCGATGGAGGCGCATTATAGGGAGTTCTCCGCAGGCCGCAACCGCTAAATGACAGAAAAATGACTGACTGCTGCATTCCCCAGCAAAACCCCGCCTTATACCCTTTTACACACAGAGTTATCCACAGCGCTTCGAAAAAGTGAAAATATGCGAGCGTTGCGCAAACGTTTTCGTTAAAATGCTCGCGCTTAACAAGGAGGCCTCGTCAGGTGTGTTAGATGAGTTTTTCGCTGGAAAATTCATCTAACGCTCTCTGTAATCGTGAAATCCAGGGGATTTACCATGCAACAACGTCGTCCAGTCCGCCGCGCTCTGCTCAGTGTTTCTGATAAAGCCGGTATCGTCGAATTCGCTCAGGCACTTTCCGCACGCGGTGTGGAGCTGCTTTCTACAGGCGGTACCGCTCGCCTGTTAGCAGATAAAGGTCTGCCGGTAACCGAAGTGTCCGACTACACCGGTTTCCCGGAAATGATGGATGGACGCGTCAAAACCCTGCATCCGAAGGTACACGGCGGCATTCTGGGCCGTCGCGGTCAGGACGACGGCATTATGGAACAGCATGACATCGCGCCTATCGATATGGTCGTTGTTAACCTCTATCCGTTTGCCCAGACCGTCGCCCGCGAAGGCTGCTCTCTGGAAGATGCGGTTGAGAATATTGATATCGGCGGCCCAACCATGGTGCGCTCCGCGGCGAAGAACCATAAAGATGTGGCCATCGTGGTGAAGAGCAGCGACTACAGCGCCATTATTAATGAGATGGATGCTAACGACGGCTCCCTCACTCTCGAAACGCGTTTCGACCTCGCCATCAAAGCCTTCGAACACACCGCCGCGTACGACAGCATGATCGCCAACTACTTCGGTAGCCTGGTTCCTGCCTACCATGGTGAAAGCAAAGATCCCTCTGGCCGCTTCCCGCGCACCCTGAACCTGAACTTCATTAAGAAGCAGGATATGCGTTACGGTGAGAACAGCCACCAGCAGGCTGCCTTCTATATAGAAGAAGAGGTAAAAGAAGCCTCCGTTGCGACCGCCCAGCAGGTTCAGGGCAAAGCCCTTTCCTATAACAACATTGCTGACACCGACGCCGCGCTGGAATGCGTGAAAGAGTTCAGCGAGCCGGCCTGCGTTATCGTCAAGCACGCCAACCCGTGCGGCGTTGCGGTAAGCACCTCTATTCTGGATGCCTACGATCGCGCCTACAAAACCGACCCGACCTCCGCGTTCGGCGGCATTATCGCCTTCAACCGCGAGCTGGATGCCGAAACCGCGCAGGCCATCATCTCCCGCCAGTTTGTCGAAGTGATCATCGCGCCGTCCGCATCAGAAGAAGCGCTGAAAATCACTGCGGCAAAACAGAACGTGCGCGTGCTGGTTTGCGGTCAGTGGGCGGAACGCGTGCCGGGCCTGGACTTCAAGCGTGTGAACGGCGGTCTGCTGGTTCAGGATCGCGATTTGGGTATGGTGACAGAAGCTGACCTGCGCGTGGTGACCAAACGTCAGCCGACCGAACAGGAGCTGCGCGACGCGCTGTTCTGCTGGAAAGTGGCGAAGTTCGTGAAGTCTAACGCCATTGTTTACGCCAAAGAGAACATGACCATCGGAATAGGCGCAGGCCAGATGAGCCGCGTTTACTCTGCGAAAATTGCCGGTATCAAAGCAGGCGACGAAGGCCTGGAAGTGAAAGGCTCTGCCATGGCCTCTGACGCCTTCTTCCCGTTCCGTGACGGTATTGATGCTGCGGCTGCGGTGGGCATCACCTGTGTGATCCAGCCTGGCGGCTCTATCCGCGATGACGAGGTGATTGCCGCTGCCGACGAACACGGCATCGCAATGATCTTTACCGACATGCGCCACTTCCGCCATTAATTCCCGGAGCAGAAAATGAAAGTATTAGTGATTGGTAATGGCGGGCGCGAGCACGCTCTGGCGTGGAAAGCGGCGCAGTCCCCGCAGGTGGAAACCGTCTTTGTGGCACCGGGTAACGCCGGTACGGCGCTGGAACCCGCGCTGCAAAACGTCGCCATCGGCGTAACCGATATCCCGGCGCTGCTGAGCTTTGCCCAGACCGAGAACATCGATCTGACCATCGTGGGCCCGGAAGCGCCGCTGGTGATTGGCGTCGTAGACGCCTTCCGCGCCGCTGGCCTGAAAATCTTCGGCCCAACGGAAGGTGCCGCACAGCTGGAAGGCTCAAAAGCCTTCACCAAAGATTTCCTCGCGCGTCATAACATTCCGACGGCGGAGTATCAGAACTTCACCGACGTCGAGCCCGCGCTGGCTTACCTGCGTGAAAAAGGCGCGCCGATTGTCATCAAAGCCGACGGTCTGGCCGCCGGGAAAGGCGTTATCGTGGCGATGACGCTCGAAGAAGCCGAAGCGGCCGTTCAGGATATGCTGGCAGGCAACGCTTTTGGCGACGCGGGCCACCGAATCGTGATCGAAGAGTTCCTCGACGGCGAAGAGGCGAGCTTTATCGTGATGGTCGACGGCGAGCACGTTCTGCCGATGGCCACCAGCCAGGATCACAAGCGCGTGGGCAATGGCGATACCGGCCCCAACACCGGCGGGATGGGCGCTTACTCCCCTGCTCCCGTTGTTACCGATGAGGTGCATCAGCGCACCATGGACCGCATCATCTGGCCTACCGTGAAGGGCATGGCGGCGGAAGGTAACACCTATACCGGCTTCCTCTACGCAGGCCTGATGATCGACAAGCAGGGCAACCCGAAGGTGATCGAATTCAACTGCCGCTTTGGCGATCCGGAAACCCAGCCGATCATGCTGCGCATGAAATCCGACCTGGTGGATCTGTGCCTGGCGGCCTGCGAAGGCAAGCTGGACGAGAAAACCTCAGAGTGGGACGAGCGCGCGTCTCTGGGCGTAGTGATTGCTGCGGGTGGCTATCCGGGGAACTACAGCACTGGAGATGAGATCCACGGCCTGCCGCTGGAAGAGATTGACGGCGCGAAGGTGTTCCACGCCGGGACAAAGCTGGCTGACGACGACCGTGTGCTGACCAACGGCGGCCGCGTGCTGTGTGCGACCGCACTGGGCCAGACCGTGGCAGAAGCGCAGAAACGCGCCTATGCGCTGATGGCGGATATTCACTGGGACGGCAGCTTTAGCCGTCAGGATATCGGTTATCGTGCCATTGCGCGGGAGCAGGGGGAGTAATTTCCCCCTCACCCTAACCCTCTCCCTCAAGGGAGAGGGAACTTAAATCAAAAACTTTTCTCTGTCGGCTGCCAGGTGCAGAAGTCTTCGTTCGCCACCAGCAGCAGCTGAGAGCCTTCCGGCGCCTCAAGCCACGCCACGCTCACTTCCATAGACGAATGCCGCTGACGGCGCTGAATGTGTTCGGTTGCCCAGGATTCAAGCTCAGGCTTTACGGTCTGCCCTTCGCAGGTGGTCACCGTGCCATCGGCATGCCAGCGCCCCTGGCGCAGCACCACGCGGCCCTGACGCAGCGCGTCGCTGGTCTGACGGAGCTGTTCGGCGCGGTAGCGGTAAAGGGCGACCTGATCGCTGGAAAGCTGCTGTTTCAACCCACTGACTTCATGCTGCATAAAGCTCAGCTCGCCGTGGTCGTCGAAACGCACCTTCACGTGTTCGGGGGTCTTGCTGTAGATGTTCAGTTCAATCAGCGACAGCGCATCGCCCTGCCAGCGGTACTCTGCGGTCGAGGTGTTGCCGTTATGCCACGGGCTGAACGCGGTAAGCATATGGACTTCATCGCTGGAATCTTTGCGCCAGATCCTGACCGCGCCCTGGTTGTCAGCGTAGCCGCTGGCGGTAAACGGGGGGAGTGAGGAATCATGGCTACAGGCAGACAGCAACAGTACGCCTGCCAGCGCGAGCGTTCCACGCCAGAATGACAAAAGGGGCGTTGCCGCCCCTTCGTTAAAACTGTTCACTGCCACGCGTCTTACTTAACTGCGTCTTTCAGTGCTTTACCAGAAACAAATGCCGGCACGTTAGCTGCGGCGATTTTGATTTCTTTACCGGTCTGCGGGTTGCGGCCAGTACGCTCAGCGCGGTGGTTCACTTTGAAGGTACCGAAACCAACCAGTTGTACAGCATCGCCTTCTTTCAGAGACTCAGTAATAGCAGCCAGGGTAGATTCCAGAGCAGCTTTAGCCTGCACTTTAGACAGATCAGCCTTGTCCGCAATTACATCAATCAGTTGAGTCTTGTTCATAAGTTATCCTTTCAATGTGTTTATCGCTTGCTAAGCATCGAGTGCGACGAAAATGCCAAAAAAGCACTCTCCTGCATACACGCACCGATAGCCACTTTTTTTCGCCCCCCAAATGTAGACCAGACGGGGGGCGAAAGGGAAGAGTCGAGGAGTGACAAAACAGGCGTTAAATCACGTTTTGTTGTCTCATTGGTTAAAAATTATACCAATATTGCTCTCACCGGCCTCACGCAGGTCCGCGCGCAGCCCTTTGATCAGCTCAATATCACGCTCTTCACACTCTGCCAGCAGGCGGAAAATCTCCCACTGAATGTCCCATTCCTGTTCAACCGCCGGGTTAGCACGCAGCTCTTCGTCGGTCATTTCGCGGCCTTCCTGCGTCATTTCCAGCATCGCGACGGTCGTGATGGACGCCTTACTGACTTCGATGGCGTGCTCCAGCGTTTCACCGCTCAGACGGGAGTGGATCAGCTCGCTCAACGCCACGCAGGCGTCGATAGCCGGATAAACGCCGTACAGGTCGTAATCGTCCGCCGCCGGGATCGCCTCTTCCAGCTTTTCCAGCTGTGAATCGAAGTTCACCTTTGCGTCTTTCACCGTCAGCGTCTCCCAGATTAAATCCAGGATACGTCGATAAATCTGGCCTTCGCCAAACTCCGTTTGCTTACAGAACGCGGCATAGTTGGGATACATGCGCTCGCACAGGCAAGCCATAAACGTCACGTGCTGCCAGCTTTCCAGCTTCTCAAGGCGCAGATGAATCGGGTTTTGTAACATGATGATGTCTCGAATCGAAAATTAGCCGCAGTTTACCTGAATCACGGCTGAATTTCCTGCCAACGAATGAATGCCGGACGTGAAGAGGCAACGGCGTCAGCCCAGCGGGTTGGCTCCGGTAATCGATAGCCCTTCATGCAGCGCTGCACCCACGCCAGCGCGCTGTCCATGCTCACCCGATGCCCGGTGGCAATAAACAGCGGATTACAGCGCGCTTTACTTCGCCAGACCCACGCCAGCTGCTCGCCTTTATGGATAAGCGGCGCCAGCGCGCCCGGTTCGGCAGAGAGCGGCTCAAACGCGCCGCACAGGCGTTTTTTCGCCACGCCGATGGTTGGCACGTCCACCAGCAGACCAAAATGGCTGGCGACGCCTAAGCGCCGCGGATGGGAGATACCGTGCCCATCGACAAACAGCAGGTCAGGTTTTTGCGAGAGTTGCTCCCACGCGGCCAGCAGCGCGGGGTATTCGCGGAAGGAGAGAAAGCCGGGAATATAGGGCATGGTGGTGGCGATACGCGCCACCTTGTACTCCACCAGCTCCAGCGACGGGTATTTCAGCACCACCATCGCCGCCCGCGTCACTTCACCGCCCTGCTCGAACCCGACGTCCGCCCCGCCAATGTACTGCGGGGGATCCTTATCCAGACGATCCTCGCGGATCACCGATGAAGCCAGTTCGATTTGCTGAGCGCGTAGCGACGCGAGATCCATAACCACTCCTTACTTGTGATACTGGGCAGAAAGCCGATGCACCGCCTCCACAAATACGCCTGCGTGTTCAGGCGGCACATCCTGATGAATGCCGTGGCCGAGGTTAAAGACGTGGCCTTCACCCTGGCCGAAACCAGACAGTATAGTCGACACTTCCTCTTCGATGCGGGCAGGCTGAGCATAGAGCATGGACGGGTCCATGTTGCCCTGTAGCGCCACTTTGTCGCCCACGCGACGGCGCGCATCGGCAATATCGGTGGTCCAGTCGAGGCCCAGCGCGTCGCAGCCGGTGGCCGCCATCGCTTCCAGCCATTGGCCGCCGCCTTTCGTGAACAGCGTTACCGGCACGCGGCGACCATCGTTTTCACGCAGCAGGCCATCGACGATTTTGTGCATGTAGTACAGGGAGAACTGCTGATAATCACGCCCGGTCAGCACGCCGCCCCAGGTGTCGAAAATCATCACCGACTGCGCGCCCGCTTTAATCTGCGCGTTGAGGTAGAGGGTGACGCTCTTCGCCAGCTTGTCGAGCAGCGCATGCAGCGCCAGCGGTTCGGCGTACATCATCTTTTTAATCATGGTGAAGGCTTTGCTGCTGCCGCCTTCAACCATATAGGTGGCCAGCGTCCACGGGCTGCCTGAGAAGCCAATCAGCGGCACTTCGCCCTTCAGCTCGCGGCGAATGGTGCGCACGGCGTTCATCACGTAGCCCAGCTCGCCTTCCGGATCGGGGATCGGCAGTTTATCGACGTCGGCTTTGCTTTTAATTGGGGAGGTGAAGCGCGGGCCCTCGCCGGTTTCGAAATAGAGTCCCAGGCCCATCGCGTCCGGAATGGTAAGAATGTCCGAAAAGAGAATGGCGGCATCCAGCGGGAAGCGGCGCAGCGGCTGGAGCGTCACCTCACAGGCCAGCTCGGCGTTTTTGCACAGCGACATAAAATCGCCCGCCTGCGCGCGCGTGGCTTTGTACTCTGGCAGATAGCGTCCCGCCTGGCGCATCATCCACACCGGTGTGACATCAACGGGCTGGCGCAGCAGCGCACGCAGATAACGATCGTTCTTCAGTTCGGTCATTTTGCAGTTCCTTATTGCGTCAGGCCGTCAGTGTAACACTACTCATACTCGGCCCGACACATTGCCACGGTATCTTCTATCAGGCGACGCGCCACCGTTCCCGGCGGGGGTAACAGCGGTAAATTGTCGTAGCGGTACCAGTTCGCCTCCAGCAGCTCTTTCTGGTCGATAACAATCTCGCCGCTGTCGTATTCCGCCATAAACGCGGTCATCAGGGACATCGGGAACGGCCACGGCTGGGAGGTCACGTAGCGCAGGTTCTTCACCTTGATGCTGCTCTCCTCCATCACCTCGCGCGCCACCGCCTGCTCCAGCGTTTCGCCTACTTCCACGAACCCGGCGAGGACGGTATGAATGCCGTTGCGATGACGGGTATGCTGCGCCAGCAGGATGGAATCATCACGGCGGATGGCGACGATGATGCACGGCGCGATTTGCGGATAGTAGCGTTCACGGCAGTGGCCGCAGAGCAGCGCCCATTCGGTTTTGCTTGGGTGCATGGTGTGCCCGCAATAACCGCAATATTTGTGCGAGCGGTAAAACTCCGCCAGCTGTACGCCGCGCCCCGCCAGCTGGAACAGGCCGACGTCCAGATCTAACACCTGACGTACGGATCCCATATCCTGACGGCGCGCCTGCTGGATCAACCACACGGGATCGCCCTGCCACTCGCCGATCTTCAGCGCGGACTGGCCCACCAGATCGAACGTTTCCGCGGCACCGTAGGGCAACTCTCCTGAGGGCAGCCATAATTTTTGTTCGTGGCTGACGATCCACCAACCCAGATCTGATTTTTCAATAATACGATCCATATCTATTGCACTACCTTCGCTTCACTGACATGTTGTTAGCATTGTGGTTACATTTTGGATAAGCAGATCCCATTCTAAACCTTATGGAGTCGACCATGTTAAACCAGCTGGAAAGCCTGACTGAGCGCGTTGGAGGAAGTAACACCCTGGTGGATCGCTGGCTACATGTGCGCAAGCATCTCCTTGTGGCGTATTACAATCTGGTTGGTCTTAAGCCTGGCAAAGAATCCTTTATGCGGCTGAATGAAAAAGCGCTGGATGATTTTTGTCAGAGCCTGGTCGACTACCTCTCCGACGGCCATTTCAACATTTATGAACGCATTATCCGCGAAATGGAAGGGACAACGCCGTATTTAGCGGCCAGCAAACTCTGTCCGCTGCTGGAAGCCAATACCCAGCAGATCATGGACTACTACGATTCCACGCTTGAGAACGCTATCGATCACGATAACTATCTTGAGTTCCAGCAGGCGCTGTCCGACCTGGGCGAAGCGCTGGAAGAGCGATTCACGCTGGAAGACAAGCTCATCGCCCTCGTGCTGGATAACAACCTGAATATCAGCAGCAGCGATAACGTTGTGCGCCCTGCTTGAGTTCTTAATCGTTAACGAGTAATTTACAACCAGTCGCCCCTCTGCGGAGGGGGATTTTTCTTGTCGGAGTGCCCAGTGTGTAAGCACGGGCTGAGACCGTTAATTCGGGATCCGCGGAACCTGATCAGGTTAATACCTGCGAAGGGAACAAGAGTCACGCTGCTGTTGTATCGCCCCTGGGGCGATCTCCTCTTGCTTCATCCGTCGTCTGACAAGCCATGTCCTTCACTTCTGGAATGAGCTATGTCTACAACAAAACTGACCCGCCGCGAACAGCGCGAACACGCGCAACGCTTCATCGACACCCTGGAAGGCACCGCTTTCCCGAACTCGAAACGCATCTACATCACCGGTTCACAGGCCGATATCCGCGTGCCAATGCGCGAAATCCAGCTCAGCCCGACGCTTATCGGCGGCAGCAAAGAGAACCCGCAGTATGAAGACAACGAAGCCGTGCCGGTGTACGACACCTCCGGCCCGTACGGCGATCCCTCTGTCGCCATCAACGTCCAGCAGGGTCTGGCAAAGCTGCGCCAGCCGTGGATTGACGCGCGTAACGACTGCGAAGAGCTGAGCGTGCGCAGCTCTGCGTACACCAAAGAACGTCTGGCCGACGACGGCCTGGACGAGCTGCGCTTTACCGGCCTGCTGACGCCAAAACGCGCCAGAGCGGGCAAATGCGTAACCCAGCTGCACTACGCGCGCCAGGGGATCGTCACGCCGGAGATGGAGTTCATCGCCATCCGCGAAAACATGGGCCGCGAGCGCATCCGCAGTGAAGTACTGCGCCACCAGCACCCGGGCGAAGGCTTCGGCGCTCGCCTGCCGGAAAACATCACGCCGGAGTTTGTGCGTGATGAAGTGGCTGCCGGGCGCGCCATTATCCCCGCCAACATCAACCACCCGGAATCGGAGCCGATGATTATCGGCCGCAACTTCCTGGTGAAGGTTAACGCCAACATCGGCAACTCTGCCGTCACCTCGTCCATCGAAGAAGAGGTGGAAAAGCTGGTCTGGTCGACGCGCTGGGGCGCGGACACGGTGATGGATCTCTCCACTGGCCGCTACATCCACGAAACCCGCGAGTGGATCCTGCGTAACAGCCCGGTGCCGATTGGCACCGTCCCGATTTATCAGGCGCTGGAGAAGGTCAACGGCATCGCCGAAAACCTCACCTGGGAAGCTTTCCGCGACACGCTGCTGGAGCAGGCGGAACAGGGCGTGGACTACTTCACCATCCACGCGGGCGTGCTGCTGCGCTACGTGCCGATGACGGCGAAACGTCTGACCGGCATCGTCTCGCGGGGTGGCTCCATCATGGCGAAATGGTGCCTGTCCCATCATCAGGAAAACTTCCTCTACGAGCACTTCCGCGAGATCTGCGAGATCTGCGCCGCGTACGACGTCTCCCTGTCGCTGGGCGACGGCCTGCGTCCGGGCTCCATCCGCGATGCCAACGACGAAGCGCAGTTTGCCGAGCTGCACACCCTGGGCGAGCTGACCAAAATCGCCTGGGAGTATGACGTGCAGGTGATGATTGAAGGCCCGGGCCACGTGCCGATGCAGATGATACGCCGCAACATGACCGAGGAGCTGGAGCACTGCCACGAAGCGCCGTTCTATACCCTGGGGCCGTTGACCACGGATATCGCACCGGGCTACGACCACTTCACCTCCGGGATTGGCGCGGCGATGATCGGCTGGTTCGGCTGCGCCATGCTCTGCTACGTGACGCCGAAAGAGCACCTCGGCCTGCCCAACAAAGAGGACGTTAAGCAGGGACTGATTACCTACAAGATTGCCGCCCACGCGGCGGATCTGGCGAAAGGCCATCCGGGCGCGCAAATCCGCGATAACGCCATGTCCAAAGCGCGCTTTGAATTCCGCTGGGAAGACCAGTTTAACCTGGCGCTGGATCCGTTCACCGCCCGCGCCTATCACGACGAGACCCTGCCGCAGGAGTCGGGCAAGGTGGCGCACTTCTGCTCCATGTGCGGGCCAAAATTCTGCTCGATGAAAATCAGCCAGGAGGTGCGGGATTACGCCGCCGCGCAGACCATTGAAGTCGGTATGGCGGACATGTCGGAAACCTTCCGCGCCAGAGGCGGCGAAATTTACCTCAAAAAAGAGGAGGCGTAATGTACAAGCCCGATTTCCCCTCCGTGCCCTTCCGCTTAGGGCTTTACCCGGTGGTGGACAGCGTGGAGTGGATCGCCCGCCTGCTGGAGGCCGGCGTTCGCACCCTCCAGCTGCGCATCAAGGATAAGCGCGATGAAGAGGTGGAGGCCGACGTCGTCGCCGCCATCGCGCTGGGGCATCGCTACACTGCTCGCCTGTTTATCAACGACTACTGGCGGCTGGCCGTTAAGCACCGGGCGTACGGCGTGCATTTGGGCCAGGAGGATCTGGAAACCACCGATCTGAACGCCATTCGCCAGGCTGGCCTGCGCCTTGGCGTTTCAACACACGATGATATGGAAATCGACGTGGCGCTGGCGGCACGCCCCTCCTACATCGCCCTCGGTCACGTTTTTCCGACGCAAACCAAGCAGATGCCTTCTGCCCCGCAGGGTCTGACGCAGCTGGCGAGCCACGTTAAGCGCCTTGCCGATTATCCTACCGTCGCCATCGGCGGGATCAGCCTTGAACGCGCCCCGGCGGTGCTGGAGACCGGCGTCGGCAGTATCGCCGTCGTCAGCGCTATCACCCAGGCGGCAGACTGGCAGGCCGCCACCGCGCAGCTTTTACAGCTGGCAGGAGCAGGCGATGAATGACCGCGATTTTATGCGCTACAGCCGCCAGATCCTGCTGGAGGATATCGCCATTGACGGGCAGCAAAAGCTGCTCGCCAGCCGGGTACTGATTGTCGGCCTGGGCGGATTAGGCGCCCCCGCCGCGCTGTATCTGGCCGGTGCGGGCGTGGGTACTCTGGTACTGGCCGATGACGATGAAGTACACCTCAGCAACCTGCAACGGCAAATCCTCTTCACGACAGAAGATGTTAACCAGCCTAAGGCGCAGGTTACGCGCCAGCGGCTGAACCAGCTTAATCCGGATATCGAACTGGTTGCGCTCCAGACGCGGCTTAGCGGGGACGAGCTGCAACGCGAAGTTGCTCTTGCCGACGCGGTGCTGGACTGCACAGACAACATGGCAACGCGTCAGGCCATCAACGCGGCCTGTGTTGCACAGAACACGCCGCTGATCACCGCCAGCGCGGTCGGTTTCGGCGGGCAGATAATGGTGCTTACGCCGCCGTGGGCGCAGGGCTGCTACCGCTGCCTGTGGCCGGACGAGGCTGAACCGGAGCGTAACTGCCGCACGGCAGGCATTCTTGGCCCGGTGGTGGGCGTGATGGGCACCCTCCAGGCACTGGAGGCCATCAAGCTGCTCAGCGGCATGGAGACAGCGCGCAACACGCTCCGGCTGTTCGACGCCCGTTCCGGCGGCTGGCGCCATCTGGCGTTAAGCCGCGCCAGCCACTGCCCGGTATGCGGAGGCCGCAATGCGCATTCTGTTTAACGATGAGCCGATGACGTGCGATGACGGTCTCACCGTTGCCGCCCTGCTCGACACGCTGCGCCAGCTGAAGCCGGGAACGGCGCTGGCGCTCAATCAACAGATCCTGCCGCGCGAGCAGTGGGAACGTCAGCAGGTCAATGAAGGCGACCAGATCCTGCTGTTTCAGGTTATCGCAGGGGGCTGAGATGTTACGTATTGCCGATAAAGTCTTTGATTCACATCTGTTTACCGGAACCGGAAAGTTCGCCTCCGCGCAGCTGATGGTGGATGCCATTCGCGAAAGCGGCAGCCAGCTGGTGACGCTGGCGATGAAGCGCGTGGACCTTCGCCAGCACAACGATGCCATTCTTGCACCGTTGCTGGAAGCCGGCGTCACGCTGCTGCCCAACACCTCCGGCGCGAAAACGGCCGAGGAGGCGATGTTCGCCGCACAGCTGGCCCGGGAAGCGCTCGGCACCCGCTGGCTGAAGCTGGAAATTCACCCGGATGCGCGCTGGCTGCTGCCGGACCCGATCGAGACCCTGAAAGCCGCAGAAAAGCTGGTGCAGCAGGGATTTACCGTCCTGCCTTACTGCGGCGCAGATCCCGTGCTGTGCAAGCGTCTGGAAGAGGTCGGCTGCGCCGCCGTCATGCCGTTGGGGGCGCCCATTGGCTCTAATCAGGGGCTCGAAACCCGCGCGATGCTGGAGATCATTATTGAGCAGGCTACCGTGCCCGTGGTGGTGGATGCGGGCATCGGCGTACCCAGCCACGCCGCGCAGGCGCTGGAAATGGGTGCCGATGCGGTGCTGGTCAATACCGCGATTGCGGTGGCCGACGATCCGGTGTTGATGGCGCGCGCGTTCCGCCTTGCGGTGGAGTCCGGTCTGATGGCACGGCAGTCCGGTCCAGGCTCGCGCAGCCTTCATGCACAGGCCACCAGCCCGCTGACCGGTTTTCTGGAGGCGCTCTGATGGCTACCTTTACCGATCGCTGGCGTCAGCTTCACTGGGACGATATTGCCTTACGCATCAACAGTAAAACGTCTGCGGACGTAGAGCGGGCGTTAACAGCCCGTCATCTGACCCGCGAGGATCTGATGGCCCTGCTCTCCCCGGCGGCCAGCGCCTATCTTGAACCAATGGCGCAGCGCGCCCAGCGCCTCACCCGGCAGCGCTTTGGCAACACGGTGAGCTTCTACGTCCCGCTCTATCTTTCGAACCTGTGCGCCAACGACTGTACCTATTGTGGCTTCTCCATGAGCAACCGCATTAAGCGTAAAACGCTGGATGAGCATGAGATCGCCCGCGAGTGTGACGCTATTCGTGAGATGGGATTTGAACATCTTCTGCTGGTGACGGGTGAACATCAGAGCAAAGTGGGGATGGACTATTTTCGCCAGCATCTTCCGGCCATTCGCCGCGAATTTGCCTCATTGCAGATGGAAGTTCAGCCGCTGTCGCAGGAGGAGTACGCGGAGCTGAAAACCCTCGGGCTGGACGGCGTAATGGTTTATCAGGAAACCTATCATGAGGCGACATATGCCCGGCATCACCTGAAAGGGAAGAAGCAGGATTTCTTCTTCCGGCTGGAAACGCCGGACAGGCTGGGGCGCGCCGGCATCGACAAAATTGGGCTGGGCGCGCTTATCGGTCTGTCTGACAGCTGGCGGGTGGATTGCTATATGGTGGCGGAGCATCTGCTGTGGCTACAACAGCACTACTGGCAAAGCCGCTATTCCATCTCGTTCCCGCGGCTGCGTCCGTGTACGGGAGGCGTTGAACCTGCCTCGATTATGGATGAGCGCCAGCTGGTGCAAACAATATGCGCCTTTCGTCTGTTCGCGCCCGAAGTGGAACTGTCGCTCTCCACCCGTGAATCCCCGGCGTTTCGCGACCGCGCGATCCCGCTGGCGATCAACAACGTCAGCGCCTTTTCCAAAACGCAGCCAGGCGGTTACGCGGACGATCGCCCGGAACTGGAACAGTTTACGCCTCACGACGGACGACGGCCCGAAGCGGTGGCGGAAGCACTGGCTGCACAGGGCCTACAGCCGGTGTGGAAAGACTGGGACAGCTGGCTGGGAAGAGCCTCGCATTTACGCTGAAACCGCCTGCAAAATCGCGAAAAGGTTACGAGGCAGCTCGTGAGATCAAAACCGGACGTTTGAGGAAATACGTCCGGTTTTCTTATGATTAACCCCGTCAGCAACGGACGCTGACCAGGGTGAAAATGCTTCTTCCTCGTTTCGCCCTGCCCTCCGCCTCTTAAAAAAATTTCAATCGTTAAAATAAATGCGACTTTTCTTAGCTACTCTTAAGATAAATCATCTCGTCGGAAGTCGCCTTCTGTATAATTTACTACCAGCAACCGGACAGCGACTATGCTGAGGATATCGACAGACGCAACGCGCCCACCATCTGGACTGATGTACAACTCATGGCACTCCACAGTAAAAAGCTCTCTTTTACCCGCCCCATTATGGTCAGCTTCGCGGGGATCCTCTTCAGCTTCGTGCTGATCGCGTTCCTGGTCATCCTTTCACAGCGAAAGGATTTTCTTGAGGATTATCATAAAATTAATGGTAACTTCACCCATAATCTGGCGGTGAACTATACCGAGTCCATTCTGCGGGAAAATGACTATATTCTTGGTCGCGCGGCGATGTACTACGCCCGTAATGACAGAGTGAATCAGACGATAAATATCGATCCGGCACACGGTTTGCAGATGTTAATGCATTTGCAGAATCTGATGCCGACGGTGTCGTCTATCTCTCTGGCGGACACGGAGGGGCGCCATCTGCGCGCGCCGGAAGTCCTGCCAACGGAGAAGAGTCAGACGTTCGATGCACGCACCCGCCCGTGGTTTATCGGGCAAGCGGAAGCCAGTAACTTTCCGCACTACACCCGCCCCTATCTGGACTATTTCACCCAACATCCCACCGTCACCCTCTATAAACCGGTCATTTCACCGGAAGGCCGTCTGAAGGGCACGCTCGCTTTCCACCTTGATTTAACCTCCATGGGGTATACCCTGCGCCAGATGGTAGCTCCCGTACAGGGTGAGTTTTTCGTCGTCGAACGTGACGGTGCCGTTGTGCTTCATCCGGACCCGGGGGCGCTCTTTAAGCAGTACGTCAGCGAAGCGCTGATGGACAAAATGACCAGCGGCGAAGGCTATCTCTTCGATTCCAAAAGCAAGACCTGGTATTACTACTACTCGTTCACCAATCCGGACTGGTTTGTGATTTATCGGGTCTCCGATGCCACGCTATCCGTCATCACCCGGCATGAAACCACCGTCGTCGGCTGGGGATTTGCGCTGGCGGCAATCATCATCATTCTGTTCGGACTGTATCTTCGTCATGCCTCACGTTCAGTGCTGATGAACATTATCAACGCCATCAAGACCGGAGACGTCAACCAGGCGCCACGTCTGGAGGCGATGCTCAGCCATACCATTCGAACCAATAAAGAACGAGAGCTGGCCTATGTCCGTCAGGCCACCCATGATGCGCTGACAGGCTGTAAAAACCGCCGAGCCTTCGACAACGATGTGGAAGCGTTGATGGCCGCTCATCAACCTTTCGCTCTGGCGCTGGTCGACATTGATAACTTCAAATCCATTAACGACACCTGGGGCCACCTGAGCGGGGATATCGTTCTGCGTAACGTGGCGCGCGAAGGCATTCAGATCATGCAGCCGCACCACGTCTCGGTTTATCGCTACGGTGGAGAAGAGTTCGGGGTGATTTTCCCGGCCGAGCTGATGAACTCCGCGCACGCGCTACTGGAAGCCTGGCGCACCGCCGTGGAAAAACGGACCTGGCGGGAAGAAAACCTGAAAGTGACCTTCAGCGCGGGGCTGGGTGAGTGGCACTTCGAACCTCTGGAACAATTTGTCGGTAGCGTAGATGAAGCGCTGTATACCGCTAAACAACAGGGTAAAAACCGCATCATAAGTACGGCCAGCCGATAATCTCCCTCCTCAAATTCTGCCCGTTCTGACGGGCAGAATGCTCTTCGGCGTTAAATTGTAACCGGTTTCAGAAAAATGCCGATTTCTTTGTGATGCCTGACACACAATCGCGGTAAAGCGGTTGTTGAAGCGCTCTGCACGGGATAATTATCAATAAACACATGTAGATCGAGGCTGACTATGAAGAACATCGTTTTATGCTGTGCAGCGGGAATGTCAACCAGCATGCTGGTTCAACGTATGAAAGATGCCGCGCAGAAAAAAGGAGTCGAAGTAACCATTAAAGCCGTTCCGGTCGCGGAATTTAAAGACAACATCGCGACGGCTGATATCGTATTACTGGGGCCACAGGTGAAATACGAACAGGCAAAACTCCAGGCGCAGGCCGATCCGCTCGGGAAAAAGGTCGCGGTCATCGACATGATGGATTACGGCATGATGAAAGGTGATGCCGTACTGGAAAAAGCGCTTAAACTGCTGGAGTCATAATGGAAGACTTAGAAACCACCATCATGGAGCTATTGGTCAATGCAGGTGCGGCGCGCAGTGCGGCCCTGACAGCGTTGCAAATGGCACGAAAAGGCGACTTTGACGAAGCCGAAAAAGCGATGGAAGAGTCGCGCGAGTATGTGAAACATGCGCATACGATCCAGACGCAGCTCATCGGGCTCGATGAAGGGACAGGAAAACTTCCGGTTAACCTGATCACCGTTCACTCTCAGGACCACCTGATGAACGCGATGGTTATCCAGGATCTGGCGGGCGACATGATTGAGCTTTATCGACGCATCCCGCTGGTGAACTGAAAATGCAGATATAAAAAAACCCGCCGAGGCGGGTTTTTTATTTACGGCATCAACGATTACTCGTTGTCGGAACCGCCCAGACCTGCGTTCAGCAGTTCTGCAAGGCTCGCGGATGCATCTTCGGCAGTTACCTGCGGTGCAGCTGGCAGCTCGCCCGCTGCGCGACGACGCATACGATCCTGGTGGTACGCATAACCGGTACCGGCCGGGATCAGACGACCCACGATAACGTTCTCTTTCAGACCGCGCAGTTCATCACGTTTACCCGCAACAGCCGCTTCGGTCAGGACACGCGTGGTTTCCTGGAACGATGCTGCGGAGATGAAGGACTCGGTTGCCAGAGACGCTTTGGTGATACCCAGCAGATCGCGTGCGAAGGTCGCACCGATTTTGCCGTTCGCTTCCAGATCGCGGTTAGCGATCTTAACGCGTGAGTATTCAACCTGCTCGCCTTCCAGGAAGTCGGAGCTGCCCGCGTTTTCGATGGTGGCTTTACGCAGCATCTGACGAACGATAACTTCGATGTGTTTATCGTTAATCTTAACGCCTTGCAGACGGTATACGTCCTGTACTTCGTTAACGATGTAACGAGTAACAGCATGCACACCACGCAGACGCAGGATGTCGTGCGGCGCTTCTGGACCGTCGGAAACCACGTCACCACGTTCTACGCGTTCACCTTCGAACACGTTGAGCTGACGCCACTTAGGAATCATCTCTTCGTACGGCTCGCTGCCATCTACAGGCGTGATAACCAGACGGCGCTTACCTTTGGTCTCTTTACCGAAGGAGATGATACCGCTGATTTCAGCCAGGATTGCAGGCTCTTTCGGACGACGTGCTTCGAACAGGTCCGCAACGCGTGGCAGACCACCGGTGATGTCCTTGGTACCGCCGGATTCCTGAGGAATACGCGCCAGGGTGTCACCAGAGCTGATCTGTACGCCATCTTCCAGCTGTACAATCGCTTTACCCGGCAGGAAGTACTGCGCAGGCATATCGGTACCCGGGATCAGAACGTCGTTACCCTGAGCATCAACGATTTTCAGTGCAGGACGCAGATCTTTACCGCCGGTAGTACGTTCAGCAGAATCCAGAACCACCAGAGAAGACAGACCGGTCAGCTCGTCGGTCTGACGAGTAATGGTCTGGCCGTCGATCATGTCAGTAAAGCGGATGAAACCACTTACTTCGGTGATTACCGGCATGGTGTGTGGATCCCAGTTTGCAACGGTTTCACCGCCGGCAACCTGCTCGCCATCACCTTTCGCCATAACCGCACCGTAAGGCACTTTATAGCTCTCTTTGGTACGACCGAATTCGTCGATCAGCTTCAGCTCGGTGTTACGAGAGGTCACAACCAGCTTGCCTGCGGAGTTAACAACAGACTTCGCGTTGCTGAGCTTGATGCTACCTTTGTTTTTCACCTGGATGCTGGATTCAGCAGCCGCACGAGATGCCGCACCACCGATGTGGAACGTACGCATCGTCAGCTGTGTACCCGGCTCACCGATGGACTGTGCCGCGATAACGCCGATCGCTTCACCTTTGTTGATGATGTGGCCACGCGCCAGGTCACGACCGTAGCAGTGCGCACACACACCAAAGTCGGTGTCACAGGATACAACGGAACGAACCTTCACGGAGTCAACAGAGTTCGCTTCCAGCAGGTCACACCACTGTTCGTGCAGCAGGGTGTTGCGTGGAACCAGAATGTCTGCGGTGCCCGGCTTCAGAATGTCTTCCGCGGTCACACGACCCAGTACGCGATCGCGCAGCGGCTCTTTAACATCACCACCCTCGATAACCGGGGTCATGGTGATACCTTCGAGGGTGCCACAATCGTCTTCAGTCACAACCAGATCCTGCGCAACGTCAACCAGACGACGCGTCAGATAACCGGAGTTCGCAGTTTTCAGTGCGGTATCCGCCAGACCTTTACGCGCACCGTGCGTGGAGATGAAGTACTGGAGTACGTTCAGACCTTCACGGAAGTTCGCGGTGATTGGCGTTTCGATGATGGAACCATCTGGCTTCGCCATCAGACCACGCATACCTGCCAGCTGACGAATCTGTGCCGCAGAACCACGCGCACCGGAGTCGGCCATCATGTAGATGCTGTTGAAGGAAACCTGCTGCTCTTCGACGCCGTCACGGTTAATCACGGTTTCGGTTTGCAGGTTGTCCATCATCGCTTTGGATACACGATCGTTCGCCGCAGCCCAGATATCGATAACTTTGTTGTAGCGTTCGCCCGCGGTTACCAGACCAGACTGGAACTGCTCCTGGATCTCAGCAACTTCAGCTTCCGCTTCAGAGATGATCTCGTGTTTCTTCTCTGGGATGACCATGTCATCGATACCAACAGATGCACCTGAACGCGCTGCATAAGCAAAGCCGGTGTACATTGTCTGGTCAGCGAAGATAACGGTCGGCTTCAGACCCAGAATGCGGTAACAGGTGTTCAGCATTTTGGAGATCGCTTTCTTGCCCAGCGCCTGGTTGACGATGGAGAAAGGCAGACCTTTCGGTACGATCATCCACAGAATCGCACGGCCAACGGTCGTGTCTTTCAGGCTGGTGTGCGCAACGAATTCGCCGTTTTCATCTTTTTCGTATTCGGTGATACGCACTTTAACGCGCGCATGCAGAGAGGCCAGGCCAGCACGATAAATACGCTCAGCTTCTTTAGGGCCAGTCAGCACCATGCCTTCGCCTTTGGCGTTAACACAGTCACGGGTCATGTAGTACAGACCCAGTACAACGTCCTGAGAAGGAACGATGATTGGCTCACCGTTCGCTGGAGACAGGATGTTGTTGGTAGACATCATCAGCGCACGCGCTTCGAGCTGGGCTTCCAGCGTCAGCGGTACGTGAACAGCCATCTGGTCACCATCGAAGTCGGCGTTATAAGCCGCACAAACCAGCGGGTGCAGCTGGATAGCTTTACCTTCGATCAGTACTGGCTCAAATGCCTGGATACCCAGACGGTGCAGGGTTGGTGCACGGTTCAGCAGTACCGGGTGCTCGCGGATCACTTCGTCCAGGATATCCCAAACGACAGCTTCTTCACGCTCAACCATTTTCTTAGCGGCTTTGATGGTGGTGGCGAGGCCACGCAGCTCCAGCTTGCCGTAGATGAACGGTTTGAACAGCTCCAGTGCCATTTTCTTCGGCAGACCGCACTGATGCAGACGCAGGTATGGACCTACGGTGATTACAGAACGACCGGAGTAGTCAACACGCTTACCGAGCAGGTTCTGACGGAAACGACCCTGCTTACCTTTGATCATGTCGGCCAAAGATTTCAGAGGACGTTTGTTCGAACCGGTGATCGCACGACCGCGACGACCGTTATCCAACAGGGCATCAACTGCTTCCTGAAGCATACGTTTTTCGTTGCGTACGATGATGTCCGGCGCAGCCAGATCCAGCAGACGTTTCAGACGGTTGTTACGGTTGATTACGCGACGGTACAGATCGTTTAGATCTGACGTTGCGAAACGACCACCATCCAGCGGAACCAGCGGACGCAGATCTGGCGGCAGAACCGGCAGAACGGTCAGGATCATCCACTCTGGCTTGTTACCAGACTGAACGAACGCTTCCAGCAGTTTGATACGCTTAGTCAGCTTTTTACGCTTGGTTTCGGAGTTGGTTTCGTTCAGCTCTTCGCGCAGCGTTTCACACTCTTGCTCCAGATCCATGCTCTTCAGCAGGGCCTGAATAGCTTCCGCACCCATCTTCGCGTCAAATTCGTCACCGAACTCTTCCAGCGCGTCCAGATACTGTTCTTCGGTCAGGATCTGGTTACGTTCCAGATTCGTCATCCCGCCTTCGATAACCACATAAGATTCGAAGTACAGAACACGTTCGATATCGCGCAGCGGCATATCCAGCAGCAGGCCGATACGGGACGGCAGAGATTTCAGGAACCAGATGTGAGCGGTCGGAGACGCCAGCTCGATGTGGCCCATACGCTCACGGCGTACTTTGGTCTGGGTCACTTCAACGCCGCACTTCTCACAGATCACACCACGGTGTTTCAGGCGCTTGTACTTACCGCACAGGCACTCGTAGTCTTTTACTGGCCCGAAAATACGCGCACAGAAAAGGCCGTCACGCTCAGGTTTGAACGTACGGTAGTTAATGGTTTCCGGCTTTTTAACTTCACCGAAAGACCATGAACGGATCATGTCTGGCGAAGCCAGAGCAATTTTGATCGCATCAAACTCTTCGGTTTTAGTTTGCGCTTTCAGAAACTTTAATAAGTCTTTCACGGATTTGCTCCCGTCGGAGTTAGCACACTCTGCTGTCGGGCGTTAACCCGACAGCAGTGACCTGTTTGAGCGAGAATTACTCGTCTTCCAGTTCGATGTTGATACCCAGCGAACGAATCTCTTTCAACAGTACGTTGAAGGATTCTGGCATGCCCGGCTCCATCTGATGGTTGCCGTCTACGATGTTTTTATACATCTTAGTACGACCGTTCACGTCATCAGACTTAACGGTGAGCATTTCCTGCAAGGTGTATGCTGCGCCGTATGCTTCCAGCGCCCACACTTCCATCTCCCCGAAGCGCTGACCACCGAACTGAGCCTTACCACCCAGCGGCTGCTGAGTAACCAGGCTGTAAGAACCGGTAGAACGAGCGTGCATCTTGTCGTCGACCAGGTGGTTCAGTTTCAGCATGTACATGTAACCTACGGTTACCGGACGCTCGAACTGTTCACCGGTACGGCCGTCAAACAGCGTAATCTGACCAGACGTTGGCAGACCACCCAGTTGCAGCAGCTCTTTGATTTCAGCTTCTTTTGCACCGTCGAATACCGGCGTTGCAATTGGCATACCTTTGCGCAGGTTCTCTGCCAGACGCAGCACTTCTTCATCGCTGAAGGTGTTCAGGTCGACTTTCTGACGAACGTCGGTACCCAGATCGTAGGCACGCTGGATGAACTCGCGCAGTTTCGCGACTTCCTGCTGCTGTTTCAGCATGGCGTTGATCTTGTCGCCGATACCTTTCGCAGCCATACCCAGGTGGGTTTCCAGAATCTGACCGATGTTCATACGAGACGGTACGCCCAGCGGGTTCAGTACGATATCTACCGGCGTACCGTTAGCATCGTGCGGCATATCTTCG
The DNA here is from genome assembly GCF_001631805.1 of Enterobacter genomosp. S. NCBI lineage: Bacteria > Pseudomonadati > Pseudomonadota > Gammaproteobacteria > Enterobacterales > Enterobacteriaceae > Enterobacter > Enterobacter genomosp. S. The sequence goes on along the minus strand of NZ_LVVA01000011.1, from coordinate 7,318 downwards.
ATCGGGTTGATCTTAGAGATAACACCCTTGTTACCGTGACGACCTGCCATCTTATCACCAGGCTGGATCTGACGTTTAACAGCCAGATAGACCTTAACAATCTTCAGCACGCCTGGTGCCAGATCGTCGCCCTGAGTGATTTTACGGCGTTTCGCTTCGAGTTTTTTCTCGAACTCGTGTTTCAGTTCGTCATACTGCTCAGCCAGCTGTTCCAGCTGATTTTGTTTCTCTTCGTCGGTCAGGCCCAGTTCCAGCCAGCGATCGCGTGGCAGTTTGTCGAGCTTCTCAGCTTCAACGCCACCGGCAACCAGCACCGCATAGATACGGCTGAACAGACCTGCTTCGAGGATCTGCAATTCTTCAGACAGGTCTTTCTTCGCCTGTTTGAGCTGCATCTCTTCGATTTCCAGCGCACGCTTATCTTTCTCAACGCCATCACGAGTGAAGACCTGAACGTCGATAACCGTACCGGAAACACCGTTTGGTACGCGCAGAGAAGAGTCTTTAACGTCAGACGCTTTCTCACCGAAGATAGCACGCAGCAGTTTCTCTTCTGGAGTCAGCTGGGTTTCACCTTTCGGCGTCACCTTACCTACCAGAATGTCACCGCCGGTGACTTCCGCACCGATGTAAACAATACCGGATTCATCCAGTTTGGAGAGCGCAGCTTCACCCACGTTAGGGATGTCGGCAGTGATCTCTTCTGGCCCCAGCTTGGTGTCACGGGACACACAGGCCAGTTCCTGAATGTGGATGGTGGTGAAACGATCTTCCTGAACCACACGCTCGGAGACGAGGATGGAGTCTTCGAAGTTGTAACCGTTCCACGGCATGAACGCTACGCGCATGTTCTGACCGAGCGCCAGTTCACCGAGGTCGGTGGACGGACCGTCTGCCAGCACGTCGCCGCGCTCAACTGGCTCACCCAGAGATACGCAAGGCATCTGGTTGATACAGGTGTTCTGGTTAGAACGGGTGTATTTGGTCAGGTTGTAGATGTCGATACCCGCTTCGCCCGGATACATCTCGTCTTCGTTAACTTTGATAACGATACGGGATGCGTCAACGTACTGAACGGTACCGCCACGCTTAGCCACTGCTGTAACACCGGAGTCAACGGCAACAGCACGTTCCATACCGGTACCAACCAGCGGCTTATCAGCACGCAGAGTTGGAACGGCCTGACGTTGCATGTTCGCACCCATCAATGCACGGTTGGCGTCATCGTGTTCCAGGAACGGGATCAGGGACGCACCGACGGATACCACCTGCTGGGTGGAAACGTCCATGTAGTCAACCTGATCGCGGCTGAACAAGCTGGATTCGCCTTTGCTACGGCAGGTAACCAGATCTTCTACAAAGTGGCCTTCGTCATCCAGGTTGGAGTTCGCCTGAGCGATAACGTAGTTGCCTTCTTCGATAGCAGACAGGTAATGAATTTCGTCGGTAACCACACCGTCGGTCACTTTACGATACGGGGTCTCAAGGAAACCGTATTCGTTTGTCTGTGCATACACGGACAGGGAGTTGATCAGACCGATGTTTGGACCTTCAGGCGTTTCGATTGGACATACGCGACCGTAGTGAGTCGGGTGTACGTCTCGAACTTCAAAGCCTGCACGTTCACGGGTCAGACCGCCTGGGCCGAGTGCAGAGATACGACGTTTGTGCGTGATCTCAGACAGCGGGTTGTTCTGGTCCATGAACTGAGACAGCTGGCTGGAACCAAAGAACTCTTTCACTGCCGCAGAAATCGGCTTGGCGTTGATCATATCCTGAGGCATCAGGGTATCCAGATCGCCCAGAGACAGACGCTCTTTCACCGCACGTTCTACACGTACCAAGCCAACGCGGAACTGGTTTTCCGCCATTTCGCCAACGGAACGGATACGACGGTTGCCGAGGTGGTCGATATCGTCCACTTCGCCTTTGCCGTTACGGATATCGATGAGCTTCTTCATCACTTCGATGATGTCGTCTTTGCTCAGGATACCGGAACCTTCGATCTCGTCGCGCAGCAGAGAACGGTTGAACTTCATACGACCTACCGCGGACAGATCGTAGCGGTCTTCGGAGAAGAACAGGTTCTCGAACAGGCTTTCAGCCGCTTCGCGAGTTGGTGGCTCACCAGGACGCATCATGCGGTAGATTTCGACCAGCGCGCTCAGACGATCGTTGGTTGGGTCGACGCGTACAGTCTCAGAGATGTACGGACCGTGGTCCAGATCGTTGGTGAACAGCGTTTCGATACGTTTGTGGCCAGACTGGCTCAGCTTAGCCAGCAGATCCAGGCTCAGCTCCATGTTCGCCGGGCAGATCAGCTCGCCAGTTGATTCATCAACGTAATCTTTCGCGGCTACTTTTCCTGCAATGTATTCAACCGGAACTTCGATGTGTTTGATATCATCTTTTTCCAGCTGGCGGATGTGGCGCGCGGTGATACGGCGACCTTTTTCCACATACACTTTGCCGTCGGCTTCGATGTCGAACGACGCGGTCTCACCACGCAGACGTTCCGGCACCAATTCCATCTGCAACTTGTTGTCGCGGATTTCAAAGATCACTTTCTCAAAGAACAGGTCCAGGATCTGCTCAGTGGTATAGTTCAGTGCACGCAGAATGATGGTTGCAGGCAGTTTACGACGACGGTCGATACGGACAAACAGGTTGTCTTTTGGATCGAATTCGAAGTCCAGCCATGAACCACGGTAAGGAATGATGCGTGCGTTATACAGTACTTTACCGGAAGAGTGCGTTTTACCTTTATCGCTGTCGAAGAAGACGCCCGGGCTACGGTGCAGCTGGGAAACGATAACACGCTCAGTACCGTTGATAACGAAAGTACCGTTGTCCGTCATGAGTGGAATTTCACCCATGTAGACTTCTTGTTCTTTAATGTCTTTTACGGTGCCTTCCGGCGCTTCGCGCTCGTAGATCACCAGACGCAGTTTTACGCGCAGCGGTGCGGAATAGGTCACGCCACGGATTTGACATTCCTGAACGTCAAACACCGGTTCGCCAAGGCGGTAGCTGACGTACTGCAGCTCGGAATTACCGCTGTAGCTCTGAATCGGGAACACGGAACGGAAGGCTGCTTCCAGGCCGTACTGCCCTTCAGGATCTTGCTCGATAAACTTCTGGAACGAGTCAAGCTGGATAGAAAGGAGATATGGAATGTCCAGAACTTGTGGACGTTTACCAAAATCCTTACGAATACGTTTTTTCTCGGTATAGGAGTAAACCATAGGGTTCCTCAGCTCGCTGACAAGTCGACCCATCTGTCCGACGAAGGGACAGTTTGTGCAACACCATTTTGTGGACCGGAAAATTGAATACTTTCCGCAATACCTGTTGCTATCACGCTTAAACCATTTCATTGCGATTTACACAGAGCGAGCACCCTGTCGCAGTATATTAAGTCGTCGATAGAAACAAGCATTGTCAGGACAACCAGCAGTCAAACAGTGTGAAATGCTGCTGATGCCTTACAGCGCAAAAAGGCTGGTGACTAAAAAGTCACCAGCCATCAGCCTAATTGCTTAGGCTGCAACCAGAAAAGTTGGCTTATTTAACTTCAACTTCAGCGCCAGCTTCTTCCAGAGATTTTTTCAGTGCTTCTGCGTCGTCTTTGCTCACGCCTTCTTTCAGCGCAGCTGGAGCAGATTCTACCAGGTCTTTAGCTTCTTTCAGACCCAGGCCAGTTGCGCCACGTACTGCTTTGATTACAGCAACTTTGTTCGCGCCAGCAGCTTTCAGAATTACGTCGAATTCAGTTTTTTCTTCAGCAGCTTCAGCCGGGCCCGCAGCTACAGCTACAGCAGCAGCAGCAGAAACACCGAATTTTTCTTCCATTGCAGATACCAGCTCTACAACGTCCATTACGGACATAGCTGCAACTGCTTCAATGATTTGATCTTTAGTGATAGACATTTAAATTGTTCCTGAAAATCAGAATAAGTTTATACGTAAGCAAATGCTTTATAAAGATAACTGCGATTAAGCAGCTTCTTTCGCATCGCGTACAGCAGCCAGAGTGCGAACCAGTTTGCCAGCCGCAGCTTCTTTCATGGTTGCCATCAGGCGTGCAATTGCTTCTTCGTAGGTCGGCAGGGTTGCCAGGCGATCGATTTGCGATGCCGGGATCAACTCACCTTCAAAGGCTGCAGCTTTGACCTCAAATTTTGCATTCGCTTTCGCGAACTCTTTGAACAGACGAGCAGCAGCGCCCGGGTGTTCCATAGAGTATGCAATCAGGGTCGGACCAACAAACGTGTCTTTCAGGCACTCGAACTGAGTACCTTCAACTACGCGACGCAGCAGGGTGTTACGAACAACACGCATGTATACGCCAGCTTCACGACCTGCTTTACGCAGTTCAGTCATTTTGTCTACAGTAACGCCACGGGAATCCGCAACTACTGCAGACAGCGCGCCTTTGGCTACTTCGCTGACTTCAGCAACAATCGCTTGTTTGTCTTGAAGATTTAAAGCCATTAGCTTTGCTCCTGGATGTTTGCCGGAACTCATGTTCCGGAACTCACTTCACTCAACCCAACGGGAAGAGCGTCTTAATACGGTGAGCAGAAACAAGCCAGAGTATTTAAAATAATCTTAGCGTTCTGTCACCGTCTACGCAGGGGATTAAGTTTCTTGCGAAACACCTGCGGTCTTCGACGGAGGCCTGGATAGGCCAGGCTCCAACGAACAATTCTTTTAGCCGCTAACTTTTGTTAGCAAACGTGGGGGTAAGATTGTAGACAAAATCACCGCCCACGTAAAGGCATTAGTTTGCAGCAGCGCTCAGGCCAGCCTGGTCAACTGCAACACCTGCACCCATGGTGGTGGAGATGCTAACTTTCTTGATGTACACGCCTTTCGCCTGAGTTGGTTTAGCTTTTTTCAGCGCAACCAGCAGAGCTTCCAGGTTTTCTTTCAGTTTGTCAGCGTCAAAGTCCACTTTACCGATGGTGGTGTGGATGATGCCGTTTTTGTCGTTACGGTAACGAACCTGACCTGCTTTAGCGTTCTTAACCGCTTCAGCAACGTTAGGCGTTACAGTACCCACTTTCGGGTTTGGCATCAGGCCGCGTGGACCCAGAACCTGGCCCAGTTGGCCAACAACGCGCATTGCATCTGGAGAAGCAATAACAACGTCAAAGTTCATTTCGCCTTTCTTGATCTGATCAGCCAGATCTTCCATACCTACCAGTTCAGCGCCGGCAGCTTTAGCAGCTTCAGCGTTTGCACCCTGAGCAAATACAGCTACGCGAACGGAACGGCCAGTACCGTGTGGCAGTACAGTTGCGCCACGAACGTTCTGATCGGATTTACGAGCGTCGATGCCCAGGTTAACGGCAACGTCAACGCTTTCAACGAACTTAGCAGTAGCCAGTTCTTTCAGCAGAGCGATAGCTTCGTTGATGTCGTACTGTTTGGTCGCATCAACTTTGTCACGGATCACGGACATGCGCTTGGTCAGTTTAGCCATTTCTTAGTCCTCCACTACCAGGCCCATGGAACGTGCAGTACCTTCGATGGAGCGAGTCATCGCTTCAATGTCGGAACCAGTCATGTCGGCAGCTTTGGTCTGCGCGATTTCCTGCAACTGAGCGCGGGAAATTTTACCCACTTTGTCTTTGTTCGGCTTACCGGAACCAGACTTGATACCAGCCGCTTTCTTCAGCAGAACTGCTGCTGGAGGGGTTTTGGTAACGAAAGTGAAAGAACGGTCAGCGTAAACAGTGATTACAACTGGAATTGGCAGACCTTTTTCCATGGATTCGGTTTTGGCGTTGAACGCTTTACAGAATTCCATGATGTTCACACCCTGCTGACCCAGAGCTGGACCAACTGGTGGACTTGGGTTCGCCATACCTGCTGCAACCTGCAGCTTGACGTAGGCTTGTACTTTCTTAGCCATTCTAAAATCCTCTGATTGGGTAATAACGCCTCGGAGAGGCTCCCCGTGAATAAAATTCGTTTTACGGGCCGGGACCCATAAAAACAAAAGGCGCGAAATTGTATTCCAATCTCGCGCCTTGTGCAACGGTTAAATCGTCGCTTTTTTGATCGCTGCTTAGGCTTTTTCTACCTGGGCAAAGTCCAGTTCTACCGGGGTCGCACGACCGAAGATAGATACGGAAACTTTCAGGCGGGACTTCTCGTAGTCCACTTCTTCGACGACGCCGTTAAAGTCAGCAAACGGACCGTCGTTAACACGAACCATCTCACCCGGTTCAAACAGCGTTTTCGGACGCGGCTTATCACCAACCTGCTGGAGGCGGTTCATAATCGCATCAACTTCTTTGTCGCTGATTGGCGCCGGACGGTCAGATGTGCCGCCGATAAAGCCCATCACGCGCGGTACGCTGCGCACCAGGTGCCAGCTCGCGTCGTTCATCACCATCTGAACCAGCACGTAACCCGGGAAGAATTTACGCTCGCTTTTGCGACGCTGGCCGCCACGGATCTCGACCACTTCTTCGGTCGGCACCATGACTTCGCCAAATAACTCTTCCATATTATGTAATTTGATATGCTCACGCAGCGACGTAGCTACGCGGCCTTCAAAACCGGAAAACGCCTGAACGACGTACCAGCGCTTTTTAGGGGCTTCAGACATCTCAGAACCTCAGGCCAGTGATAAAGGATACCAGGCGAACCAGAATACCATCCAGTCCCCACAGGATCAGTGACATTACAGCGGTTACCGCCGCTACAATCAGCGTGGTGTGCAATGTTTCCTGGCGAGTCGGCCAAATGACCTTGCGGACTTCGGTACGCGCTTCGCGGGCAAACGCAACGGTCGCTTTGCCTTTTGTCGTCAACAGCGCGACACCACCCGCCGCAGCAATCAGAATTACCACTGCAAGCGCGCGTAGCGGCAGCATCATGTCACGATAAAGATAGTTGCCGACAATCGCCACAATCAGCAGCACGGCTACAACTATCCATTTCATCGCTTCCAGGCCGCGCCCGCTCCCTTGAGCTTCGGTATTCGCACTCATAAACCAACCTGTCAGAAGTATTCTACAAACATTTTCACCCCGCGAGTGCGAGGCAAACCAATCGAAATGCTATTCGCTTTTCGTATTATACGCTCTCCGCAGAGCCTGTCTCAGCAATGATTATGACAAAATTAATCACTGATGAGCCAGGTTCTGATGTGAAAGCGTGCAAAAAGGGCATCAAATGATGCCCTTTTATTGCGCATTGCGTCAAATGTTATCAGCGATTAGCCGAGAACTTTAGCAACAACGCCCGCGCCAACGGTACGGCCGCCTTCACGGATTGCGAAACGCAGACCGTCGTCCATCGC
>NZ_LVVA01000010.1:0-44796 GCF_001631805.1 Enterobacter genomosp. S | reverse complement strand
GACCCCACATCATCGAGGCGCCTGAGAGTGTCGATACCACCGAAATCACCACCCCACAAACCCCCCCCCAAAAAAACGGTCGCGGGCCCGCCACCCCCCTGACCCGCTTCACCCTCTTACCACGGCTGTTCGGTCGGCATAATAAACAGCTCTGCCACGTCCACATGTTCCGGTGCCTGCAACACGTAAAGAATCGAGGCCGGGTCAGTGACATCCATCGCCAGCGCTATTGCTTCACCGCCAGCAGCCTCAATTTCAGACACCAGCGGGAAGCACCAGTGATGAGCGCGTTTTTACCTTTGAGTTCCATAGTTGATTCTCTTGAGAGTTAATTTCAACGCTTCAGAAAGAACGTCTGAAGTACGGTTCAATAATGGATTTTTCAGGCGCTGGCTTCGCGCGGGCTTTTGCTCAAACTGTCGGGCTTATGCTACGAACCATCGCTTTGCGATAGTGCGAGGGCGTCACGCCGGATCCTGAGCCAGTACCCCTGCAAGCAGGGTATTAAAGGCTTTCACGACGCGTGCACCCGGCGCCCACGGGGTCACAACCTGGCTTGAATTTTTCCCGCCCAGTTCAGCCAGCGTCAAGCCTGGCAGTATGACCGGGTTGGTCGCGTCAATCAGGATACGCCCATCCCTTAACACGGCTTCGGTTTTGTCCCAGTTCGTGCTGACAAAGACGATATCGGCGTCAGCGGCCTGTTGTACGGTGCCGGCGCGCGCAGTCGTTTGTCAGCGCGACGCTGGCAAACCTTGAGGCGCAGGTCGAGTTTCCATTATTCGATCGTTCCGGGCGTTATCCGAAACTGACGGAGGCGGGTGTCGCCATGCTGGACGCGGCACGTCTTGCCGCTGCCGGGATGGATGCCTTTAAGGCTAAGGCGCGCACCTTAGCGTAAGGTCTTGAGCCTGAGCTGGCGGTGTCCGTCGAGGTGATGTTTCCCGTTGCGCAGCTCACCGCTGCGGTGCAGGCTTTTCATCAGGCATTTCCTGACACGCCGCTGCGTTTGTATGTGGAAGCGCTGGGGGCGGTGCTCCAGCCTTTGCTGGACGATCACTGCCGGGTGGCGATAACCGGATCGCTGCCGCATCTTTCGGCGGGATGCACCTCAGAAGTCCTTCTCAGCGTGCCTGCGGTGGCCGTTGTCTCCCCTGAGCATCCGCTGGCGACCGCGTCTGGCCCGATCCTTCGTTAACACGCTGAAAATGCAGGCTGGCATGCCGGGTATCAATAGCAGCGTCGGGTAGCCAGCATTCATGGCTCAGGAGGGCTTTCCACCCTCTCAATGCGCTGGTTGGAACCCACGGTTTTACCGGCGCGATCCGAAATCTCATACTCAATGGTAACGTTATGCCTGGTGGTCGGTGTGACGGTGATGTCCTTGATCCTGCTGCCCGAATCGGGGGGGAGCGTAAGGGTTGTATTGCCTTTAGCCAGCACCCGACCATGTTGCTTCACCTGCCACTTCAGACGACACGCCTCACAGGCGGACCAGGTGTCATTGATTGCCCACAGGCGAACCGTTGCTTCGTTCCCCTGACGCCACACCGCCGTCACGGGTTCAATCGACGGCAGAATGGGCTGATAAGCTTTTTGCAGCGCGTAGTAGCCCGCTTTCGGCTTACGCAGATAATCCACGACGCCCCAGTTGATGGAGGGCCAGGTTTCTACAAACATAAAGTGGAAGAGGGCGGTAACCGGCTGATAGCGCTGCCGACGATAGCTCTCTGCCGCCATTGCCACCAGCTCCGCCTGGTAACGCTGGGTGTTGGCAATCATCTCCTGAATGGTATTACCCCGCGGAATATTGGCAAATTTAAAGGTCTGGAAGGGCTGGAAGTTATGGTATTTCCAGTGCGTCCAGCCGGGATCGTCGGCGGCGGTGCTTTTCGGTCACATCAGGCGGGCGGGAATGATGGTTTTCAGGGTTGAGAGTCGCGGTAGCGCCTGAGCGCCAAACTCCGTGATGATCGCGGTTTTGGCGGGGCCGAGCAAATCACGCATTGTGCCAAAGTACCAGCCGGCCCAGTAGTGTTCTTCCACCGCGGAAAAATGATGCACAATGCGCGAGGTGTCTTGCGCAAGCGCGTCTCCCACGCGTTTCGTCAGGTTCTGGTTCAGGGTTTTATTCCAGTCCGGGAAGCGTTTTTCCATCCACGGTGAATTCCACGGTGGCTCGTTATGACCGCCCCAGACGATAATGGCCGGGGAATTGCCAAATTGTTCAACCATCTCGCGGGTCTGCCGCGCGGCATTGTCCGCAAAGGCGTCGCTGTTGTTGTAACCCCATTGCAGGGGGACATCCTGCCAGATCATCAGCCCCATCTCGTCAGCCACATCGTAAAGCGCCCGGCCTGCCACATGCGCGTGAACGCGTATTGCATTGGCGTTCATCGCCTGCACCAGCCTGAAGTCGCGGCGATATTTCTTGCGCGTCATGGTGCTAAGCCATGGGGAACCGATGTAGTTGCTCCCCTTGATAAACAGGCGCCTGTCATTGATCAGCCAGCCCCTGTTGTCCGGCTGCTCCTCCATCTTGCGCAGGCCGGTTCGGGTCACCGCAGTATCCATCACCCCCTGTTCGTCCGCCAGGGTCGCACGCACCCGGTAGAGATTTGGCCTGCCATAGCCCACTGGCCACCAGAGCTTCGCGTCTTTTACGGGCAGCGTGACGCTGAGCGACCGCGGCTTACCGTCCGTTTTCGCAATCTGAACCGAAAACGCCTGCTCTGTGCGCTCGCCGATGAAATTATCAGGTGTTGCTGACAGGCGCAGCGTGACGTTACCGGCAGACAACGCGCGATAGCGGATCTCGGCGTGCAGCGCTGGTTTGTTCAGCCCTTCACGCCAGTCTGGACGTAGGATCACCTCGTCGATAGTCGCGCCGCGACTCAGGTGTAGCTTCACCGGTGCCCAAATCCCACCTGAGTTGGCGTCCTGACCATTCTCTGCCCACGCCCCGCCAGGGCGAGTATCGTGCTGGTTAAGTACGCCTTTAACCATCGTTTTGTGCAGCGGCCAGATTGTTTTCGGATCTTCCCAGGGGCTGTCCACCCGCACGGCGAGCTTATTGTGTCGCTGCAAAGCATCGCTTATGTCTACGGAGAAGCGCTGAAAATACCCCTCGTGGCGGGCAAGATGCCTGCCGTTGAGCGTGACGTCGGCAAAATAGTCCACGCCATCAAAGACCAGGGTGGCCATGGTATCGGGCGCGCGCCGGGGCAGGGTAAATTCGTGCCGATACCAGAGGGCACCCTGATGATCGTATCCGGCGCTGTACCAGTTGGCCGGAACCGCAATCGATCGCCAGTCGCGGTCAGGCGCGCTGGCGCCATCAAAGGGGCTGAGGTTGGCGTCATGCACGAGCCACATTCCGGCCAGTGACCAGGTGACGGGCTGGCTGGCCTGGGCCAGCAGAGGGCTAATTGTCAGCAGCAGAAGAAGCCTGATCATCTTTAACCTCCTGAGCTCTGCGGCGCAGCCAGGCCGCAGAGCGTCTGGCCTCCTCGATAAGCTCGCCATGTAAAACGCTCAGCCCCGTCTGGTTCAGCGAGACCGCCTGACTCTCTAATTGCTGAAGCACCTCTGAAAGACGAATGAAACCGAGGGTGACGGCTTCGCCGCGAAGCTTATGAGCGGCCCGCCTCAGGGCCTCGCGGTCATCATGCGCAATGTTCAGCGCTATGGCTGCCACCGCCTCGTCAATACCATTGCCGAACAGCGCCAGCAGTTCATTAACCAGTTCAGGATCGTCCGCGCACTGTTTTAACAGCTGTGCCTCATCCGGCAGACCCTTTTCTTCTCCGGCGACAACACGGGCTATCTCCTCCCTGAGCGCCTCCTGACTTACCGGCTTGGCAATATAGCCGTCGAAGCCCATTGCCAGACAGCGCGCCTTGTCGCCCTGCATGGCATGGGCGGTCATCGCGATGGTGGGCTGATGGTTACGCCCCCGCGCGAGCGTTTCTTCACGAAGAAGGCGAATGGCCGTTTCACCGTCCATTTCTGGCATTTGCAGGTCAACCAGCATTAAATCCCACGGCTGTTCACGCCAGCGTTCGAGGGCCTCCCGGCCATTGGATACCACTTCGCAACGGTGCCCGAGCTGCTCCAGCAGGCGTCTGGCCACTTTCTGATTCACCAGGTTGTCCTCGGCCAGCAGGATACGCAGACTGGCCTGCGCCGTAACGGGTGCAGAAGCGGGCACAGCCGCGGGAGAGGCAAGGGGAGCGGGCGCAAGGACGCTGGCTATGGTTTGATAGAGTTCACGTTGCGCAACCGGCTTATGCAGATAATGGGCGATCCCGATGCGCTTCAGCATGTTGGCGTCGAAATGACGGCTCATGGAACTGAGCATAATGATGTGGCTTTGCCCGGCCTGCGGCATAACGGAGAGCTCAAGGGCCAGCGATACGCCGTCCATATCCGGCATCTGGGCATCCAGCAGGATCAGCGGCCAGCATCCCCCTTTTGCGATCAGGCTTAACGCTTCCCCTGCGTTGTTAACACAGGTCGGCGTCAGACCCATCTGGCGAAGCATCATGTCCAGCAGGCGCAGGTTGGTGCTGTTGTCATCGACTACCAGTACCGATTCGCCGTTAAAGCGGGCTACAGGAGCACCGGGAGTGGAAGCTGCCAGCTGGCTCTCCAGCGGCAGAGTAAACGCAAATTCGCTGCCTGCACCCGGCTTGCTCTGAACCGTCAGCTCTCCGCCCATCAGGCTCACCAGACGGGCTGAAATGGTCAGCCCGAGGCCAGTACCGCCGTAGCGGCGGGTGGTTGAGCTATCGGCCTGGCTAAACGCCTCGAAAATGGCTTTTTGTTTCTCCACCGGGATGCCAATGCCGCTGTCGCGAAGGCGAAAACGCCATTGACCTTCACGTTGTGCAGGCTCTATTGCCAGCATCACCTCACCCTGATGGGTAAACTTCAGCGCGTTGCCCAAAAGGTTAGTCAGAATTTGACGTAGCCGGGGACCATCAACGATGAGCACGTCCGGCACTTCAGGTGCGATATCCACCAGCAGTTCGATGCCCTTTTCGCTGGCGGCGGGCATGTGCGGGCGGATCAGCGACTGCACAAAGGGACGGATCTCCAGCGGCTCTGTATCGACGGTCATCTTACCTGACTCAATGCGGGAGAAATCGAGAATGTCATTGATGATATGCATCAGTGACTGCGCTGAACTCATCACCAGAGACAGGTATTCCCGCTGTTCGGGGTTGAGCTGCGTATCGAGGCAGAGCTGTGTCATGCCCAGGATGCCGTTCATCGGGGTGCGAATTTCGTGGCTCATGTTCGCCAGAAATGCACTTTTCGCCTCGTTGGCCTCCCGGGCGACTTTCGCCGCTTCAATGGCCAGCAGCTCGGCCTCCTTGCGGCGGGTAATGTCCTGTAGGGTGCCGATCACCCGTTCGGCCTGCTGCTGCATGCTGAGGGTGACCACCTGCCCCGAGATCAGCATCCAGCGCCAGCCCTGGGACGCGTGCTGTACGCGAATTTCACATTCAAATACCGGCATATGCTCCTGTCTGGAGGCGATCATCGCGTTGCGCAGCACGGCGCGATCCTCTTCATGGACCAGGTTAAGTAAAAAGCGCAGCGGGTAGTGCAGGTGCGTACGCGACTGACCCACCATCGCCAGAAGCGTATCGTTCACCTCCAGGCTGTCTTGAGAGACCTGCCAGTTCCAGATACCGATCTGAATGGACTCTGCGGTCAGTAAAAAATCATCGTGCAGCTTGTGGCGCGAACGCTGGGCATCGTCAAGCTCGGTAATATCGGTATGCAGGCTGAGGATGCCGCCATCGGCAAGACGCTGATGCTGCACGTAGAGCCGCCGGTTTCCTGACTGCCGCACCTCACGATGGCTTGACTGGCGGCAGTTGCGAACGATCGCTTCCCGCAGGGTCCGACGGCGGGTGGGGTCGATGTTATAACCTGCATCAATGAATTTCTCCGCAAGGCTTTCAAGCGAAGCACCGGCGCTCAGCCAGGGGGCGATGACCGGGTAAAAGCGCGTTATCTGATCATTCCAGGCCAGCAAACGCTCGGCGGGATCGTAAATCATCACCCCTACAGGCAGCGCGTTGAGATCGAAACGGGATGTGGATCGCATGGTTACTCGCCTCCGGCCTGATAGTGCAGCTCCGCCTGGCGGCGCAGATACTCCAGCCCGGGCGCTATCGCCATCGCCCAGGCCGTGAGGATCTCTTCGTCGCAAAGGGGATCGCAGGTGCGCACGGTCCTGAGCATGGCCTCCCGCCAGAGTCCGAAAAATCGCGGCGGCAGGCGTAACCCTTCATCAGTCTGCTCCCGCGCCAGACGTTCCAGAAAATCCGGCACGAAGAGCGCACCGTCAACGGCAAGCATGGCGAAAAAGCACTTGAAGATCGTCTGCTGGCCATCCCGCCCCTGGCCCCGGGCAAAATGCTGCTCCGTTTCGGGGGACATATGGATAAACGTCTCCCAGAAAGCCTGCAAAAAGCGCCGTTTATCATTCTCTGGCAGAACGCGATTCAGGCTGGCGTCAAAGAGATCGCGATAAAATTTCATGGTGTGGCCCTCGCGGCGCGTTCGCCCGGCAGGCAGAGGCCGGGCGGGTTGAAGGGATCCGACGTGCGGCGGGAAAAATAGCCATCGTTTTCCACAAGGCCATTTTCAAACAGCGGCCCGGCGTTGTGTTTGTACAGCAGCGCTTCCAGCACCATGGCGTTCGTCGAGAGGGTGAGCGTCGGATTGATGTCGCCGGTTGCCTCAACGCGGCCCTCAAACCAGCCCTGTTTCGGGTTATTCAGGTGCCGGGTAACGGCCATTAACGCGTCAGTGTAATCGGTCTCCCACAGCGCCCAGAGCACGAAGACGGCCTTCGTGCTCACCTGTGCCAGGCGGGGATAGTTTTTTCCGTCGTCGCCCAGGGTGTTCCAGGCATAGCCATTTCCCCAGACGGTGTCCTCTACGTGCCAGGGAGCCTGAGAGAGGTAAAAATCGGCGCGTGCTGTGAGCGCGCGCTCACGCTCCCAGCGCGTTTTCTGGCTAAGCCATACGGCTTCGGCCCGCGCGCGCAGCGTTTTGTGAATATCGGACGTCACGCCGGGCGGTTGCCAGCCAAACTCCAGCCCCGGCAGCATGGCGGGAAGGGTGGAGAGCAGCGACGGCTGCCAGGTCGTTCTGGGATCGCGCGCGTCAACGGCGAGGCTACGCTGGTACAGAATGATGTTCTGAGAAGGCGGAGAGAATGCCTTATCCGATGAAAATCCCCACAGCCGAAACGCGCTGGCGGCATATTCGCTTTCACCCAGCCGCAGCTCGTCGCGCACCAACGGCTGCCCGTTCTGCACGGACGCAGACCACAGCTCCCCGTCCTTGTCCATCACCGGACAGAAATTCCAGCGCAGGATGATTTTATCCAGATATTCACGGTACTCAGGTGCACGCTCGGCTGCGAGCCGCAGCGCCAGCATCAGACGGGCCATATCTTTTGCCGACCAGCCGCGCGGCGCCGGTTTTCCTGTGAAATCGATGGGTGACGCCGTTCGGCTGGAATAGAGCCTGCCGGGGGTGCGGGTTTCGGTCAGCGTCAGGCGATTGAGGGTTCCGAGCAGGCGCGTCAGCCGGGCGTCGAATTCGTCCGCCTGGATAAGATCAAGGTCGCGGGCAGCCAGCGGGGCGATAAGCGTATCGCCCATTTGCCACAGCGTAACGCGCGGCTGTTTATCGCTGCCGTTGACCAGCCCTGTCTGAGGCTGGGTGTTATTGTCAAAATAGCGCCAGGCGATACGCGCCCACTCCCGCTCCTGAGGCGTCAGGCTACTGATGCGCGCGGTGGTGTGCCAGCCACCTTTGGTCAGCCAGCGCCACCCTGCGCCCTCCTGGCGGAACAGGACGAAGGCGATAATAAGAATGAGGACAGCGGCAGCCAGACCGCGGGCTAAGGTCTTAAGCATTGTGCGGTCACCGGCGGCAGTTTTACAGGCTCGTCCGTATTACAGGTGGCACACTGACAGGCCTGGCAAGCGGGTTTGGTGCGCAGGGTGGTTCCGGTCTGTTCACACCATGTCTTAACCGCTGGCGTACTGTTCAGGAACGGGCGGTTTCGCGAGGCATTATTGGGTTCAAAGAGGTCCACCAGCTTTTTCTCCCACAGGGAAGGGGCGAAGTGGCGATCTTTGGGATTATCGCTGTTGAACTGCAACAGCTTGCCTTCTTTCTTGAACAACAGGGCTTCAAGCATGATCCCGTTGTTATTGGCGGTGAACTCTTTGATGGGGCCGTCGCCGTTTTCGTACAGCCCTTCGTAGTATCCTTTGTCCGCCTCGTTGGCGTTTTCAATGGCGTCCAGCAGGCGATCGGTATAAGGCGAATTCCAGAGAACCCACATCCCGAGCGCCGCTTTCAGCGAGACGGCGGCCGTGTTGGGAACGTACACGCCTTTATCGGTAATGGTGTTCCAGTTGAAGCCGTCGCTAAAAACGGTGTCGTAGACGAAGTAGGGGGACTTATCGAGTTGATGCTCAGAGCGAGCGGATAAAATACCGGTGATGGCGTAGCGATTCTCCTGAGCCTGGTAAACCCTGTCGGCAAAGTTTTTCATCCACGGATGAGAGTAATCGCGTGGGCTGTTCTCCCTGTCCGTCGGCTTGTCGAAACCAAATTCCAGGCCGTAAAGCACATAGGATTCGGTGACGACGTAGTTATGCTGGCTGGTGAGGCGCGGATCGCGCGAGTCATAGGGCACCATAACGCAGTAGATTTCAGCCAGCTCGTAGGGCTGGGGCTGGCTCGACTGACAGGTGCCAAAGCCCCACAGCGCAAAGCCCGCAGCACCGTACTCTTCGTATCCCAGCCGTCCCTCCTGCACGTATTTTGGCTGGCCATTTTCCAGGTAGGCGCCGTACATCATCCCGCAGGGGTTGATGACGTTGGTGAAATTCCATCCCAGCATCACGTTATCAATGCTGTTGCTGTATTCCGGATAGCGCTCCTTAATGACCTTCAGCCAGATCAGCATCCTGCCGATGTCCAGCGCCGAGAAGCCAATCTCGCCAGGTTTGTTCTGGTAGTTAACCTTCTGGGCGGTGATGGTGTTATAGGCTTTATTGGGCAGTTCGTTGCGGAACAAATCCAGTTTATTGAGGGTGGCGAGTAATTTCAGCATTCTGCGATCGAATTCGGCTTTATCAATAATCCCCAGCTCCCTCGCGGCCGTCATCGCGGCCATATAGGAGGCGCTGTCCCACATGGTGGTTGAGGGAAATTTATTGACGGCATTCACCAGGCCGGTAGTGGGCTGGTAGTTCACAACGAAATATTGCCAGGCGTTTTTGGCAATGGTCATCTCGCGAGGCGTGAGTTCCCCACTACGCGGCGGGTAATCCGAGGCGGGAAGGCCGGTCGCTGCCTGGGCCGCAGAGAGTGAGAGCCAGCCTGCCACAAGCCCGGCCAGAAGAGGAAAAAAGAGTATTGATTTCAGCTTCATGGCTTCGCTCCTGCTGAAGATGTGGGGGGAGTGGCGGGGCCAGGGCAGGCCAGACAAAGCATCTGACCGTGAGCAATGTACGCCAGGCTTTCAAGAACGACCGAATTGGTATCGGCGTCAACGATCTCGTTCACGCTGCTGTTAAGGTTAAGCCCGCGCTGCCAGCCCTTACCCGGCACCTGTAGCTTCTGCACCTGCTGGCGTAGCGCTTCGCTCCAGCCGTTGCGGAACAGGGCGTACCAGGCAAAGGCGGTGCGGGTCGAGGTTATCGCCGTTTGCTCCGGCGTGGCGTCAAGCAGAGCGCTATTTTGCAGCGGCTGGCGATCGGGCAGATCGTTGACGTAATCCGGCGCGGGCTCGGCGTAATCGGTGCTGATCGGCGGCTTGCGGACCCGCAGGCCGTGACGGCGCTGTTGGATCTGCATTATGCGCCAGGCGATTTCGGCGCTCTGCGCGTCGAAACCCAGCTCGAGGCCCGTTAATAAATAGGGAAGGCTGATAAGCGAAGGCTGCCGACCCCACGGGGTGCGTAGCCCTTCATCAGGCACCATTATTCCGTCGATGTCGATCATCTGCTGCCCTTCCGGCGGGTTCGTCACCGCCAGCCCCGCCGCGTTGTCGATCAGCCGAAGCGTATGGCTGGCATACAGGCGATAGCCGAAGCTGTTTCGCGGCTCGTCCGTTGCCAGCGCCCAGTGGTGAAGCGGGACCGCGGCCTGGCTGCTGGTGTTGTGGGCAATCAGGGCGCCCAACTTCCAGCGTTCTAAAAGATCGCGCACGTCGGCGGCATGCTGGGGGTAGCGCCACAGCAGCGTTTGCAGGGCGTTAAGCAGGCGGCCCATGCCGATAGCCGAGGCGTCCGGTTTGCCCAGGGCTTCCAGCGTGTCGGCATGGTAATAGGCCGCGGGCAGCCCCTGCGGGTTGAGCGGAAGACGGGTGAGAGCAGCCAGTGCGGCCGCGATGCGTTCATCAAATTCGTCGGGAGTAAGAATGTTGAGCTGCCTGGCGGCTACAGCGGCAAACAGATAGCTGCCGGTGCTCCACAGGCTGAGCCAGGGCTCGCCGTCGTGCGCGTTGGCCAGACCATTCGGCTGCGTATTGTTCACATAATACTGCCAGGCTACCCGCCCCCAAATGGCCTCTTCGAATGTCAGCTCACGCGGAGCGGGCAGGGGCGGGAAATCGTTACTCAGCGACATCCCCGCGCTGCCTTCAACGCGTGTTGGCATCTGTTTTTCAACCCAGACGACGATGGCGAATCCCAGCAGAAAGCCGAGCAGGATCGTGAGGTAACTGCGGGCTGACAAAAGCGCGTCGCGTTTTCTCATTCGCTCACCTCTTCCTCAGCCGGGGTCCACATGGCGGCGAAGATCAGCGGCAGCATGGCGGCAATGTTGACTGCGCCCCAGAAAATGTTGATGACGTAGCCGGAGGGATCGTCAACCTGCCCGCGAGCGACCTGAATACCGCCCCAAATCAGCCCGGCCAGGGTGAGCACGACGATGGCGATTTGCGGTTTCACCAGATAGAGAAACCTGCCCGTCTGCCGCTCTTTCGGCGTGACGTGGAATTTGATCTGTTCACCGCGCAGTACCGTATCGAGCGCACGCAGGTTCATTGAGAAAAAGGAGAGATATGACGCTCTGCCGTCCCAGGCTGAAATCCCCCAGGTGCCGAACATAAAGGCCAGCTCCGACATGATGAAAAAGGGTAAAAAATGAAGATAAAAGGGCTCTGACCAGGCTGAAACAGGCGGAATGCCGGTAAACAGGTAAACAATGGGCGATATCAGGAAAATGGTGTTCCACACGCAGGCCAGATAGGACCAGAAGGTGGTGGCATACATCAGGGTCTGCGGCAGAGAAAGCTTAAAACGGCGGCGGCTGAAAATATTGTCGTGGAACAAAATATCCAGTGAACCCGCGGCGTATTTGAAGCGTTGGATCATCCACGTCAGCATGTCCTGCGGAGAGAGCATTTTCGATTCGATCCGCGGGTGCATCACCGAGCGCCAGCGGCGGGCGGCATCGCCGTGGAGCAGGATGGAGGTATAAATATCTTCCGAAACGTGAAACTTATAGGGCGTGAGCTCTGTGTCGAAAGCCACGTGAGGGCGCATGGCATCCTGAAGGGTTTCACGCATGACGGGATCGCGTATATCCCGCGTGTGCCGCTCAACCTCTTCTTCCACCGTCCAGACATAGCTGCGCAGTGCGGCCTGCATTACCGCTTCGCGCCTGTGTACAGACGCCGCACCGCAGCAGAAAGCGGCGTTGGCCCAGTTTCGCCGGCGCAAAATCACGTCATAAAACATGCGCGGATCGTTAAAAAAGGGGTCACGGCCAATGGTCACCGGCCCGATGAATTTCTGCGCAAGCCATCCCAGCCCGTATCCCGGTTTGCCCGCTTTCCGCCCAAGCCAGCGCGCCAGGTTTTCGCCTTCCGGCAGGTCGAAAAACCACTGCGGCGTCTGGACCCAGGCGACGTCAGGATCGCGAAAATAGCCCAGCGTGTGGCTGAGCAGGGTGGGGAATACCCGGGTATCGGCATCGCAAATGATCAGAAAATCTCCGTCAGTTTGCTCAAGTCCGTTTCGCAAATTACCGGCCTTGAAGCCAATATTGGTCTGGCGGGAGATGTAGTTGGCGCCTTCCTGATCGCAGACGGCTTTCATTTCTGGCCGTCGACCATCGTCAAGCACGTGCACTTTATAGTCCAGCGGAACCGGGTAGACCATCTTCATGGCGTCCCGAATAGAAAGCCTGACCAGCTCCACGTCTTCTGAATAGGTTGCGATAAAGAGATCGACCTTCAGGGGTCTGGATGCTTCCGCGTCTTCGGGGCGCAGGCAGTCATTGATCTCAACCGGGGGTGGGTTTTGCGGCGGATCGTCCTCTTTCCACAGGTTAATGGTGAACAGCACGGTGCCGATCCAGGCCAGCGTTTCCGCCAATACCAGCGGAATGGCATACCACAGCGCATCGGTATTTAAGGAGGCTGTCCAGCGCCAGTAAAGATAATTAGCGCCTAAAATCAGCGCGGCAACCGCTAATACCTGCCATGTTAGCATTACCCAGCGCGGTGTCTTAAGCGGTTCAGGCGGCTGGCGATGTTCAAAACGGGAAAAATAAAAATCCATAGAGAAGGATATCCTGATTCCACGATGGCTATTAATAACTGACCCGTTACCGACAGGGAGCACAAAACAGAAAATAACGTCCGCTAAAACAAAAAGTAAAGTAAGTGTAGATGGTGGATAAAATAATTCCAGAGGCGTAAAAAACCGATCTTTCAGGCATGCTTAAATAATCGTTAACTACGCTTAATAATATCGTAAGCGTTGTCAAAAATTGCTATATGCTTTTCTTTACGCTATCTAAATAAAATACAAGAAACTTTTTAGCATGGAGAACGCGACGCCCCATGAGCCAGATTGCGCCTGTGCTTATAAGAAAAGATACTGAAAAACCAACGGCATGGCGTTACGTCCTGTCGGATAAACGTGATTTACGTATTGATTTTATGCGCGGTATCGCCTTAGTAATGATGGTGGTGGCGCACACGGAAGTGATGTCGATATTTAATATATTCACCTGGGAAAGGTTTGGTCTGGTCACCGGTGCTGAAGGGTTTGTGATCCTTTCCGGATTTATGCTGGGAATGTTAAACCGTGCCAGATTGCAAAAAGCGGTATTGTTGACGATATCCTGGGGGTTATATCTGCGCGCATGGAAAATATATCGCGTAAATATCATCATTATTCTTTCATTTTTGCTGTTAGGGTATCTGCCGTTTATTAACGTCTTTGAGGTTACCCATTTTACCGATCGTTACTCAGGTACAACCTGGGCATTGTATCCGGTGACACCGCAAATTAAAGAAACCTGGTTTAACATTGTCCTCTACCTGCAAATTGGTCCTCATCAAACGCAAATCCTGGGTCTCTATATTTTTCTTCTGCTGTTAAGTCCGCTGTTTTTGGGAATGCTCCAGAGAGGATACGTCTACTGGCTGCTGGGGTTATCGTTGCTCGTCTACGGTTGCTGGCAGATATGGCCGGTGCGCGTGACGCCGTCTCAGTTTGAATTCGCGTTTCCGCTGCTGGCCTGGCAGTTCATTTTTGTGCTGGGAATGTGCAGCGGCTGGTACAAAGAAGACTTGATCTCTTTTGCCCGCACCCCCGCCGGTAAGGTGGTGCTCGTGGCGCTGGTGATGATTGCGCTGGTGCTTGGCTTTATCGCCCAGAATCATACCAACCCGTTCATGCCCCCCGGGCTGCTCATGCACAGCCTTTCACCCGAGAACTTTAACGCGTTTTATCATACCTGGGCGGCAAAAAATGGCCTTGGACCCGTCAGGGTAGTAAACGATATCAGCCTGATGGTGACGGTCTATCTGCTGCTGACCTGGTGCTGGCAGCCGCTGTATCGCCTGGCGGGCTGGTTTCTCATCCCGCTTGGTCAGCATTCGCTTTACACCTTTATTTTGCACGTCTACGTCGTATTCCTGGTAAGCCAGTTCGTCACGTTCGATCTGTGGCGCCAGGACTGGGTTGTGAATACCTTCATCCACGCGGTGACGCTGGGCGTACTGTGGCTGATGGCGAAATATAACGTCGCCGCACGCTGGATACCTAACTAAGGAAGGGCAGATGCGGGATAAATTGTTGCTGACCTGTGCGCTGTTGTGCGTTGCTACCGGCACAGAGGCTGCGCCGAAGGACGATGCGGAATCGCTACGTGACAAGAACGGCGAACCGGTGCAGGCTGGCGTGTTCACCAGCCGCTGGGGTCGCCTGTTCTCGGGGAATGAAGACGTCTTCTCTGGCGCGCTGAGCTTTAGTTCCGGACTGAAAGAGCAGTGGATGACCATCCCGAACAGCTCGGACAGCGCGGAGCAGAAACGTAAATACAACCAGACGCTCAATCTCAGCCTGCAATACTCACCCTACAGTTACTGGTTTGCCAACGTGACATCGCGGTTGCCGGTGACGGACACCAGCCGCTATACGGCTGATTTTCGTTACAGCTTTGGCTATGACGACTGGCATGCCAACACGGTCAGCCTGGTGTACAGCAATTACGGGGATAACCGCTTCTGGACGTCTGGAACGCGTCGTAACACCTATTTTGAACAGGGGGCCGTGACGCTGGCGTATAAATTTTCACTGCCGAAGCCCGTGGAGAATACGCTCCTGATCAACAAAGGCGACTCCATCATTTGCCAGATGGGCTACAGCTGGGTTCCGCGCTATTACGATCTGGACAGCAACGATATCCGCAAAAACAAGAACGTGGTGTTGGGCGGATGCGGTTATACCTTTAAGCAGCACTTCTTCGTGCGCGCCACTGCGTTCTGGTTCCCGGACAGCAGCCAGCAACAGCCCTGGAACGGCGACTATAGCTATAGCTTTGGCTACGCGGGCTATACGCCGGGTTCATTCTCCGTTCAGTACGCTAACTATTCCGGCACCCGTTACCCCGGCCACCAGAGCGGCAGCGGCAAATTTCGGGAAGGCACCGTCAGCGTCATCTGGTTCTTACCGCTTTAGGAGGGCGTAGGGTGTCACAGCACGTCCTGATTGTTGAAGATTCGCTGGTTTATCGTCGCCTGCTCAGCCGAATGCTGACGCAGTGGGGGTACATCGTCTACGAGGCGGAGAACGGCGTCGCCGCACTTGAGATCCTTGAAAACCAGCCCGTCAGCCTGGTGATTAGCGACTGGGATATGCCGGAAATGGATGGCCTGACATTGTGCCGGGAGGTTCGCAGCCGTCAGTTTGGACATTATGTTTATTTAATTTTGCTTACCGCGCGCGAAGAGCCGGGCGATCTGACGGTGGGGTTTGACGCCGGGGCGGATGATTTTCTCAATAAGCCGGTCGAGCAGAGTGAGCTGCGGGCGCGATTGCACGCGGGGGCACGGGTTTTGTCCCTTGAAGCCACGCTTGCTGCGCGTAATGCGCGCCTTAGCGAGGCGTTAAGGCAGATAGAGCAAGACCTTGAGGTGGCGGCACGTATCCAGCAGTCGGTTCTGCCCGCGCATCAGCTGCGCTACCGGGATTATTTTGCCGACTGGATTTTCCTGCCGTCAGCCTGGGTGTCTGGCGATATTTTCAATGTCTTCCCGCTGGACAATCACCTGGGATTCTACTGCGTGGATGTATCCGGGCACGGCGTCGGCGCGGCGATGATGTCGCTTGCCGTGGCCCGTCAGTTTCTGCATGGCAGAGCGGTGGAGCGTTTTCTGTTTGCGGACGATAGCGATGTAGCCTCTCCCGCGGACGTCGTTCGGATCCTGAACGGTCGATTTTGCAGCGAAGAGGTGGAGATAATGAGCTATTTCACCATGATTTACGGTGTTATCGACCTGTCTACAGGTGAAGGCAAGCTTTGCCAGGCCGGGCATCCCACTCCCTTTATTGTGAACCCTGGCGGCGAGATCAGGACGGTCGGTGAAGGCGGCGCGCCGGTAGGATTGATGCCGGATCTGAGCTGGACAGACGTGAACTTCTCGCTGGCACCGGGCGAACGACTCTGCCTGTTCAGTGACGGTATTACCGAGTGTGAGAACCCTGATAACGAACAGTTTGGGCAGGCGCGTTTGCAGCATCGGCTTCAGCGTGATGCCACGCTAGCGCTGGAACAGCTCTTACCGCAGTTTGCGCAGCACCTTGTTCACTGGCGCAGTGGGGAACGCCGGGAACCCCAGGCAATGGCCGACGATGTTTCCCTGTTAATTATTGAGCGTACTGGAGAAAGGCAATGAATATTGATACAGAAAGGCATCCCGGCGTGAATATTATGACGCCCTCGGTGCGAAGACTTGACGCCTCGGTGGCGGCGGCCTTTAAAGATGCCGTCACCCGGGAGCTCGGTGAGGATCGTAAAGCCCTGATTGTCGACTTCAGCAAAATCGATTTTATCGACAGTAGCGGTTTGGGCGCGCTTGTATCGCTGCTCAAAATGATGAACGGTAAAGGTGACATGGTGCTGTGCGCGCTGAACCCCGGTATACGCAACATGTTCACCCTGACTCGTATGGATCGCATATTTCGCATCTGCCCGGATCGCGCTACGGCACTTGCGCAGCTTAATCAGTGAGTTGACCGTGGCTAACGACATCACGCTTCCCGCCTCGTTAAGCTCAGTCTCGCCGCTCGCGGCGTGGCTTGAACGTCAGATGGCTTCGCTGTCCGTCAGCGATGACTGGCGCTTTGCGCTCGATCTCGCCGCCTGTGAAACGGCAACCAATATTATTCGCCATGCGCTACATGAGGACCCGGAACGTTGCTTCACCGTGGAGTTCATCGCTACCCGCTCGGGCGCGACGCTGCGTTTTACGGATGATGGCGATGCATTTCCTGCTGAACGTCTCGCGGCGGGGCGTGAAGACGTGACGTTCGACGGCTGTCTTTTGGCTGAAAGCGGCAGAGGACTGAAACTCATTTTGCTGTATGCCGATAATTTCACGGTGGAAAACGTTGCAGGGAAAAATATTACCGTTCTGGAGAAGGCGATGGTCGGATAATGTTTGACCGTGGAGAAGGTCTGGTGAGGGACAGTATGTGGGTAATCACAATGGCGCAGTAAACAGCCTGCGCCAGTATCGTGGTTACGGTAATAAAACCAGTCAGGCATCCGCCTGCCATTTCTCCATTATTGCACCGGCCCGACGGGCCGTGGCGGGCAGGAAGTCGGCATCGGCCACGTAGCCATCGGGATCGAGACAGCGATTGTGTTCTCTCGCCTGTTGCAGGATCTCCTCGTTCCATGTGACCTCCAACTGGCCTTTAAAGACCATGATGACCTGAATATCCGGGCACAGGTGTCGGCCCACAACGTGATCCTCAGAAAGACGCAGCCATTCGACGGAAAAACCGTGCGGACTCACGATAGCGGGAGCGGAATCCCGATCCTGTGAAATGCCAAAACAGATGACCGGCGCAATTTCGCCGCCGTGTCCCGGCAGCACCGAATCCAGCAGTCCCTGTGTTGACCAGCAGCGGTCATCGCCGGTTACCGCGCGCTGGCGCATCTCCTCAACGCTGTAGTCGCGCAGCCCGGCAATATAGGCCTCTGACAGCGGCGTCAGGCTGCGGGTAGGAGCTGGCCGCCATCAGCGGTCTGCCGGCAATAACGTTGCCGTGCGGCGTGAGCCGCAAAGGGGTGCCGGTGGGTATGGAGATTTTATCAATGCAGGAGGATGAGGCAGCACTGATGATGCTGGCACTGGCGTGTGAGGGGGCGCTGGGCGGGAGGGGGGATACACAAAAAAGCCCGCAGGGCTTGCGCCGTGCGGGCTTTCAGGACTTCATCGGATGACTCTGGTAATCACCGATGGAGAATTTTGGTGGAGCTGGCGGGAGTTGAACCCGCGTCCGAAATTTCTACATCCTCGGTACTACATGCTTAGTTTGTCTTTACATTCGCACGTCAGCTGCGGACAAACACGCCACTAACGAACTAGCCTGATTAGTTTTAACGCTTCAACCCCAGGCAGGGCTTCCACGCGATCTCTTTTGGGTTTGACCTCTCTTTGATCCCCGTCTTAAGAGCGGAAGCTAGGGAGAGAGGGCTCTTAGCAGGTTATTAAGCTGCTAAAGCGTAGTTTTCGTCGTTTGCGACTATTTTTTTGCGGCTTTTAACGAGGCAAACCGCCCCTCGGCATGCACCTTGGGTTTCGCAAATCCCGTCGAATCCAGAATCAGCCCCAATAGTGTTGAACTCAGTATACCAGATTTTACTTCCTCGATACCAGCCCGAAACGCTAACTTATTGAATAGTACAATAAGTGCGCAGAATCAACGCCCTGCGTTTTTCATGATACGTGCTTTGTCGAGCTGCCACTCGCGTGCTTTCAGGTCAGTACGTTTGTCGTGCTGTTTCTTACCTTTTGCAACGCCGATTTTCACTTTGCACCAGGCGTTTTTCCAGTACAAAGAGAGCGCAACCACGGTAAAGCCTTCCCGGTTGATGCGTCCGTAGAGGGATTCCAGTTCGCGCTTGTTCAGCAGCAGCTTGCGGGTGCGGGTTGGATCACAGACGTAATGTGAAGAGGCAACGGTCAGCGGCGTGAAGTTCGCGCCGAACAGGAAGGCCTCACCGTCTTTCAGGATCACGTAGCTGTCGCCAATGTTGGCTTTCCCGGCACGCAGCGATTTTACTTCCCAGCCCTGCAACGCAAGGCCGGCCTCGAATTCTTCTTCGATGAAATACTCGTGGCGAGCACGCTTGTTGAGCGCAATGGTCGCCGAACCAGGTTTATGTGCTTTTTTCTTCGTCATAAGTGTCGTAAAGCCGTCGGTAATCTGATTTTAAAAAGACACCTCATTGCGTCCTGTGAGGTCTAACGCGCTATCTTAGCACGAGATAAGGCTTAGCGTTTTTTTAACAGGTGATAAATGTTATTATTTGTCTGTTGTGTGACCATGGAAAATGCTATGCCTCAGATTAGCCGTACTGCGCTTGTTCCCTACAGCGCGGAACAAATGTATCAGTTAGTGAACGACGTTCAGTCCTATCCGGAATTTATACCGGGATGCACCGGTAGCCGGGTGCTGGAATCCGGCCCGACGCAGATGACTGCGGCCGTGGATGTCTCCAAAGCGGGGATCAGCAAAACGTTCACCACGCGCAATACCCTGACGAGCAATCAGAGTATTTTGATGCATCTGGTGGATGGTCCGTTTAAAAAACTGATGGGAGGGTGGAAGTTTACGCCGCTGAGCGCAGACGCCTGCCGTATTGAGTTCCATCTGGATTTTGAATTTACCAATAAGCTGATCGAACTGGCGTTTGGCCGTATCTTTAAAGAGCTGGCCTCGAATATGGTTCAGGCGTTCACCACGCGCGCCAAAGAGGTTTACAGTGTCGCATAAGATTGCTGTTGAGGTGGTGTATGCGCTGCCGGAGAAGCAGTATTTGCAGCGCGTGATGCTGGAAGAGGGGGCCACCGTTGAGGCGGCTATCCGGGTCTCCGGCATCCTTGAACTTCGCCGTGATATTGATCTGGCGAAGAATAAAGTCGGCATTTATAGCCGTCCGGTTAAGCTCGGTGATGTGCTGAAAGAGGGCGACAGGGTTGAAATCTATCGTCCACTGATTGCCGACCCGAAAGAGTTGCGCCGTCAGCGAGCAGAGAAATCCGGTAAATAGCCAATAAACGTATACAAAAAAGGTGCTCATTGAGCACCTTTTTGCGTTGCTGACGCCTGATTATTTGGTCAGGGCAGGCTTGTTGTCGATATTGGTTAGCACACCAGCACTGCTGAAGGTCAGCGTCAGGGTTTGCTGGCTCACGTCTTCATGACCAGGCTGCTGGCGGAATACATAGAACCAGGTATTTGTACCGAACGGATCGGACATCATCGGGGTTCCCAGTGCATAAGCGACCTGCTGTTGTGTCATTCCCACACGGATTTTGGACACATCGTTAGGGGTAAGGTAGTTCCCCTGGTTGATGTCAGGACGGTAAACCACTTTCTCCAGAGTGGAACAGCCTGCGGTCAACATCAGAAGAACCGCTGCGGCAGCGGTCAGCGTTTTACAGCGCATAGTGATTTGATTCCTTTTCGGGCCCGAGCAGTACGCGGCTCATATGTAATATGCCGATGATAATAGACCTTGCCCCACTTTGAAACCGGTCTGACGGCGTTTTTGTTGTTCTGTATGACCCTGAGATCCCGGAAAAGTTTATGCCGCCAGCAGTTCTTTCGCATTCGCGAGCGTATTGCGCGTGACTTCACTGCCCCCGAGCAGGCGTGCCAGCTCCTGCAAGCGTGCGCGTTTATCCAGCGGCTTCATGTGTGTTTCCGTCATTTCGCCGTCAGTTTCTTTACTGACGATAAAGTGATGATGACCACAGCCGGCTACCTGAGGCAGGTGTGTCACACACATGACCTGCGTCGATTCACCCAGCTGACGCAGCAGTTTGCCGACAACGGCCGCCGTCGGGCCGCTGATACCCACATCCACTTCATCGAAAATCAGCGCCGGGGTTTCCATTTTACGGGCGGTGATCACCTGAATGGCCAGGGCGATACGCGACAGTTCACCGCCGGAAGCCACTTTCGAAATCGCCTGTAAAGGCTGGCCCGGGTTGGTGGTGACGCGGAACTCAATGCGGTCTGCGCCTTCCGCCGTCAGGTGATTTTCTTCAAAGCGAACGTCGATGGTGAACACCCCGTGCGGCATCGCCAGGGTATGCATGCTGTCGGTAATATGCTGGCTAAGCTCCAGCGCATAGTGTTGGCGCACATCGTGCAGCCGTTTCGCCGTTTCCAGCGCCTGCTGGTGATGAAGATTTACCGCCAGAGACAGGGTTTCGAGGGAATCGGCCTGATCGTCCAGCTGTTGTTGTTCTTCCAGCAGAGACTGATAGTAATTCGGCAGTTCTTCCGGAGTAACGTGATGCTTACGCGCCAGTGAAATCTGACGGGAGATACGTTGCTCAAGTTCGAACAGACGGTTCGGGTCGAGATCCAGCCGTTCACAGTAGTGGCGCAGTTCATCCCCGGCTTCTGAAATCTGAATCGCGGCCTCTTCGAGCATCTCCAGTACGCCAGACAGCTTATTGTCCATGCCGGTCAGCTCGGTAACAAGCTGGCGAACGTTGTACAGCTGGCTCTGCAAGTTCACATCCTCGCCATCTGCCAGCATGTTCAGGGCATTCTGGCTGGTGGAAAGCAGCTGACCGCTGTTGGCCAGACGCTTGTACTCCTCGTCGATTTGCTCAAATTCCCCCGCCTGCGGGTTAAATTCGTTCAGCTCTTTCAGTTGATATTCCAGCAGCTCGGCGCGGGCGGTACGCTCCTGGCTTTGCTGCTGATGCTGCGCAAGTTCGCGGCAGCTTTGATGCCACTGACGATAGTGCTCCGCCATCAGTTGAGTAAGCGCGTACTCACCTGCGTAGCCATCAAGCAGCGCTTTCTGCTGTTCGGGCTTGATTAACTGCTGATGCGCATGCTGACCATGGATCTGGATGAGCAACTGGCCCAACTCGCGAAGCTGGGAAAGAGGGACCGCCGTGCCGTTGATAAAACCACGGGAGCGGCCATCACTGCTGATGACGCGGCGAAGTAAACACTCACGTCCGTCTTCCAGCTGGTTTGCTTCCAGCCAGCGCAGGGCGGCAGGCGTGTCTTTTAACGAGAAGCGGGCGCACAGGTCTGCACGGGCTGCGCCTGTGCGCACCATGTCGCCCTCAGCACGACCGCCGAGGCACAAGCCGAGGGCATCAATGGCAATGGATTTACCTGCGCCGGTTTCACCGGTAATCGCCGTCATTCCGCTATGGAAGTCGATCTCAAGCTCACGAACAATGGCAAAGTTGCTGATGGTCAGTTGTGCCAGCATAATTGTTTTCCTGTATGAAAAACCATAACTGTGTTTGTATACAGTATAAACTGGTTTTATATACAGTAAAGCGCTGGATGCAAAATCAGAACAATTTTTTTGACCAGCCAAGCTTGGAGCTTAATGTATTGAAATAGCTGTAATCTTTCGGGTGAATGAGGTTCAGGTGGTAATCGCAGCGGCGAATGAGTACATCTTCACCTTCCTGAATAGGAAGCGCAATCTGGCTGTCGCAGCTGATCTCCAGGTCGCTGCGGCGATGGGAGAAACGCAGTCGGATGGTGCTGTCGCCGTTGATCACCAGCGGACGCGCCGAGAGCGTGTGCGGGAACATCGGCACTAGGGTTATCGCATCCAGCGATGGCGTCAGGATTGGGCCTCCGGCTGAAAGCGAGTAGGCGGTTGAGCCGGTCGGGGTGGAGATAATCAGCCCGTCAGACCGCTGCGAGAACGCGAAGATTTCGTCGATATAGACTTCGAATTCGATCATGTGCGCCACTTTACCGGGGTGGAGAACCACCTCGTTAATGGCGGTGCTGATGCGCTTCTGGCAGTCCTGCTGACACACCTGGGCTTCCAGCAAAAACCGTTTTTCACTGATATAGTGACCTTCCAGCACGTCCGCCAGCTGCTGCTGCGCATTGTCCGGGTCGAGGTCGGTCAGGAAACCGAGATTGCCACGGTTAATACCAATCACCTTAATATCATAGCGAGCCAGCGTTCGCGCCGCGCCCAGCATATTACCGTCGCCGCCGACCACCACGGCGAGATCCGCCTGCTGGCCAATTTCCGCCAGCGTGCCGGTTCTGACGCTTTTAAGCTGCAACTCCTGGGCGATTTGCTGCTCGACCATCACTTCATAGCCTTTACCACTCAGCCAGCGATACAACATTTCATGTGTCGTCAATGCGGTAGGGTGACGCGGATGGCCGACGATCCCAATACACCTGAAATGATTATTCATGTTCTGGAGGT
Organism: Enterobacter genomosp. S; assembly: GCF_001631805.1. NCBI lineage: Bacteria > Pseudomonadati > Pseudomonadota > Gammaproteobacteria > Enterobacterales > Enterobacteriaceae > Enterobacter > Enterobacter genomosp. S. The sequence goes on along the minus strand of NZ_LVVA01000010.1, from coordinate 21,984 downwards.
CCTTGTGCCTGATGAATGATGACAATCTGCCTTGTTCCCTTGAATCCAGGAAACTGATCCCCATAATAAGCGAAGTTAGCGAGATGAATGCAGAAAAACGCGGAGAAATTCATGAGTAGTAAAGAACAGAAAACGCCTGAGGGGCAAGCCCCTGAAGAAATTATCACGGAACAGCACGATGAAGTTGAGGCAGTAGAGCCAGACGCGTCTGCTGAGCAGGTGGACCCGCGCGATGAAAAAATTGCCAACCTGGAAGCTCAGCTGGTAGAAGCGCAGAATCGCGAACGCGATGGCGTACTGCGCATCAAAGCGGAAATGGAAAACCTGCGCCGTCGTACCGAGCTGGACGTTGAAAAGGCGCACAAATTTGCGCTGGAGAAATTCGTCAACGAACTGCTGCCGGTGATCGACAGCCTGGATCGCGCGCTGGAAGTGGCGGATAAAGCTAATCCGGATAACGCGGCGATGATTGAAGGCATCGAGCTGACGCTTAAATCCATGCTGGATGTGGTGCGTAAGTTCGGTGTTGAAGTGATCGCCGATACGGATGTCCCGCTGGATCCAAACGTTCACCAGGCCATTGCGATGGTTGAGTCAGAAGACGTTGCCGCGGGTAACGTGCTGGGCGTGATGCAGAAAGGGTATACCCTGAACGGTCGTACTATTCGCGCTGCGATGGTCACCGTGGCGAAAGCGAAAGCCTAATTTGCTACCTGTAGTGCCGGGTGGCGGCATTCGCCTCACCCGGCCTACCTTCTATTCGGCAATACTTTCCCGAAGTGGCGTAACGGGCAGGACTTTCACCTGCTTAATCATGTTGTCCTGAACGTCCAGAATATCAATATCATACTGTTCAATACGCACACGCGTACCTGCTGCCGGGATCTCTTCCAGCGCTTCCAGAATCATACCGTTCATCGTCCGCGCCTCGTCTTCCGGTAAATGCCAGTTGAACGCTTTATTGATTTCACGAATGTTGGCGCTGCCGTCGATAAGCACTGACCCGTCGTTTTGCGGGGTAACCTCTTCCGCAAGGGAAGGCGACATCGACGTGGTAAAGTCCCCGACAATCTCTTCCAGAATATCTTCCACCGTTACCAGCCCCTGGATGTCGCCGTATTCATCCACCACCAGGCCGACTTTCTTCTTGTTGCGCTGGAACTTCACCAGCTGCGTGCTGAGCGGCGTGCCTTCCGGTACGTAGTAAATTTCGTCGGCGGCGCGCAGCATCACTTCTTTGGTGAACTCGTTTTTCTCGGTCATCAGGCGATAGGCCTCGCGCACGCGCAGCATGCTGATGGCATCGTCGAGGGAATCGCGATAGAGCACGATTCGCCCGTGCGGGGAGTGCGTCAGCTGGCGGACGATCGCCTTCCAGTCATCGTTAATATCGATTCCGACGATTTCGTTTCGCGGCACCATGATGTCGTCAACGCTGACCTTTTCCAGATCCAGAACCGACAGGAGCATGTCCTGATTGCGGCGGGAGATCTGCGAACGGGATTCGTTCACGATGGTACGCAGCTCGTCTTTACTCAGCGCGCTGCTGATGGTGACGTCGGCCTTAATACCGACCATGCGCATCAGCACACGGGTCACCATATTCAGCAGCCAGACCAGCGGCATCATCAGAATAAGCAGCGGCGCTAGCAGGAAACTGCTCGGGTAGGCGACCTTCTCCGGGTAAAGCGCCGCGATGGTTTTGGGCAGCACTTCCGCAAACACCAGCACCACAAACGTGAGCACCCCTGTGGCAATCGCCACGCCGGCGTTGCCGTACAGACGCATCCCGACAATGGTGCCCAGCGCAGAGGCGAGAATGTTGACCAGGTTGTTACCGATAAGCACCAGGCTAATCAGGCGGTCTGGCTTACGCAGCAGCTTTTCGACACGGCGCGCGGCACGGTTACCCTGCTTGGCCCGATGACGCAACCGGTAGCGATTCAGCGTCATCATGCCGGTTTCAGAGCCAGAGAAATAAGCGGAGATGACCACCATGATGACCAGAATGACGATCAGCGTGGTGGTAGAGATGTGTTCCAGGGGGAACTCCTTTTGTTACTTAGCCAGCAAATTGCTGTATGAAGCGGCTACCAAAATAGGCAAGCGTGAGAATGCCGGCACCCGCAACGTTGAACCAGACCACGCGACGACCGCGCCAGCCCTCATGATAATGGCCCCATAACAGGACAATATAGACAAACCACGCAATGATGGAGAGGACTGCTTTATCGATATTCTCCACGCTGAACAGGTTCTTCATATAAAACAAACCTGTGCACAGCGTCAGCGTCAGCAGAACCACGCCGACCTGGGTGATGTGGAACATCTTACGCTCAATCACCATCAGCGGCGGCATTTCGTGGTTAAACGCCAGCTTTTTATTTTTCAGCTGGTAGTCAATCCAGGCGAGCTGCATGGCGTAAAGGGCGGCAATGATCAGCGTCGCGTAGGCGAAAAGCGACAGGCCAATATGCACCAGCATTCCCGGCGTGGCTTCCAGATGGGTAATAAACTCATTAGGCATGAACGTGGCTAACGCCAGGTTGATCAGCGCAAAGGCGTAGACTATCGGCAGCAGCAGCCAGCCGCGATTTTTAGACGCGACAATGGTCATGACCGTACAGATCATCAGGCTGACCAGCGAGCCGACGTTCAGTACGCTCAGGTTTTGCACGCTGCCGTCGCCGGGAATGATGCGTGATTCCAGCGCAAACGCGTGGCTAATCAATGCGATCACCGCCGAAAGAATAGCCATGCGCCGCCAGCCGCTGTTTTTTTGCAGCAGGCCAGGAATGATCAGCGCGAGGCTGACAGAGTAGGCAACAAGGGCGATCAGTGCGAAAACAGGCATATAGGCGTCGACAGTTGTCTTAATAAGAAAGAGAAGCAGTATAACGTTACGTGACGCCTGCTCCAACCGTTGCATAACAACAAAGGCGCCTTCATGTTATACTCCGGCAAAATTCTGTGTATGTGTCGCCCAGGCGACCTAACGTTTCTACCCCAGGCGAGAGACAATGTTTGATAATTTAACCGATCGTTTGTCGCGCACGCTGCGCAACATCAGCGGCCGTGGACGCCTCACCGAAGAGAACATCAAGGAAACGCTGCGCGAAGTGCGCATGGCGCTGCTGGAAGCAGACGTTGCGTTGCCGGTCGTCCGTGATTTTATCAACCGTGTGAAAGAGAAAGCGGTTGGTCATGAAGTTAACAAGAGCCTGACCCCGGGTCAGGAGTTCGTCAAAATCGTTCGTAACGAACTGGTTTCGGCGATGGGCGAAGAGAACCAGGTACTTAACCTGGCGGCCCAGCCGCCTGCCGTGGTGCTGATGGCGGGTCTGCAAGGTGCAGGTAAAACCACCAGCGTCGGTAAGCTGGGTAAGTTCCTGCGCGAAAAGCACAAGAAAAAGGTGCTGGTCGTTTCGGCGGACGTCTATCGCCCGGCGGCGATCAAACAGCTGGAAACGCTGGCTGAGCAGGTTGGCGTGGACTTCTTCCCGTCCGACGTGGCGCAGAAGCCTGTCGATATCGTGAATGCCGCGCTGAAAGAGGCGAAGCTGAAATTCTACGACGTGCTGCTGGTGGATACCGCCGGTCGTCTGCACGTTGACGAAGCGATGATGGACGAGATCAAGCAGGTGCACGCCTCTATCAACCCGGTAGAGACCCTGTTTGTCGTTGACGCCATGACCGGTCAGGATGCGGCGAACACCGCTAAAGCGTTTAACGAAGCTCTGCCGTTAACCGGCGTGGTGCTGACCAAAGTGGACGGTGACGCCCGCGGCGGTGCGGCGCTGTCTATTCGTCACATCACCGGTAAGCCGATTAAATTCCTCGGCGTGGGCGAGAAAACCGAAGCGCTGGAGCCGTTCCACCCGGATCGTATCGCCTCCCGTATCCTCGGCATGGGCGACGTGCTGTCGCTGATCGAAGATATTGAGAGCAAGGTCGACCGCGCGCAGGCGGAAAAACTCGCCAGCAAGCTGAAAAAAGGCGACGGCTTCGATCTGACCGACTTCCTTGAGCAGCTGCGTCAGATGAAAAACATGGGCGGCATGGCAAGCCTGATGGGCAAGCTGCCGGGCATGGGGCAGATCCCGGACAACGTTAAATCGCAGATGGACGACAAAGTGCTGGTGCGTATGGAAGCCATCATCAACTCGATGACGCTGAAAGAACGTGCTAAGCCAGAAATCATCAAAGGGTCGCGTAAGCGCCGTATCGCAGCCGGCTGCGGCATGCAGGTGCAGGACGTTAACCGCCTTCTGAAACAGTTCGACGACATGCAGCGCATGATGAAGAAAATGAAGAAAGGCGGCATGGCGAAGATGATGCGCGGCATGAAAGGCATGATGCCACCAGGATTCCCTGGGCGTTAATCGGCCTTTTACAGCAGACTGAACAACTGCTGATTGCATTTTCCCCAAAAATCAGTAAAATTTTCGGGCTTTTAATATGACACCCGGGCTCCGTTCCTCGATGGGGCCCGGTTGTTTTATTCACACAAGAGGATGTTATGGTAACTATTCGTTTAGCACGTCACGGCGCTAAAAAGCGTCCGTTCTACCAGGTTGTTGTGACTGACAGCCGTAATGCACGCAACGGTCGCTTCATCGAGCGCGTTGGTTTCTTCAACCCACTGGCCTCTGGCGCAGAAGAAGAAACCCGTCTGGATCTGGATCGTATCGCTCACTGGGTTGGCCAGGGCGCTACTGTTTCCGATCGCGTTGCTACGCTGATCAAAGCAGCAAACAAAGCAGCTTAATCTGTCACGGTGGTCATGATGAGCAATAAAGCACCTGTTGAACCGATCGTATTGGGAAAAATGGGTTCTTGCTACGGTATCCGTGGTTGGCTCAGAGTGTTTTCCTCCACTGAAGACGCTGATAGCATTTTTGATTACCAGCCCTGGTTCATCCAGAAAGCCGGTAAGTGGGAAGAGGTCGAGCTGGAAAGCTGGCGTCACCACAATCAGGACATCATCATCAAGCTGAAAGGCATTGACGATCGTGATGCCGCGAATGCGCTGACTAATTGTGAAATTGTCGTGGATTCGTCGCAGTTGCCACAGCTGGAAGAGGGCGACTACTACTGGAAAGACCTTATGGGTTGCCAGGTAGTGACCACTGAAGGCTACAGCCTGGGGAAAGTCATCGACATGATGGAAACCGGGTCAAATGACGTTCTCGTCATTAAGGCAAACCTGAAAGATGCATTTGGCATCAAGGAGCGGCTGGTCCCGTTCCTCGATGGACAGGTTATCAAGAAAGTCGATCTCGCTACTCAAACCATTGAAGTAGATTGGGATCCTGGTTTTTAATTCTCCGGATAAACGGTAAAAGACGGCGCTATGTGGATTGGCATAATTAGCCTGTTTCCTGAAATGTTCCGCGCGATTACCGATTACGGGGTAACTGGCCGGGCAGTAAAGAATGGCCTGCTGAGCATCCAGAGCTGGAGTCCGCGTGACTTTACGCATGACCGGCACCGTACCGTGGACGATCGTCCCTACGGCGGCGGACCGGGGATGCTGATGATGGTGCAACCCTTACGGGACGCCATTCACACAGCAAAAGCCGCGGCAGGTGAAGGCGCGAAGGTGATTTATCTGTCACCTCAGGGACGCAAGCTTGATCAAGCGGGCGTGAGCGAACTGGCGACGAATCAAAAGCTGATTCTGGTCTGTGGTCGCTACGAAGGGATAGATGAGCGCGTAATTCAAACCGAGATTGACGAAGAATGGTCTATCGGCGATTACGTTCTCAGCGGTGGTGAGTTACCCGCAATGACGCTGATTGACTCCGTTGCCCGGTTTATTCCGGGTGTTCTGGGCCATGAAGCTTCGGCAACGGAAGATTCCTTTGCCGATGGATTGCTGGACTGTCCACACTATACTCGTCCTGAAGTGTTAGAAGGGATGGAAGTACCGGCAGTATTACTGTCAGGAAACCATGCCGAGATACGTCGCTGGCGTTTGAAGCAGTCGCTGGGCCGAACCTGGCTTAGAAGACCTGAACTTCTGGAAAACCTGGCTCTGACTGAAGAGCAAGCAAAGTTGCTGGCCGAGTTCAAAACCGAACACGCGCACCAGCAGCATGAACATGATGGGAATGCGTAATACGCTCCCGAATATCAGTTTACCCAGGATAAGAGATTAAATTATGAGCAACATTATTAAGCAACTTGAACAAGAGCAGATGAAGCAGGACGTACCTTCCTTCCGTCCAGGTGATACCGTGGAAGTGAAAGTATGGGTTGTTGAAGGTTCCAAAAAACGTCTGCAGGCATTCGAGGGCGTGGTTATCGCTATTCGTAACCGCGGTCTGCACTCTGCATTCACTGTTCGTAAAATTTCCAACGGCGAAGGCGTTGAGCGTGTCTTCCAGACTCACTCTCCGGTAGTTGACAGCATTGCTGTTAAACGTCGTGGTGCTGTACGTAAAGCTAAACTGTACTACCTGCGTGAGCGTACTGGTAAGTCTGCTCGTATTAAAGAGCGTCTGAACTAAGATTCGCTTAAGCGACATCCTGTTAGAAAGGGCTGGCCGAAAGGCTGGCCCTTTTTTTATCCCATCGCACCTCTCGTGTTAACCCTTCCGTCATAAATCATTTACAATGTTGGCCTCTTGGGTGGAGGATAAGTGGATAACGTACTGCATCAGCATAGATGGAAACGCGCAGCGGCATTGACCGCGCTGTTTGCGATCCTGCTGATCGTCGTGGCGCCGCTGATCTCCGTCTCGCTGCAAAAAGATCCCATGAGCGCGATGCCTGGCATGCACCATGACATGAGCATGATGTCGATGGATGAGCATCACGGCGATATGCCACACACGATGCCGGTTGACCATGCGGAGGCGTGCGGCTACTGCGTGCTGCTGGCGCACGTGCCGGGCGTGATGCTGGCGCTTATCGTTCTGCTCAGCGTGGTGTTGCAGCGGCTGCGGCTGAAGCCGCCACGTCAGGCGGTCAGCCACTGGCACTTCTTCCCCTGGCTTTATCCTGATACCCGCGCGCCGCCGCGGCGGTCTGCTTTCTCCCTTTAAAACAAAATCACTCACTTTTTGCCTTAAAAAGGAAAAGTATGACTACCTGCACTTCGCGCGCGGCATGGGGAAACCTGCTGCGTCGCCTCCATTTCTACATCGGGCTGTTTGTCGGTCCGTTTATCTTCTTCGCCGCGCTGACCGGTACGCTGTATGTGGCAACGCCGCAGCTTGAAAATGCGTTGTACCGTAACGCACTCCACACGGATGCCGTGGGTGATGCGCAGCCTCTTGCTGAACAAATTGCCGTGGCGGAAAACGCCGTGGGTTCAGCGCTGCGTTTACATGCCGTTCGTCCGGGGCTGGAAAAGGGCGAAACGACCCGCGTGATGTTTGCCGACCCGAAGCTTGGTCCCTCCGAGCACCGGGCGCTCTTTGTTGATCCTGTCAGCCTTGAACTACGCGGGGATATGACCGTGTACGGCACCAGCGGGATTTTACCGCTGCGTCAGACTATCGATTATCTGCATACCTCGCTGATGCTGGGCAACCTCGGGCGGCTCTATAGCGAGTTAGCCGCCTCCTGGATGTGGGTTGCTGCCCTGGGCGGTATCGCGCTGTGGTTCTACACCCGGCCAAAGCGCCGCATTAACAACCGTTTCCAGAATCGTCGTCGCCTGCATGTGATGTTAGGCTGGACGCTGCTGGCGGGAATGCTGCTGTTCTCAGCCACCGGTTTAACCTGGTCACAATGGGCCGGGGGTAACGTTGACAAGCTGCGGGCAGAGATGAACTGGCTGACGCCGCAGGTCAATACCCAGCTTTCCGGTGCGCCGGAAATGATGGATGAACACGCCGAACACCGTGGCCATCACGGTGCTATGACGATGCCTGACATGCCGGTCGAGCTGTCGCTTTTTGACAGCGTGTTGCAGGCTGCTCGCCAGTCGGGGATTGATGCGAACAAAGTTGAGATCCGCCCGGCAAAAAGGGCTGACCAGGCATGGACGGTGACGGAAATCGATCGCAGCTGGCCGACGCAGGTTGATGCCGTTGCCGTGGATCCCCACTCTCTGAAGGTGCTGGACGGCAATCGCTTCGAGGATTTTCCGCTGATGGCGAAACTCACCCGCTGGGGCGTCGATTTCCATATGGGGATACTGTTTGGTCTGGCAAATCAGCTGGTGCTCATCGCGTTTGGTGTTGCGCTGTGCGTGCTGATTATCCTGGGATACCGGATGTGGTGGATGCGTCGGCCTGCAACGTCAGCCGCGAACCCGGTCCAGACGCTCTGTCAAAGCTGGCTGGCATTGCCGCTGTGGGGAAGGGGTGTGACCTTGCTGATAAGCGTTCTGCTGGGGCTGGCGTTGCCGGTGATGGGCGTCAGCCTGGCGGTGTTCATTGCGATCGACTGGCTGCGCTGGCGAGCGGCTTCAGGCGTGTCGCTCGCCGGATCATCCGTTAAATAGCCTTATGGCGTGCTGATGACCACCGCAACCCGGCGGTTTTCAGCGCGCCCTTGCGCAGTGCGGTTGCTGCTGACCGGGTATTTTTTACCTAAGCCCCGCGTGGTGAGGTTGCTGCGCGGGATGTTCGCGCCCTTCGCCCAGGCATCCGCCACGACGTTGGCGCGTTTTAACGAAAGCGCTTCGTTGTAGCGCTCTTCACCATAGTTATCCGTATGGCCGTCCATCCGGGCGTGATTCAGACCGGTTGCCGCCAGACGTGAGGCCATAGTCTGGATCTGCGTTTCACTTTCCGGCCGCAGTCTGGCGTCATTTTTATCAAACAGGATCTTATCCGACAGGCCCAGAGACCAGTCGCCGTTCAGTTCGTTAAAGCCGTAGGACTTCATGGCCGCAATTTGCGCTGGTGTGAATTTACCGTCCGGCGTCTGGCACCCGGACATAGCCAGAGATGCCAGTAACAACGGCGCAAAGTATCGCTTTAACATATCGTCTTCCTTTCAGGATATTGTTTTCGAACGCTGGTTCTTGACCAGATACATATTGCGATCGGCTTGCTCCAGTAATGCCTCAACGGAGCCATTTTCCCAAGCCAGAGCAAAGCCAATGCTGAGTGACATTGATGCTGTGTGCCCGTTATGCAGATCAAACGGACGAATAAATTGCTGTGACAGCGCGGCGCAAATATATTCCACCTCACGCTCGGTATGGACGCCGTACAGGATCATGGCAAACTCGTCGCCGCCGAGACGGTAAGACTGATGACGCTTTTCGCCAAATTCGACCATCCTTTTTGCGGCTTCGATCAGGACGCAGTCACCCGCGGCATGGCCCCAGGTATCGTTGATAAACTTGAAGTTATCACCGTCCAGGAAGAGCAGGGCAGAATTGATTTTTGCCGAAGCGTCATTCATTAATGCCGCAATGTTGTTGCGAAACGCGGCGCGGTTTGCCAGCCCCGTGAGCGGATCGTGCATGGCGGTACGCAATAGCTGCGCGTTTTTGGCCTGTAGCTTGAGCTGCCATTCCTCCATTTCATCCAACAGGCTGTTGAAGTCTTCACCAAACTGGTGAAATTCTTCAATCCGGCCTTCAGTTACCCGGCGAGAGAAGTTGCGGTTGGTGCGGACATCATGCACAACGTCAGTGATGTTTTGCATTTCAGCGACCATGCCATGATGGAGCGAGCGGGTGATGGTCAATGCGACGGCAGAGGCAATAAGAATGCAGCCGGTGAGAACGGCAAATGACAGCCAGATAAAATGGCTAATCAGGCTGTCTCGTGCGGTCAGTCGAATTTCGCCAATCACATTGCCGTTATGCATGATGGGCTGTGCGACAGGAAGAGGGAACAACCAGCGGCTGACCAGTGCGCCGAGCGTGTCGGTATTATCCGCCGGGTTCCATGACCACCAGGCAAACCGTTTATGATGCGCGTTAAGCACTTCCGCCACGGCAAACTGCCCCTGCTTACCGAGGGTTGCAAGCGTTTCGTTTGCCGCCACGGCATCGTTGAACACCAGAGAGGCTTCAAGGCTGTGGCTCATGGTGGCGCCGGTGAGTTCGAGGTTTTTTTGCGCGTATTCCTTTAATGTCACCACGGAAGCGAAACACAGCAGCAACCATATAAACGTCATCGTTATAACGACGCTTATCATGCTGATTCGCCGCAACGTTCTTTTAAACGTCGGACGCGGTGTTGATATGACATCCTTATTCATGCTTCTTATTCCGCGCGAGCATTAATACATCCGGATTGACTCTTACGCCACTGCGCGCCAGCGCGTCCAGATTGACGGAAAATCTGACCTGGTTGGACTCTATTATCAGACAAAATGCGCTGCCAATAACGCATTCAGGATTTTGCTCTGACATTAATAACAACGCATGGCCTTGATATTGATTTATTATTTCCTGTTGTTTTGCCGGCAACTCACTCCCGAAATAGAGGGCATCACACCTTGCCGCGAGCGCTTCCCGATCGCTATGCACAATGACAGGGGTATAGGGCAACGGGTTATTTACATCTCCACTGCTGAGCGCCTGTCTGTAACGGGAAGAGGCATAAATACAGAGCTTCGGCTGGCCGGACAGTGCTGGCCATCGGGTGTAGCTCACAATACCGGAAACAATCGAACGTACCGATTTATCCGTTTCCGTAAACGAGCCTGCCCTTGCAGGACTCACTAAAATGAACAGCATTAGCGCCAGGGGGAGGTGAAGAAAAGCGATCAAGAATGTATTTCTCATCAGAATCCGCCAAACCGCCCCGGAAATAGATGCCCTTAAGAATTTCCGGCAGAATACCATTGTTTCTTATAGCCGTCATTATGTCAGAAATATCCCTGTATTGACCTAAGCTAAATCTTACTGCGAATTATATTCCCGAGAATGAAGCCAGCTTCGATTAAGTCTGCTGGAATTCATAATTTCATTCATTGTTTGTTTTCTGGATTCATGTGCCAGCCAAGTTTCCCTTCGATTCACCAGAGGGTTATTAAGCTCACGGCCAGCGCCTGGATAGTGTTCCTTGCGTGAGCGTAGATGGGCAGTAAATGCGCTTGTGTAATTTTATGTTTACGTTTTAAGCCTGATTTTTTGGCATTAAAATGGTTGCTGTAAATTAAAGTGTACGTATTTTGGATTGAAATCTTTACTTGTTGTGGTATCGTTGTGTCACCTCCTTGAGGAAAACCACTATCGCAAACGAGTTTTACAGGATCGCAATCATGCAAAAAGACGCGCTGAACAACGTACATATCACTGATGAACAGGTATTAATTACCCCGGATCAACTGAAGGCGGAGTTTCCGCTGAGCGCCGCGCAGGAAGCTCAGATTGAGCATTCTCGCCAGACCATTTCTGACATTATCGCTGGCCGCGATCCGCGTCTGCTGGTGGTATGCGGCCCTTGCTCTATTCACGATCCTGAAACCGCCATTGAGTACGCACGTCGATTTAAAGCATTAGCGGAGGAGGTCAGCGATAGCCTCTACCTGGTGATGCGCGTTTATTTTGAAAAGCCACGCACGACGGTTGGCTGGAAAGGATTGATCAACGATCCGCACATGGATGGCTCGTTTGACGTGGAAGCAGGGCTGAAAATTGCGCGTCGCCTGCTGGTGGAACTGGTCAGCATGGGCCTGCCGCTGGCAACCGAAGCGCTGGATCCGAACAGCCCGCAGTACCTTGGCGATCTGTTTAGCTGGTCCGCGATTGGCGCGCGCACCACCGAATCACAAACCCACCGCGAGATGGCGTCTGGTCTGTCTATGCCGGTTGGTTTTAAAAACGGTACCGACGGCAGCCTGGCGACGGCGATTAACGCCATGCGCGCCGCCGCAATGCCGCACCGTTTTGTTGGGATCAACCAGGCGGGCCAGGTATGCCTGCTGCAAACCCAGGGTAACCCGGACGGTCACGTGATCCTCCGCGGCGGTAAAGCACCGAACTACAGCCCGGCGGACGTCGCGCAGTGTGAAAAAGAGATGGAACAGGCAGGACTGCGCCCGGCGCTAATGGTAGATTGCAGTCATGGTAATTCGAATAAAGATTACCGTCGCCAGCCAGCGGTTGCAGAGTCTGTGATTGCACAGATTAAAGATGGCAACCGTTCAATTATCGGCTTGATGATTGAAAGTAATATTCATGAAGGCAATCAGTCATCGGAACAGCCGCGCAGCGCGATGAAGCCCGGCGTCTCCGTCACGGATGCCTGTATCAGCTGGGAAACCACCGATGCGCTGCTGCGTGAGATCCACAAAGATTTGAACGGCCAGCTGGCGACGCGTCTGGCTTAAGAGGGTAGTTATGGTTGCTGAATTGACCGCATTACGCGATCAAATTGATGAAGTGGATAAGGCGCTGCTGGATCTTCTGGCGCGCCGCATGGCGCTGGTTGCTGAGGTCGGGGAAGTGAAAAGCAAATATGGCCTGCCGATTTACGTTCCGGAGCGCGAGGCCTCTATGCTCGCCTCCCGCCGTAAAGAGGCGCAGGCCCTGGGCGTTTCACCTGATTTGATTGAAGACGTCCTGCGTCGCGTGATGCGCGAGTCCTATTCCAGCGAAAACGACAAGGGCTTCAAAACCCTCTGTCCATCGCTGCGTCCGGTGGTTATCGTCGGTGGCGGCGGGCAGATGGGGCGTCTGTTTGAAAAAATGCTGACGCTCTCTGGCTATCAGGTACGTATTCTTGAGAAAGAGGATTGGCCGCACGCGGCAGAACGGATGAAAGATGCCGGTATGGTTATCGTCAGCGTGCCGATACACGTGACGGAGCAGATCATCGGTAAGCTTCCTCCCCTGCCGGAGGATTGCATTCTGGTGGATCTGGCCTCCGTTAAAAATGGTCCGCTACAGGCCATGCTGGCGGCACACACCGGCCCTGTGCTTGGGTTGCATCCGATGTTTGGCCCGGACAGCGGCAGCCTTGCGAAGCAGGTCGTGGTTTACTGTGACGGACGGCAGCCGGAAGCCTACCAGTGGTTCCTGGAACAGATTCAGGTCTGGGGGGCGCGTTTACACCGCATTAGCGCGGTAGAGCATGACCAGAACATGGCGTTTATTCAGGCGCTGCGCCACTTTGCTACTTTCGCCTATGGGCTGCACCTGGCGGAAGAGAACGTTCAGCTTGAACAATTGCTGGCGCTTTCCTCGCCAATCTATCGTCTCGAGCTGGCGATGGTCGGGCGACTGTTTGCGCAGGATCCACAGCTTTATGCTGACATCATCATGTCGTCTGAAAATAACCTGGCACTGATCAAACGTTATTATCAACGTTTTGGCGAAGCGATCACCTTGCTGGAGCAAGGCGATAAACAGGCTTTTATCGACAGTTTCCGTAAAGTGGAGCACTGGTTCGGTGATTACGCCACGCGATTCCAGAGCGAAAGCCGCACCCTGTTGCGCCAGGCAAATGACAGTCGCCAGTAATCGGATGATGTATATACTGAAAGCCAGCATTGCTGGCTTTTTTCATTTTGGGGATCTGTTATGGCTGAACCGCAGCTGCTGTTGAACTATACCGGGCATCTGCCCGAATGCCCGACGTGGAGTGCAGAAGAAAATGCGCTCTACTGGGCAGATATTCTGGAAGGGGAGATCCATCGGTATCATCTGCCCACCGCGGAACATTCGGTGCTCTCATTCCATGAAGAAGTCGGGTGTTTTGCCCTGCGTGAACGCGGCGGATTTATCGTCGCGATGCGTAACGCCATCTGGCTGGCCGACAAACACGGCCTGCTCCAGCGTAAGGTATGCGATAACCCGTCTAATCCGCTGCTTGCACGCTTTAATGACGGTGGCACCGACCATCAGGGACGGTTTTATGCGGGCACCTTCTGGGGGCCGGGAGATTATAACGGCGCCATGCTGATGCGTATTGATAACGACCTGACGCCGAAAGTGATCCAGTGCGATATTCAGGGGCATAACGGTTTAGCGTTTAGCCCTGACAAACGGTGGATGTTTACCTCTGATACGCCGAACGGCGTGATCTACCGCACACCGCTTGATGAGCTGGCTGAACCCGGAACGCGCGAAGAATTTCGCCGTTTTAGCGAGGGAGAAGGTATTCCCGACGGTGCGGCAATGGATGAGGAAGGCTGCTACTGGAGCGCGCTGTTTGACGGCTGGCGGATAGCGCGGTTTTCCCCGCAGGGAGAACAGCTGGAAGAGTACCGGCTGCCGGTACGTTGCCCGACAATGGTCTGCTTTGGCGGCGACGATATGAAAACGCTGTTTATCACCACCACGCGGGAAAACATGGAGGCGGAGGAGCTGGCAAAATTTCCGCTTTCCGGGGCTATCTTCACCCTGCCCGTAAATGTGGCAGGGATGAAGAAAAGCCACTTCATCGAACGTTAAGCCGGGTCGACCGGGACCACGTTTTCGCTCGGATAGCAGCCCAGCACTTTCATGGAGCGGGTGATCTCGCCCAGCTCGCGCAGGGCTTTCTGCATGGATGCAGATTTCAGGTTGGCCTGGATGTCGAGATAGAACATCTCTTCCCACGGATTGCCGTGGATTGGGCGGGATTCCAGCTTCGTCATGATCAGGTTGTGATTACGCAGCACCAGCAGCGCTTCAACCAGCGCGCCCGCCTGCTGGCCGGTCGCCATCAGCAGGGTGGTTTTCGCCGGTACCTGATCGGACACGTTGATGGCCTTGCGGGCCAGAACCACGAAACGGGTGATATTCTGCGTCTGGTTCGCCAGATTGCGCTCCAGAACCTGTAAGCCATACAGTGCGCCGCCCGCTTCGCTACCGAGTGCCGCGACGGCAGAAGAGTTTGCCTGCGCCACTTTTTCCATCGCCGCCGAGGTGCTCTCGGTGTACTCAATTTTCCAGTGCGGATAACGGTTCAGGAACTGGCTGCACTGCTGGAACGGCTGCGGGTGGCTATAAACCGTTTCGATCTGACTCAGGTCCGTTGAGCCGACGACCAGCACGCAGTGATCGATAGGAATAGTCAGCTCACCGACCAGCGACAGGCTGGTGTGCTGGAGCAGATCGTAAACATCGTTGATGGCGCCGGAGCTGGTGTTCTCGATAGGCACCACGGCGTAATCCGCCTGGCCGGTTTCGACCTGGTTGAAAATGTCCGCAAATTTCGCACAACCGCTCTCAATAAACTCTTCGAAATGGCGGGCGGCGTACTGGCGAGCCGCCAGGTGAGAATAAGAGCCTTTCGGGCCGAGAAATGCGACGCGCGCAGAGTGCGGGTTGGTTTTGTTCAGATGTTGCTGGAGCAAGGCTTGCTGCGTCAGAACGGAATCTTCGATGATGAGCTGGAACAGGCGGGTGATGTAGTGGGCATCCAGATGATGCGCTTTACCGAGCTGAATCAACCGTTCCAGTAAATCACGTTCGCGATCGATATCGCGTACCGGCCGATGGGAATCCAGCTTGGCTTTGCCCACTTCCACAGCGAGCGCGCGGCGTTCTGCCAGCAAGGCCAGTAATTTTTCATCGAGAGCGCTGATCTTTACGCGCAAATCCAGGAGCGGGTTTTCCGGTGTCATAGTGTTGTCTGTCTCAATTTATCGTTATCAATAAAAAAGGCCTCCCGGTGTGGGAGGCCTTGATGTTCGTCTTCGCATTCTTTATCACACGACGAAACGCCTCCCGGTCAGGGGAAGGTAAAAAAGAATGCGAAGAAAAACGGCGTCTGTTTCATAAGGTCGTCCTGAAATTGATAGGGTTAAAGTACCTGTACTGTTTTGATCCTGTCAATAAAAAACGCGCCCGGAGGCGCGTTGTCGGTACACTCAATTTTAGAGGATTACTCTTCTTCAACTTCTTCCGCGAAGCTGGCGTCTTTCACCGACGTTGTGGCGCGACGGGCTTCACCTTTGTGTTGCACTTTATTGAGCTGCCGTTCCAGCTTGTTGATCAAATCGTTAATTGCGGTGTACATATCCTCGTGTTTTGCGCTGGCGACCAGATGGCCGTTTGGAGTATTGATAGTTGCATCAGCGATGAAACCCTGCGGCTCCTTGGACAGGATGATATGTGGGTTAATCAAATGTGTTTGCCATTTATCCAGTTTGGCGAGACGGTCTGCGACGTGCTGGCGGATTGCCGGAGTAATTTCCATTTGTTTACTGGTAATGTTCATTGTCATAAATGTTACCTCTTGTCTTTCCGTCTTGGTGATTCCAGCATACCCGACCTAATGTCAAAATGTGTGATTTAGATCACGTTATTTTGTCGGTTTTTGTCAGGGAATCTTTTTTGTGAGGCAGGGCAGGAAGAGGTGAGATTTACCTTGTCGAAGCCAGCAATTACGGTCATAGTTGAATGGATGTGTTGAGGCTAAACCGCTTCATCGGAAGTCTGAATGATAAAAAAACGGCAGCCTGCGGGCTGCCGTTTTGCGTTGTAGCGGTATCAGGTATTGCTGCTGTTCGCGGCAATAATTTTCGCCACTTTGTCAGCCTGAGCCGTCATCTGCATCTGGCGATATGCATTCTCCATCAGCTTCAGGCCATCACGCGTCGCCTGTGTATCCGGATAATCGCGCAGCATGCCTTCTACACGGTTAACCACGGCAACCCATGCGCCGCGGCGGGTGTAGTATTCCGCAACGGAGTACTCGTATTTCGCCAGACGATTTTTCAGGAACACCAGACGCTTAGTGGCATCGGTAATGTACTGGCTGTTCGGGTAGCTACGCACCAGTTTGGAGAAGTCATTGAAAGCATCACGTGCATGTTGCGGGTCACGGTCAGAACGATCCACCCCGAAGAAGCCCTGCAATGCACTGTCATCCAGCGCCATGTTAGTCAGGCCGCGCATGTACATCACGTAATCGATGTTAGGATGGGTAGGGTTCAGACGCATGAAACGGTCGATGGTTGCCTGAGCCAGCGGCAGATCGGCGTTTTTGTAGTAGGCGTAGATAAGATCTAACTGTACCTGCTGCGAATACGGACCAAACGGATAGCGATTATCCAACGCTTCCAGTTGCGTTATCGCCTGTTTCCAGTTACCGTCCTGCAACTTTTGTTGTGCAGTCGCATAGATTTCATTCGGCGGATTGTCAGGGACCTGTTCATTCGAACCGGAGCAGCCCACCAAAGCCAGGCTCAACGTGGCCGCTGCCACCAGATATTTCATGCGCGTCATGACGTTTTGACTTTCCTCAAATGTTTGTCCGGGAGAAACTCAGTTCCTGCTCCCGATTAAGACCAGCTACAATAGCACACTATATTAAACGGCAAAGCCGTAAAACCCAACGTTAAACGAAGAAGCAGTTTATGGCACAACGAGTAGAACTCACCGCAACAGTCTCCGAAAATCAGCTCGGTCAACGCTTAGATCAGGCTTTGGCCGAATTGTTCCCTGATTATTCGCGTTCACGCATAAAAGAATGGATCCTTGACCAGCGCGTGCTGGTAAACGGCAAGATCTGGGACAAACCTAAAGAGAAAGTGTTTGGTGGGGAAGCTGTCGCCATCAATGCTGAAATCGAAGAGGAAATTCGCTTCGAGCCGCAGGATATCCCCCTGGAGATCGTCTACGAAGATGACGATATTCTGGTCATCAACAAGCCGCGCGATTTTGTTGTCCATCCGGGCGCGGGCAATCCTGACGGTACGGTACTTAACGCACTCCTTCATTATTATCCGCCGATTGCTGACGTACCGCGTGCCGGGATCGTTCACCGTCTGGATAAAGACACTACGGGTCTGATGGTGGTGGCGAAGACGATTCCGGCTCAGACTCGCCTGGTGGAATCTTTACAGCTGCGCGAAATCACGCGTGAGTATGAGGCGGTGGCCATTGGTCATATGACCTCTGGCGGCACGGTGGAAGAGCCGATTAGCCGTCACCCAACCAAGCGTACGCATATGTCCGTGCACCCGATGGGTAAACCGGCGGTAACCCACTACCGTATCATGGAGCATTTCCGTATTCATACGCGCCTGCGTCTGCGTCTGGAAACCGGGCGTACCCACCAGATCCGCGTGCACATGGCGCATATTACCCATCCGCTGGTGGGTGATCCGGTTTACGGCGGTCGTCCGCGTCCACCAAAAGGGGCGTCGGATGAATTCATCTCCGTGCTGCGTAAATTCGATCGTCAGGCGCTGCATGCGACGATGCTACGTCTTTACCATCCCATTACCGGAATTCAGATGGAATGGCATGCGCCGATCCCACAGGATATGGTGGAACTTATCGACGCGATGCGCGCAGATTTCGAAGAACATAAGGATCACGTGGACTGGTTATGACCAAGCTGATTGTCCCGGAGTGGCCGCTGCCTGAAGGCGTGGCCGCCTGTAGTTCGACCCGTATCGGTGGCGTGAGCCAGGGCGCGTGGGAGTCTCTGAACCTCGGCGCGCACTGTGGCGATAACCCGGAACACGTTGAAGAGAACCGCAAGCGCCTTTTTGCTGCGGGAAACCTCCCTTCAAAACCGGTCTGGCTTGAGCAGGTGCACGGTAAAGCGGTGCTGACGCTGTCGGGTGAGCCTTACGCGTCTAAACGCGCCGATGCCTCGTACAGCAATACGCCCGGAACGGTTTGCGCGGTGATGACCGCCGATTGCCTGCCTGTGTTGTTCTGCAATCAGGCGGGAACTGAAGTGGCTGCTGCCCATGCCGGATGGCGCGGGCTGTGCGAAGGCGTGCTGGAAGAGACCGTCGCCTGCTTCCGGGACACTCCCGCGAATATCATTGCCTGGCTTGGCCCGGCGATTGGTCCGCAGGCGTTTGAGGTAGGGCCTGAAGTGCGCGAAGCCTTTATGGAAAAAGATCCGCAAGCGGTTGACGCGTTTGTGGCTTCCGGTGACAAATATCTGGCCGATATTTATCAGTTGGCCCGCCAACGTTTGAATAACGTTGGGGTGACGCAGATCTTCGGTGGCGATCGCTGTACCTTCACCGAAAAGGGTGATTTTTTCTCCTATCGCCGCGACAAGACAACAGGCCGTATGGCAAGTTTCATTTGGCTGATATAACCTAAAGAATCAAGACGATCCGGCACGCGCCGTTTTCTTTTCACATAATTCAGGTTATTAACCTTGAATAATTGAGGGATGACCTCATTTAATCTCCAGTAGCAAATTTGACCTGTTATGGGAGGAGTTATGCGTCTGGATCGTCTTACTAATAAATTCCAGCTTGCTCTCGCCGATGCCCAGTCCCTCGCACTGGGGCACGACAACCAGTTTATCGAACCTCTTCATTTAATGAGCGCCTTGCTGAATCAGGAAGGGGGATCGGTACGTCCTTTATTAACGTCCGCTGGCATTAATGCCGGCCAGCTACGCACCGCCATCGATCAGGCGCTGAGCCGTTTACCACAGGTAGAAGGTACCGGTGGCGACGTCCAGCCGTCGCAGGATCTGGTGCGCGTGCTGAACCTTTGCGACAAGCTGGCGCAAAAACGTGGGGACAACTTTATTTCGTCAGAGTTGTTTGTTCTGGCGGCGCTTGAATCACGCGGTACCTTGACCGACCTGCTGAAATCCGCCGGTGCAACCACCGCCAATGTGACCCAGGCGATTGAGAAAATGCGCGGAGGTGAAAGTGTGAACGATCAGGGAGCCGAAGACCAACGTCAGGCTTTGAAGAAATTTACGGTCGACCTGACCGAACGTGCCGAGCAGGGCAAACTTGACCCGGTGATCGGCCGTGACGAAGAAATTCGCCGGACTATCCAGGTACTGCAACGTCGTACCAAAAACAACCCGGTACTGATTGGTGAGCCCGGCGTCGGTAAAACCGCCATCGTTGAAGGGCTGGCGCAACGTATCGTTAATGGTGAAGTGCCTGAAGGGCTGAAAGGCCGCCGGGTGCTGGCTCTGGATATGGGCGCGCTGGTGGCCGGGGCGAAATATCGCGGCGAGTTCGAAGAGCGTCTGAAAGGCGTGTTGAACGATCTGGCAAAACAGGAAGGTAACGTCATCCTGTTTATTGACGAACTGCATACCATGGTTGGGGCCGGTAAAGCTGACGGCGCAATGGATGCCGGGAACATGCTGAAACCTGCGCTGGCGCGCGGTGAACTTCACTGCGTCGGTGCCACCACGCTGGACGAGTATCGTCAGTACATTGAAAAAGATGCCGCGCTGGAGCGTCGTTTCCAGAAGGTGTTTGTCGCTGAACCAAGCGTTGAAGACACCATCGCTATTTTGCGCGGTCTGAAAGAGCGCTATGAACTGCACCATCACGTGCAGATCACTGACCCGGCCATCGTTGCGGCGGCGACGCTTTCGCATCGTTATATCGCCGATCGTCAGCTGCCGGATAAAGCCATCGACCTTATCGATGAAGCCGCGTCCAGTATCCGCATGCAGATTGACTCGAAGCCGGAAGAGTTAGACCGACTCGATCGCCGCATTATCCAGCTCAAGCTGGAACAGCAGGCGCTGAACAAAGAGTCTGATGAAGCGAGTAAGAAACGCCTCGATATGCTCAACGAAGAGCTGGATGAGAAAGAGCGTCAGTATTCTGAACTGGAAGAAGAGTGGAAAGCTGAGAAAGCCTCCCTCTCTGGCACCCAGACAATCAAGGCAGAGCTGGAGCAGGCGAAAATTGCCATTGAGCAGGCGCGTCGCGTAGGGGACCTGGCGCGGATGTCCGAGTTACAGTACGGCAAGATCCCTGAGCTGGAAAAACAGCTTGAGATCGCCACGCAGTCGGAAGGCAAAACCATGCGTCTGTTGCGTAATAAAGTGACGGATGCCGAGATTGCCGAAGTGCTGGCGCGCTGGACGGGTATTCCTGTGGCTCGCATGATGGAAAGTGAGCGCGAAAAACTGCTGCGTATGGAGCAGGATCTGCATCAGCGCGTTATTGGCCAGAACGAAGCGGTCGAAGCGGTATCTAACGCCATTCGTCGTAGCCGTGCAGGGCTGTCCGATCCGAATCGTCCAATCGGCTCGTTCCTGTTCCTGGGGCCAACCGGTGTCGGTAAAACTGAGCTGTGTAAAGCGCTGGCAAACTTTATGTTCGACAGCGACGATGCGATGGTGCGTATCGACATGTCCGAGTTCATGGAGAAACACTCCGTCTCGCGTCTGGTCGGTGCGCCTCCGGGATATGTCGGTTATGAAGAGGGCGGTTATCTGACGGAAGCGGTTCGCCGTCGTCCTTATTCCGTCATCCTGCTGGATGAAGTGGAAAAGGCACACCCTGACGTATTTAACATCCTGTTGCAGGTACTGGATGATGGACGCCTGACGGACGGGCAGGGGAGAACGGTCGACTTCCGTAACACGGTGGTGATCATGACCTCGAACCTGGGTTCCGATTTGATTCAGGAACGCTTCGGTGAGCTGGATTACAGCCATATGAAAGATCTGGTGCTGGGTGTGGTCAGCCAAAACTTCCGTCCGGAGTTCATCAACCGTATTGATGAAGTGGTCGTGTTCCATCCGTTGGGTGAGAAACACATCGCGTCGATTGCACAGATCCAGTTGCAGCGTCTGTACAAGCGTCTGGAAGACCGTGGGTATGAAATCCACATCTCGGATGATGCGCTGAAACTGCTGAGCGAGAATGGTTACGATCCTGTTTATGGCGCGCGTCCGTTAAAACGTGCCATCCAGCAGCAGATCGAAAACCCGCTTGCGCAGCAAATTCTCTCCGGGGAGTTGGTTCCGGGCAAAGTTATCCGTCTGGAAGCCAACGACGATCGCATTGTGGCAGTGCAGTAAGTCACAAAACGCAAAAACGGGCCGCTTGCGGCTCGTTTTTGATTAAAAACCAGGCGAAAATTGAGGTCTGAAGAGTGATTTGCCTGGAAAGTGAGCGGTCAGTAAATAATTTTCACTTTACGCTTGCAGGTTCAGAATTACTCCCTATAATGCGCCTCCACTGACACGGAACAACGGCACGCAAGCCGCCGGGTCAGCAGAGAAAAGCAAAAATAAACGCTTGACTCTGAAGCGGGAAAGCGTAATATGCACACCCCGCGCCGCAGCGAAAACGTAGCGGCACTGCTCTTTAACAATTTATCAGACAATCTGTGTGGGCACTCAAAGTGACATGGATTCTTAACGTCGCAAGACGATA
>NZ_LVVA01000009.1:0-61105 GCF_001631805.1 Enterobacter genomosp. S | reverse complement strand
AAGTGAAACGCCGTAGCGCCGATGGTAGTGTGGGGTCTCCCCATGTGAGAGTAGGGAACTGCCAGGCATCAAACAAGTGAAGAGGCCATCCGCAAGGATGGCCTTTTTGCGTTTTTGCAGATCCTTCATTTCCATAAACTAATCACCTATCCCTGCGTATATACGGTAAACTACCCCGGTTTTTGCATCAGGATAGCGTCTATGAACCACTCCCTTAAGCCCTGGAATACCTTTGGTATTCAACGAAATGCTAATCAAATTGTACGTGCCGAAAATGCTCAGCAGCTGCTGAATGCGTGGCAGAGCGCAACAGAAAACGGTGAACCCGTACTGATTCTGGGCGAAGGAAGTAATGTCCTGTTTCTCGATGATTTTGCGGGAACGGTGATCGTCAACCGCATCATGGAAATTGACGTTGAAGAGCGCGCTGACAGCTGGCATTTACGCGTGGGTGCTGGCGAAAACTGGCACCGTCTGGTGCAATATACCCTTGAAAAAGGGATGCCCGGGCTGGAAAACCTGGCCCTGATCCCGGGCTGCGCAGGATCGTCTCCTATTCAAAACATCGGTGCCTACGGTATCGAACTGAAACACGTCTGCGAATACGTCGACTGCATTGAGCTGGCCACGGGTAACGCGCAGCGCTTAACCGCAGAGCAGTGCCGCTTTGGCTATCGCGACAGCATTTTCAAGCACGAGTATCAGGATCGGTTCGTCATTGTGGCCGTTGGTCTGCGTCTGGTGAAGGCCTGGAAACCGGTGCTGACTTACGGCGATCTGACCCGCCTCGATCCGGCTACCGTTACACCGCGTGAGGTATTTGATTCCGTTTGCCATATGCGAATGACCAAGCTTCCGGACCCGAAAGTGAATGGAAACGCGGGCAGTTTCTTCAAAAACCCGGTGATCGGCAGCGAAAGCGCCAAAGCATTTCTCGCCGGCTGGCCAACGGCTCCGCATTATCCTCAGGCGGATGGCAGCGTGAAGCTGGCCGCAGGCTGGCTTATCGATCAGTGTGAATTAAAAGGTACCACTGTTGGCGGCGCAGCTGTTCACCGTCAGCAGGCACTGGTACTGATTAACCAGTCCAACGCGACGAGTGAAGATGTCGTCAACCTGGCGCACCATGTTCGCCAGCGCGTGGGCGAAAAATTTAACGTCTGGCTGGAGCCTGAAGTTCGCTTTATAGGCCGAACGGGCGAAGTGAATGCCGTGGAGACCATTGCGTGAAGGACAATACGATTCCGTTAACTCTCATCGGCATTCTGGCAGATGGCGAGTTTCATTCTGGCGAGCAGCTGGGCGAGCAACTGGGCATGAGCCGCGCTGCTATCAATAAACATATACAAACGCTCCGCGACTGGGGCGTGGATGTGTTTACGGTGCCGGGTAAAGGTTATAGCCTGCCGGAACCGATCCAGTTACTGAATGAAGAGACCATTCGCAGCCAGATTGGGCACGGCAACGTTGCGGTATTGCCGGTCATTGATTCGACTAACCAGTATCTGCTGGATCGCCTGAGCGAGCTGACATCCGGCGATGCCTGCGTTGCCGAATATCAACAGGCAGGACGTGGCCGTCGGGGTCGCAAGTGGTTCTCGCCATTTGGCGCTAACCTGTATCTCTCCATGTACTGGCGTCTTGAGCAGGGGCCGGCTGCGGCCATCGGGCTGAGCCTGGTCATCGGTATTGTGATGGCAGAGGTGCTGCACGATCTGGGCGCGGATAAAGTTCGGGTGAAATGGCCGAACGATCTCTATCTCAACGATCGTAAACTGGCGGGTATCCTGGTTGAACTGACGGGAAAAACGGGCGATGCCGCACAGATCGTCATTGGAGCCGGGCTGAACATGGTGATGCGAAACGTGCAAAACGATGTGGTGAACCAGGCCTGGACCAACCTCCAGGAAGCGGGGATCGCCATCGATCGCAATACGCTTGCCGTTCGGATGATCAATGAGTTACGAAGTTCGCTGACGCTCTTTGAACAGGAGGGGTTAGCCCCGTTCCTCTCCCGCTGGGAAAAGCTCGATAACTTTATTAACCGACCGGTGAAGCTGCTGATTGGAGATAAAGAGATTTACGGCACTTCACGCGGCATTGACGCACAGGGCGCGTTGCTTCTTGAGCAGGATGGCGTGATTAAGCCCTGGGTGGGCGGTGAAATTTCGTTACGAAGTGCAGAGTAACCCTCTCCCCACAGGGGAGAGGGTGTAGCGGCTATCACTGCGGATACGGCACCCAATCCCCGGCATTCAGTCGGACATAAGGCTTGTTCTGATACTGGATCACCACCGCGTTAGCGTTTTCCGATACCTCTGCCGTCTGCGGCAGCCCGCTGGTGAGCTGATCCCAGTTCACGCTATCCTCCACAAACAGCTTACCGTCTACTGCGCGAGCAACCAGTTCCGAGATGGCCAGATAGCTGCTTGGCTGGGTGATCTCAACAGGCGCACCCTGACGCGGCGCCTTCATGCCAAAGAACTTAATCCCGGCCGGAACGTTAGTGATGGACGGGCTTGGGATATCACGCAGGCCAGACACCTGCATCCTGTCGCCTTTCAGCGCTCCACCATGTTCCGGTACCACCACCACCATCACTTTACGCCCTGATTTTTCCAGCTCGGTAAAGAACGCATCCAGCTCGTCAAAGAACTTCTGGGCACGGGCTTTATAATCGGCCGTTTTGCTTACGCCTGGATAGTGATTCCCGTCGTGCAGCGGCAGCGTGTTATAGAACGTCGCGCTACGCGTCCCTTCTTCTTTGCCGACGGTATCGAACCAGCGCTGAAGCACGGCGGTATCGTCATACACCGGCGAACCATCGAAGCCCAGTAACGTCACCGGCAGCCCTTTCTGGTCCATCAGTGGCGCCTGCATTCCCCCCTGTTCACGCACTTCCTTCAGGAAGTTACCGAACTGGCCGTTGTGGCCCATCATCAGGTGCTGCGTAAAGCCGAGTTTTGCCAGGTTATCGAACAGATAGCACTGGTTAGCTGCGGGCTGGTAGAGATTCTTATGCGAAGGCTGCCCACAGCTCGCGCGCAGCAGGCGGATAGCCGCCGGGCCGCTGTAGGAGGTGGCGGAGTTGAAGTCTTTAAACTGTATATCGAAATGTGACCACAGCGGATGCGACATCAACCCGGCTGCATCGACATCCGCCCAGGACAGAGAACAGATGTTGATCACCAGCAGTTCAAACGGCTGAGCGTCGGCAGGCAGCGCCTCCGGAAATTTCGTCTGGCGCTTATCTTCCGCAGCGTAAAAACTGGAGAGCCACGCGTTCAGGTTAGCGGATGTCGGCGGTGCGGTCTGTGCGGGAATATCCCCTACCACCGGCGTATCCCCTGCTGTCGCGACGGTAGCGGCGGCGGAACCGCCCGTGGTGGTCACGGTTGTTGTCGGCTGACCGGCTGGCCACAGCGAGAAGCTCGGGCCCGTCAGCGTCAGGACGTTTAGCCAGACCATAATCGCGACGACAAATACCGTCACGCGGATCCACTGAGACAGGAACAGCCAGGCGACCAGCAGAACAAATACCGCGCCAATCATCTGCCAGTTAATAAAGCGCTCAACCAGATCGAGCATATAGTTCGCACTGAAACCTGCGACCTGGGAACCCTGGCTCATGATGCTTTCAGGGCCAGGCAGCCAGGTATCATGCCAGAACAGGGCGAAACCGATAGGGATAGCGACCCAGTGACGTATACGGTGCAGCCTGAGGTTCGGGATTGGCATCAGCAGGAATGCCATAAACACCAGGTTAAGCAGAGGGTGGAAATTAAGGTAGCCTGCCCACAGCAGACCAAACTTCACCAGAAAGTAAAAATTCCAGCCGGACAGGCCGCGCCAGTATTGCCAGAGTGGCGATGGCGCCGAAGAGGTATAGGTAGAATTAGTCATGTTTTCGGTTTGCCTTGACGTTCGGAGCGCGAGTCAGTGTTCCGGCGGGTTTAATATAGCGAGGTTTGACGAACAATAATCTGACCGTATCGCGAATACGGCGCAGGGAATGGCGCGCATAGTAGCCCAGCGGCAAAAAAATTAGCGCACACAGAACAACCAGTTGAATGATATCGCTGATATTCATAATGGCGCGCTCTCCTTGTTCTCATCCAGTAAACGTAGCGGCTCAGGTACCCGACGCCAGACATGCCCGTCATGTTTTGCGTTGAGAACCGGTACGGCACCGCTTGTTACAGGCAACGGTTTGGCCCACTTTTCGGGTGCCAGTGTACGCATCTGGACCAGCTCAGCAGCAATCAGGTTATCTTCGAACCAGACCATGCGGTTCGAGAAAATATCTCCGGTAGGCAGCGGGAAAATATGGTTCAGCGCGGTATCCAGATCGTTCACCCGGCAGAAGGAGAGGAACAGCACCAGGCGATTATCGCCAATGGTCATGATATCCCCTGTACGATTAGGGCGGCACAAGGTAAGCGCCTGCTCAACACGAATGCCCGGCACGGGACGCAGGGCAACCATCACCCCTTTTCCGTCTGCCGGTAACAGCGTATTGCTTATCATATTGCCCACCGCATCGCAGAAGGTGTCCCACTTCTGGTAGCCGCGCAGCTTCATCGGCTGCGTCATGGAAAGCAGGGTGCTGATATCTTCCGGAACGTGGCGGTTAAACTGCTGGCCCTGGAGGCTTTCGATCAGCGTCAGACAGCGCGAGAGGGGCGCATTCCAGGGGATGACCATATTAGCGCCACAGCCCAGTAACAGGCGCTCATCGGTGGCGCGCAGGCTGGTATTATTTTCACGCACCACGATTTTTAACGCGCTGCCGCGCTGTCGACGTAGTGTGTGAATATGCCTTGCCAGCGTTTCGATTTGGTTATTCTGAATCAACGAGAAGATAATGGTCGCCGCCTGCGTGGTGCGCGCTTCATCAAATAAGGCTTCATTGGTTTCGAACAGTGACCAGTGTTCAGAAAGAGCAGGCGCGCCTTCCAGTACCGCAATATGACTCAGAACGCGTTTTTCATCACTGCGTGGCTGAACCACCGTCTCTTCCTGTTGAGCAAGATGCCACTCATCCCCGACATGTTTGAGGGTAAGCTGCTGTCGGGAGCTCACCCCTTTTTCATTGCACCAGAATGCCACGTCGTACAGATGGCTGTCAGTCTGGACACGAATACTGGCCAGGCCATAGAGGGAGCGGTATTCACTCATTAAAAGTGAAAAAAGCTTGTCGTTATTACTGCCTGGGTTAACCACCAATAAGGTGCAATTTTGATTTTTCGCCCATCTGTTGATTCTTTCCAGCCATTTCAGCAGTTTTTCTGACGGAATATTTTGTAGACCGTTTTGAGAACATTTAAGAATCAGTAAATAGTGTTCAGGAACAATAGAGCACTGAATATCGCGGGGTAAAAAGTATAAACTGTCGGCCTCCGCTGACATGGAAAATAATCGTACTGTCTGGGGTCCACGGTCAGTTTCGAGCCTGATGATTGACTTTGGCTCATCGCCCATCGTAATGACGGCAACGCGGGAATCCTTACCCTGCGCCGCTATCGTCTGGTTTACCAGACTGATGGCATCAGCATTACGATCCGTATTAACCCACCAGACTCCTCCGACTGGCATGTGGCGCAATTCGTCCCATAATGACTGGATGCCAATAGAAAATATGGAGTCCACGGTGTCCCTCTTTTCGTCGAATTTCTATGCCTCTCAGTTTACTAGCGAAAGCGTAGAAATAAACCTAACATTGAAATTAAAGAACATCAGATTTAGCATGTAAATGAATTTCGTGGGCAGGACGCCTCGCTGCATCTGAATCTTATGATTTTACTCAAAGGGATGAAATAAGAATGCAAAATAACGAACCCGCAACGCCAGTCGACTCAAGCCTGGGTTACACATTCCAAAACGATTTTCTGGCGCTCACGCAGGCTTTTTCGTTGCCTGAAATTGATTACACCGATATTTCCCAGCGGGAACAGTTGGCTGCGGCTATTAAACGTTGGCCGTTATTAGCTGAGTTTGCCCAACAACAATAAGGAAGCCATTGATGGCCGTACTAGGATTACAGGGCGTCCGTGGTGGGGTAGGTACAACTTCCGTAACCGCGGCGCTGGCGTGGTCATTGCAGGTTTTAGGTGAATCGGTACTGGTTATTGATGCCTGCTCCGATAATTTGCTGCGCATGTCATTCAATGTCGACTTTACGTATTCAAACGGCTGGGGGCGCGCGCTTCTGGACGATAAAGACTGGCGGGATGCGGGTTTGCGCTATACCTCCCAGCTCGATTTGCTTCCTTTTGGTCAGCTGACGGAAACCGAACGCGGGAATGAAGCCGCGTTTCAGCGCCTGTTCTCTCGCTTCACCACCGCGTTGCAGAGCCTGAAAGAGAAAGGGCACTATCGGTGGATCCTGCTGGACCTGCCACACGGCGCCGCGTCGCTGACCCGCCAGCTGCTGGCGCAGTGTGACCATGTGCTCTCCATCGCGAACGTAGATGCGAATTGCCATATCCGTCTGCATCAGCAGGCGTTGCCTGCCAATGCCCATATTCTGATCAACGATCTGCGCATTGGCAGCCAGATCCAGGACGATCTGTACCAGGTCTGGCTACAGAGTCAGCGCCGCCTGTTGCCGATGGTGATCCATCGTGACGAAGCGATGGCGGAGTGCCTCGCGTCGAAACAACCCCTTGGGGAGTACCGTAGCGATTCACTGGCGGCGGAAGAGATCCTGACGCTGGCCAACTGGTGTCTGCTGCACTTTGCGAAAAGGCCTGAGTCTGCCGGGAGTACGGCATGAGTCGCCTGACCAGCTGGCTGCTCATCCCGCCGGTCAGTTCGCGCTTAAGTGAACGCTATCGCCATTACCGTCATCACGGCGCTTCATCGCTGAGCGCTGCGCTGGGCTGTTTCTGGATGGTTCTGGCGTGGATGTTTATCCCCCTTGAACATCCGCACTGGCAACGTATTCGTGCGCGCCACGGTGAACTCTATCCGCATATCAACCCTGACAAGCCGCGTCCGCTCGATCCCGCGCGCTACGCTATTCAGTCCATCTGGCTGCTGGCGACCTCAACGGGTGCAGAGAAAAAAACGTCCCGCTGGCGCAGCTTCGATCGCATGCAGAACCTGCGTGAACGCTATCACCAGTGGCTTGACCGGCTACCCGATCGCGTTGGCGACAGGACGGGACATTTAGATAACCACAAAGAGCTCGGGCACCTCCACCCGGGCTTGCGGCGTTTTATTCTCGGCGTGGTGGTGGCGTTCTCGCTCATTCTGGCGCTGGTCTGTATTACCCAGCCGTTCAACCCGCTGGCGCAGTTTACCTTCCTGATCCTGCTGTGGGGCGTGGCGCTGCTGGTGCGGCGCATTCCGGGGCGTTTTTCCGCCCTGATGCTGATTGTGCTGTCGCTGACCGTTTCCTGCCGCTACATCTGGTGGCGTTATACCTCAACGCTGAACTGGGACGATCCGGTCAGCCTGGTGTGCGGGCTAGTGCTGCTGTTTGCGGAAACTTACGCCTGGATCGTGCTGGTGCTGGGTTACTTCCAGGTTATCTGGCCGTTAAATCGTCAGCCGGTGCCGCTGCCAAAAGACACGACCCAGTGGCCAACGGTGGACCTCTTCGTGCCGACCTACAACGAAGATCTGTCGGTGGTGAAAAACACCATCTACGCCGCGCTGGGTATCGACTGGCCGAAGGACAAAATCAAAATCTGGATCCTCGATGACGGTGGCCGCGCCGAGTTCCGCCAGTTCGCAGACGAAGTGGGGGTAGAGTACATCGCCCGTACCACTCACGAACACGCGAAGGCCGGTAACATCAACAATGCGCTGAAATATGCCAAAGGGGAGTTCGTCTCGATTTTTGACTGCGACCACGTGCCAACGCGCTCGTTCCTGCAAATGACGATGGGCTGGTTCCTGAAGGAGAAAGAGCTGGCGATGATGCAGACGCCGCACCACTTCTTCTCGCCGGATCCGTTTGAACGTAACCTCGGCCGTTTCCGCAAAACCCCGAACGAGGGCACGCTGTTCTATGGCCTGGTACAGGACGGGAACGACATGTGGGACGCCACGTTCTTCTGCGGCTCCTGCGCGGTTATCCGCCGCAAGCCGCTGGATGAAATTGGCGGCATCGCCGTGGAAACGGTCACGGAAGATGCTCACACCTCCCTGCGTCTGCACCGCCTTGGCTATACCTCGGCCTATATGCGCATTCCGCAGGCGGCGGGGCTGGCAACGGAATCCCTGTCGGCACACATCGGTCAGCGTATTCGCTGGGCGCGCGGCATGGTGCAAATCTTCCGTCTCGATAACCCGCTGATGGGCAAAGGGCTGAAGCTGGCGCAGCGCCTGTGCTACGTCAACGCCATGTTCCACTTCTTGTCGGGTATTCCACGGCTTATCTTTCTCACCGCGCCGCTGGCGTTCCTGCTCCTTCACGCTTACATCATCTACGCTCCCGCGCTGATGATTGCCCTGTTCGTGCTGCCGCATATGATCCACGCCAGCCTGACGAACTCGAAGATTCAGGGGAAATATCGCCACTCCTTCTGGAGCGAAATTTACGAAACGGTGCTGGCATGGTACATCGCGCCGCCAACCATGGTGGCGCTGATTAACCCGCATAAAGGAAAATTCAACGTCACCGCGAAGGGCGGGCTGGTGGAAGAGGAGTATGTCGACTGGGTGATCTCCCGGCCCTATATCTTCCTGGTGCTGCTGAATATTGTGGGCATCATTGTTGGGATCTGGCGCTACTTCTACGGCCCGGAAAACGAAGTCCTGACGGTCTTCGTGAGTATGGCGTGGGTGTTTTACAACCTGATTATTCTCGGTGGCGCGGTGGCGGTATCGGTGGAGAGTAAACAGGTCCGCCGCGCGCACCGCGTCGAAATCAGCATGCCCGCAGCCATTGCCCGCGACGATGGCCATCTCTTCTCCTGTACCGTACATGACTTCTCGGATGGCGGTCTGGGTATCAAGATCAACGGTCAGGCTAAGGTGCTGGAGGGGCAGAAGGTTAACTTACTGCTTAAGCGCGGCCAGCAGGAGTATGTCTTCCCGACGCAGGTTGTACGCGTGAGAGGAAATGAGGTGGGTTTGCAACTGATGCCGCTGACCAAAAAGCAACACATTGATTTTGTGCAGTGTACGTTTGCCCGCGCGGATACGTGGGCTCTCTGGCAGGACAGCTTCCCTGAGGATAAGCCTCTGGAAAGCCTGCTGGATATTCTTAAGCTGGGGTTCCGTGGCTATCGTCACCTTGCAGAATTTGCCCCGTCGTCGGTGAAATTAATTTTCCGGTCACTTACTTCGCTGGTTTCCTGGGTCGTGTCGTTCATTCCGCGTCGGCCTGAGCGAGATGAAGCGAAGCAGGCGGACCCGGTTATGGCTCAACAATGATGATAACGCGATGAAAACAAAACTTTCCTGGTTATGTGCAGTGGCAATGGGGATGAGCGCGCTCCCTGCAACAGTGGCTAACGCGGCGCCTGATAACGCAGCGACCACGCCCGCTCCAACGGTGCCTGTTGTCGCACAAGCGACCGATCCGGTTGTGACGGCGGCGCCGGGGCAGACGGAAAACGTCGTCCCAAATCAGCCGACGACGGGGAATACGCTGCCTGCCGACAATCCGGTGGTGGGGCAGGTCATGCCCGGCGTGCCGGGGGCCAACGCCCCCGTGGTTGCGGAAAATACGCCGTCGCGTGACGTTAAGCTGACGTTCGCCCAGATCGCGCCTCCTCCGGGCAGCATGGTCCTGCGCGGCATCAACCCAAATGGCGGTATCGAATTCGGTATGCGCAGCGATGAAGTTGTGTCGAAAGCGATGCTCAACCTCGAATACACGCCATCGCCGTCGCTGCTGCCGGTGCAGTCCCAGCTCAAGGTCTATCTGAATGACGAGCTGATGGACGTCCTGCCAGTCACCAAAGAGCAGCTGGGTAAGAAAACCCTGGCTCAGGTGCCGATTAACCCGCTGTTTATCACCGACTTTAACCGCGTACGTCTTGAATTTGTCGGCCACTACCGCGATGTCTGTGAAAACCCGGCCAACAGCACCCTGTGGCTGGATGTGGGCCGCAACTCCTCGCTACAGATGACGTATCAGCCACTGGCGCTGAAAAACGATCTCTCGGCTTTCCCGGTGCCGTTCTTCGACCCGCGCGATAACCGTCCTCTGAACCTGCCAATGGTGTTTGCGGGCTCTCCGGATGTGACCGAACAGCTGGCGGCCTCCATCGTGGCATCCTGGTTTGGTTCCCGCTCCGGTTGGCGCGGTCAGAGTTTCCCGGTCATGTACGATAAAATGCCGGATAAAAACGCGATCGTGTTTGCCACCAATGCCAAACGTCCGTCATTCCTGCGTGACCATCCGGCCGTGAAAGCGCCCACTATCGAGATGATCACCCATCCGGACAACCCGTACGTGAAGCTGCTGGTGGTCTTCGGGCGTGATGAAAAAGATCTGGTGCAGGCGGCGAAGGGCATTGCGCAGGGTAATATCCTGTTCCGCGGCAACAGCGTCGTGGTGGATGAAGTGAAACCGCTGCTGGCGCGTAAGCCTTATGATGCCCCGAACTGGGTGCGTACCGACCGTGCGGTCACCTTCGGCGAGCTGAAAACCTATGAAGAGCAATTGCAGTCCACCGGGCTGGAGCCTTCTCCCGTCAGCCTGTCGCTGAACCTGCCGCCGGATCTGTATCTGCTGCGCACCAACGGGATTGATATCAACCTGAACTACCGTTACACCGCGCCGGTAACCAACGACAACTCGCGCATGGATATCAGCCTTAACAACCAGTTCCTGCAATCGTTCAGCCTGACCAGCAGCCAGGAGACAAACCGGCTGATGCTTCGTCTGCCAGTATTGCAGGGGCTGCTGGACGGTAAAACCGATGTGTCGATCCCGGCGCTGAAGCTGGGTGCGATTAATCAGCTGCGGTTTAACTTCCAGTATACGAACCCAATGCCGGGCGGAACGGTGGAAAACTGTATTACCTTCCAGCCGGTGCAAAACCACGTGGTGATTGGTGACGATTCAACGATCGACTTTTCGAAGTATTACCACTTTATCGCGATGCCGGACCTGCGTGCGTTTGCAAACGCCAGCTTCCCGTTCAGCCGTATGGCAGACCTCTCTGAATCGATTGTCGTGATGCCAAAAGCGGCTAACGAAGGTCAGGTTGCCACGCTGCTGGATACCATGGGCACCATCGGAGCGCAAACCGGCCTGCCGGCGGTCAACGTGACGGTGACAAACGACGGTAGCCAGATCCAGAACAAAGATGCCGATATCATGGTCATCGGCAACATTCCGGACAAGCTGAAAGACGAGAAGCGCGTCGATCTGCTGGTGCAGGCGGCGCAATCATGGGTCAACACGCCGCTGCGTCAGACCGAGTTCCCGAGCATCATGCCGGACAGCGGCGATCGCCAGGCCAATATCAGGACGACCGTAAGCTCAACGGGCCCGATGGCCGCGATTGTCGGCTTCCAGTCGCCGTATAACGACCAGCGCAGCGTTATCGCTCTGCTGGCGGACAGCCCGCGCGGCTATGAGTTGCTCAATACGGCCATGAACGACAGCGGTAAACGGGCGGCAATGTACGGTTCCGTCTCGGTTATTCGTGAGTCGGGGGTCAACAGCCTGCGCGTAGGGGATGTCTATTATGTGGGCCATCTGCCGTGGTTCGAGCGTCTGTGGTACGCCCTGTCTAACCATCCGGTGCTGCTGGCCGTGCTGGCTGCGCTCAGCGTCGTATTGCTGGCCTGGGTGCTGTGGCGTCTGCTGCGAATCATTAGCCGTCGTCGTCTTAATCCGGACCATGAGTAAGCGGTGATGAAAATCTTTCGTGGGTGTGTAGTCGCAGCGTTGATGCTGGCGGCGGCGAATCTTCATGCCGCCTGCCGCTGGCCCGCCTGGGAGACGTTCAAGCAGGATTATATGAGCGAAGGTGGGCGCGTTATCGATCCCAGCGACGCGCGCAAGATCACCACCTCGGAAGGGCAAAGCTATGGGCTGTTCTTTGCGCTGGCAGCAAACGATCGTAAGGCGTTCGATCTGCTGCTCGCATGGACGCGCGATAACCTTGCCGAGGGGGATTTAGCCCAGCATCTCCCCGCCTGGCTGTGGGGGAAAAAGGACGACGAAACCTGGGCCGTTATCGACTCGAACTCGGCGTCGGATGCCGATATCTGGATTGCCTGGTCGCTGCTGGAAGCCGGGCGGCTATGGAAAAATCCCGATTATACGCGCACGGGTAAGGCGCTGTTGACGCGCATTGCCACCGAGGAAGTGGTGAAGGTGCCGGGTCTGGGCTCTATGCTGCTGCCGGGTAAAGTCGGTTTTGCTGAAGAGAGTGCCTGGCGCTTCAACCCCAGCTACCTGCCGCCGCAGCTTGCGAGCTATTTTACCCGTTTTGGTGCACCGTGGACGACGCTCCGGGAAACCAACCTGCGTCTGCTGCTGGAGACCGCGCCTAAAGGATTTTCTCCTAACTGGGTGAAATATCAGAAGAAGGGCGGCTGGCAGTTGAAGCAGGATGCGTCCCTTATCGGCAGCTACGATGCAATTCGCGTCTATCTCTGGGTAGGGATGATGAACGATAGCGATCCACAGAAAGCCCGGCTACTGGCGCGTTTCAAGCCCATGGCGACCACCACAACCAAACAAGGCTTGCCGCCGGAAAAAGTGGACGTAGCGACCGGGAAACGTACCGGAGATGGGCCGGTTGGGTTTTCTGCCTCCCTGCTTCCGTTTTTACAAAACCGGGACGCGCAGGCGGTGCAACGCCAGCGCGTCGCCGATCGTTTTCCCGATAATAATGCTTATTACAGCTACGTTCTGACCCTCTTTGGACAAGGATGGGATCAGCATCGTTTTCGCTTCACCGCGCAAGGTGAATTACTACCGGATTGGGGCCAGGAATGCGCACGTTCACACTAAATCTCCTCACGTTATCGCTTGGCCTGGCGCTAATGCCCCTGGCCCAGGCCGCCAACTCCCCGCAGCAGAGACAGCTGCTGGAACAGGTCCGTCTGGGCGAATCCACGCAGCGTGAGGATTTGGTGCGACAGTCGCTCTACCGCCTTGAGCTGATCGACCCCGACAACCCGGACGTGATTGCCGCACGCTTCCGCTATCTGTTACGACAGGGCGATACGGCGGGCGCGCAAAAAGAGCTGGATCGCCTGAAAAGAATGGCACCCGATTCCAGCGCGTACCAGTCCTCCCGTACGACCATGCTGCTCTCCACGCCGGACGGTCGCCAGGCCCTCCAGCAGGCTCGCCTGCTTGCCACTACCGGTCATACACAGGAAGCTATTGCCGCGTATGACAAACTGTTTGACGGTAACCCGCCCTCGGGCGACATCGCGACGGAGTACTGGAACGTGGTGGCAAAAGATCCTGCCCGCCGGAACTCAGCCATAGGCCAGCTTAAAAACCTTAACGCCACCAGCCCGGGCAACGCCCCGCTACAGGCCTCGCTGGCCCAGCTTCTGTTCGAGAACGGACGCCGTGACGAAGGGTTTGCGGTGTTGCAGGAGATGGCCAAATCGAACAAGGGCCGCAGTCAGGCGTCGGATATGTGGTACCAGCAGATCAAAGATCTGCCGGCCAGCAGCACCAGCGTCACCGCGCTGCAACAGTACCTGAGCGTGTTCAGCGATGGCGATAACGTGACGGCGGCGCGCGCGCAGCTTGAAGCGCAGCAAAAACAGCTCGCCGATCCGGCGTTTCGCGCCAAAGCCGAGGGGTTAGCCGCGGTGGAAGCCGGGCAGGGCAACAAAGCGGTGACGGAGTTGCAGAAAGCGGTCAGCGCCAACCACGCCGACAGCGAAGCCGTAGGCGCGCTGGGGCAGGCCTATTCCCAGAAAGGCGATCGCGCCCGCGCGGTGGCGCAGTTTGAAAAGGCGATCGCCCTCGATCCGCAGAGCGATAACCGGGGCAAATGGGACAGCCTGCTGAAGGTCAACCGATACTGGCTGCTGATCCAGCAGGGGGATAACGCCCTGAAAGCCAACAATACGGCCCAGGCGGAACGCTATTACCAGCAGGCGCGCAACGTCGATAATACCGACAGCTACGCGGTGCTGGGGCTGGGTGATGCGGCGGCGGCGCGTAAAGATAACGACGCGGCCGAACGCTATTACCGCCAGGCGTTGCGTATGGACAGCGGCAACACCAACGCGGTGCGCGGTCTTGCCAATATTTATCGCGCACAGTCTCCGGAGAAGGCGACGCAGTTTATTCAGTCGCTCTCTGCCAGCCAGCGCCGTAGCATTGATGATATTGAACGTAGCCTGACGAACGAGCAGTTGTCAGCCCAGGCCGAACGGCTGGAAAGCGAGGGGAAATATGCCCAGGCCGCAGAAATTCAGCGCCGACGCCTTGCGCTTTCCCCGGGCGACGTGTGGATCACCTACCGGCTGTCGCGCGATCTGTATAGCGCGGGTCAGCGCAGCCAGGCCGATAACCTGATGCGTCAGCTGGCAAGCCAGAAACCGGGCGATCCAGAGCAGGTTTACGCCAGCGGGCTGTACCTGTCCGGCAACGATCGGGACCGCGCCGCGCTGGCGCATCTGAACACGCTGCCGCGCGACAGGTGGAACAGCAACATTCAGGAGCTGGCAAGCCGCCTGCAAAGTAACCAGGTGCTGGAAAACGCCAACCACCTGCGCGACGGTGGAAAAGAGCAGGAGGCGGAAGCGCTGCTTCGCCAGCAGCCCCCGTCTACCCGTATCGACTTAACGCTGGCAGACTGGGCTGAACAGCGTGGCGATCATGAGGCCGCGAAAACCGCCTACAACACCGTCCTGCAACGGGAACCGCAGAACGAAGACGCGATTCTCGGCCTGACCGAAGTCAATCTTGCTCAGGGCAACAGGGACGCCGCTCGCGCTGAGCTGGCGAAACTGCCCGCGGCACAAAACGGCGAACCGCTCTCCCTTAATATGCAGCGCCGGATCGCCATGGCGCAGGCTGGTCTGGGTGATCCTGCCGCGGCAGAAAAGACCTTCAACGCCATTGTTCCTCAGGCAAAATCGCAGCCGCCTTCTATGGAAAGCGCGCTGGTGATGCGTGATGCCGCCCGTTTCCAGGCGCAAAACGGCCAGCCTCAACAGGCGCTGGAAACCTGGAAAGATGCGATGGTCTCATCGGGCATCACGACGACCCGTCCGACCGATAACGACAGCGTTACGCGTCTCACGCGTAACGATGAGAAAGATGACTGGCTGAAGCGCGGCGTGCGCAGCGATGCAGGCGATCTTTATCGTCAGCAGGATCTTAACGTCACGCTGCAACACGACTACTGGGGCTCCAGCGGCACGGGGGGCTATTCCGATCTTAAAGCCCACACCACCATGCTCCAGGTTGATGCGCCGCTGTCGGATGGTCGCATGTTCTTCCGTAGCGATCTGGTCAATATGAACGCCGGTTCCTTTGATACGGACAATGGCACTTACGATCCAACGTGGGGCACCTGCGCCGAAACGCCATGTCGCGGCAGCACGAATCAGTCGGCCAACGGCGCCAGCGTGGCCGTCGGCTGGCAGAACCAGACCTGGGCGTGGGACATAGGTACAACGCCGATGGGCTTCGACGTGGTCGATGTGGTGGGCAGCCTGAGCTACAGCAACGACTTAGGGCCGATTGGCTACACCCTGAACGCCCATCGCCGTCCGATTTCCAGCTCCGTGCTGGCCTTCGCCGGGCAAAAAGATCCCAATACCGACACCACCTGGGGCGGCGTGCGTGCCACCGGTGGCGGCGTGAGCGTGAGCTACGACAAAGGCGAAGCTAACGGTATCTGGTCAAGCCTGAGTGCCGACAGCCTCAGCGGGAAAAATGTCGAAGATAACTGGCGCGTCCGCTGGATGACCGGCTATTACTACAAGCTTATCAATCAGAACAACGAGCGCCTGACGGTCGGCGTGTCCAATATGCTCTGGCATTACGATAAGGATTTAAGCGGTTATTCGCTGGGCCAGGGCGGTTACTACAGCCCGCAGGAGTATGTGTCGTTCGCCTTACCGGTGAACTGGCGTAAACGCACGGAGAACTGGTCATGGGAGCTGGGTGGCTCCGTCTCCTGGTCCCATTCAAAAACTAAAGATGTGATGCGTTATCCGTTGCAGGGGCTGATCCCGGACAATGAGCCAGGCCGTTATACCGATAAAGGTGTGATGGAAACCGGAAGCAGCTCGTCAGGGACGGGTTATACCGCAAGGGCGATTGTTGAACGCCGCGTGACGTCCAACTGGTTTGTCGGTCTGGGCGTTGATATTCAGGAAGCGAAAGACTATACCCCGAGTCATGCGCTGCTCTATGTTCGGTATTCTGCCGCAGGCTGGCAGGGTGATATGGACTTACCGCCGGAACCGCTGGTGCCTTATGCAGACTGGTGATCGGATTTTTGCTTAATCTAATTGTAAGTCTCTCTTAAAAGTGCAGCTATCGGGTATACTCGGGCGCACCAGGTTTACACCCTGGTGCGCCCTGCGCTTCGAGTTTTGTGGAGAGTCATTTTGCGTGTCAGCCGTTCCTTAACGATCAAACAGATGGCGATGGTATCTGCCGTCACAATGCTGTTTGTCTTCATCTTCTGCGTCATTTTGCTGTTTCATTCCGTACAGCAGAACCGCTATAACACGGCTTCGCAACTGGAAAGTATTGCCCGCTCGGTGCGGGAACCTCTGTCGGCCTCGATCCTGAAAGGGGATATCCCCGAGGCGGAATCCATTCTGAAGCGCATCCAGCCTGCCGGTATCGTGAGCCGCGCCGACGTCGTGCTGCCGAACCAGTTTCAGGCGCTGCGGATGAGCTTTATCCCGGAGCGTCCCGTCCCGATGATGGTGATGCGCCTGTTTGAACTGCCGGTGCAGATTTCGCTGCCTCTTTATTCCCTGGAAAGACCGGCTAACCCGCAGCCGCTGGCTTACCTGGTGCTACAGGCGGACTCGTACCGCATGTATAAATTCGTCATGAGCTGGGTTGCTACGTTGGTAACCACTTACTTACTCTTGACCTTAATATTGAGCGTGGCGCTGACGTGGTGCATCAACCGGTTAATTGTCCATCCGTTGCGCCGCATCGCGCGGGAGCTGAACGACCTCTCTCCGCAGGAGCACATGGGGCATCAGTTACCGTTGCCGCGCCTTCATCACGACGATGAAATCGGCATGCTGGTCCGGAGTTACAATATCAACCAGCAGCGTGTCCTGCGTCAGCAGGAAGAGATCAGTAACAATGCCACCCGTTTTCCGGTTTCCGAACTGCCAAACAAAGCGTTTTTAATGGCCCTGCTGGAGCAGACCGTCGCCCGCCAGCAGCCCACCGCGCTGATGGTGATCGCCTGCGAAACCTTGCAGGACACGACGGGCGTGCTGAAAGAGAGCCAGCGCGAGATGCTGCTCCTGACGCTGGTGGAAAAGGTGAAATCTGTTCTGGCACCGCGCATGGTGCTCACCCAGGTCAGCGGCTATGACCTGGTGGTGATCGCGCACGGCGTAAAAGAGCCGTGGCACGCCATTACGCTAGGTCAGCAAGTACTCACTGTCATTAATGAACGGCTGCCCATTCAGGGTATCCAGCTTCGTCCGAGCGCGAGCATCGGGATTGCGATGTACTACGGTGGCCTGACCGCCGAGCAGCTTTACCGACGTGCTTTCTCGGCAGCGTTCACCGCGCGCCGGAAAGGGAAAAACCAGATCCAGTTCTTTGACCCGGAGCAGATGGAAAAAGCCCAGCAGCGCCTGACGGAAGAGAGCGACATTCTGACGGCGATGGACAATCGCCAGTTTGCGCTCTGGCTACAGCCGCAGGTGAATTTGCGCACGGGTGAAGTGACCAGCGCCGAAGCGTTGCTGCGCATGCAGCAGCCGGACGGCACGTGGGAGCTGCCTGAGGGGATGATCGAACGTATTGAGTCCTGCGGCCTGATGGTCACCGTCGGGTACTGGGTGCTGGAAGAGTCGTGCCGCCAGCTTGCGGCCTGGCAGGAGCAAGGCATTACGCTGCCGCTGTCGGTGAATCTCTCAGCGCTACAGCTGATGCACCCGACCATGGTGTCGGAGACGCTTGCGCTGATCCATCGCTACCGCATCCAGCCCGACACGCTGATACTGGAAGTCACCGAGAGCCGTTGTATCGACAATCCTGACGACGCTGTCGCCATTCTGAAACCGCTGCGTAACGCCGGGGTCCGCATTGCGCTGGACGATTTTGGTATGGGGTATTCCGGCCTGCGCCAGCTCCATCACATGAAAACCCTGCCGGTGGACGTCCTGAAAATCGACAAAACCTTTGTTGAGGGGCTGCCGGAGGATTGCAGTATGGTACAGGCCATTATTCAGATGGCGCACAGCCTGAATCTGCACGTGATTGCCGAGGGAATTGAAAACGACGCCCAGCGCGAGTGGCTGGCTGCGGCGGGCGTGGAGAGCGGTCAGGGCTTCCTTTTTGACCGCGCCGTGCCGTCGGATACCTTTGAGCAACGCTATCTCTCCGCTGCTGGCAATAACGCAAAAGTGTAATTTTGTTGCTGGCTTGTGCGAGCCAGCTCAAAGTTCTTAACATTTGTGTTTCAAATTTGAACCTCGTTTATTTCTGTCCTGTTATGTGGGTGTTATTTTAAAGCCGCAGGTTAACCATAACCTTACAAAGCCTGTAGTTTTTCTTCCCAGGGACACCCTATGAAAACCTCACTCTTCAAAAGTCTTTACTTCCAGGTCCTGACAGCCATCGCCATCGGTATTCTGCTCGGTCACTACTACCCGGAACTGGGCGCGCAAATGAAACCGCTTGGCGACGCGTTCGTTAAGCTCATCAAAATGATCATCGCGCCGGTCATCTTCTGTACCGTAGTGACCGGTATCGCTGGCATGGAAAGCATGAAGGCGGTCGGCCGTACGGGAGCGGTTGCCCTGCTGTACTTTGAGATTGTCAGTACTATCGCGCTGATTATCGGCCTGATTATCGTCAACGTGGTGCAGCCCGGCGCGGGCATGAACGTTGACCCGGCCACGCTGGATGCGAAAGCGGTGGCGGTTTACGCTGAACAGGCGAAAGATCAGGGGATTGTGGCCTTCCTGCTGGACGTGATCCCGAGCAGCGTAATCGGCGCGTTCGCCAGCGGTAACATCCTTCAGGTACTGCTGTTTGCCGTGCTGTTTGGCTTTGCCCTGCACCGTCTGGGCAGCAAAGGCCAGCTGATTTTCAACGTCATTGAAAGCTTCTCGCAGGTTATCTTCGGCATCATCAACATGATCATGCGTCTGGCCCCGATTGGTGCCTTCGGCGCGATGGCGTTTACCATTGGTAAATACGGCGTCGGCACGCTGGTACAGCTTGGCCAGCTGATTATCTGCTTCTACATCACCTGTATTCTGTTTGTGGTAGTGGTGCTCGGCTCCATTGCCCGTGCGACCGGCTTCAGCATCTTCAAATTTATCCGTTACATCCGTGAAGAGCTGCTGATCGTGCTCGGCACATCCTCTTCTGAATCCGCGCTGCCGCGCATGCTCGATAAAATGGAAAAGCTGGGCTGCCGTAAGTCCGTGGTGGGGCTGGTTATTCCGACGGGCTACTCCTTTAACCTCGACGGCACCTCGATATACCTGACGATGGCGGCGGTCTTTATTGCCCAGGCCACCAACAGCCACATGGATATCTTCCATCAGATCACGCTGCTGGTGGTGCTCCTGCTCTCCTCAAAAGGGGCGGCGGGCGTCACGGGCAGCGGATTTATCGTGCTGGCGGCGACCATTTCAGCGGTGGGTCATCTGCCGGTGGCGGGCCTCGCCCTGATCCTCGGTATTGACCGCTTTATGTCTGAAGCCCGCGCGTTAACCAACCTGATCGGTAATGGCGTGGCGACGGTCGTCGTAGCGAAGTGGGTGAAAGAGCTGGATCACAAGAAACTTAACGATACGCTGAATAACCGCCCATCTGAGGACAAAACCCCCGGTTTATCCTCTTAATCCCTCATAAATGCCCGTATTCCCTTGTGGGGATGCGGGCACCTGCGCATAATAACCGTTCATACCTGTCATAATTCGACAAGATTTTTTTGAGGTATATTTCACTTCCGCCCGTGACGTTTAGCCGAACACGCTGTCTAATCGGAAGGTTTTCATCGTCATCTTTGAGTGCTCACGTCGCGAGACACTCTCTTTAACCAGGAATGTTGATCAGGGGTTCACATGCAGGGCACAAAAATTCGACTCTTAACCGGCGGTTTGCTGATGATGGCAGCAGCCAGTTATGTGCAGGCAGATGCGCTCCAGCCAGACCCGGCCTGGCAACAGGGAACACTGGCGAACGGTTTCCAGTGGCAGGTATTATCCACTCCGCAACGTCCGAGCGATCGCATTGAAATTCGTCTGGCTGTGAATACCGGCTCCCTCACAGAAAGCACCCAGCAGACCGGCTTAAGCCATTTTATTCCTCGACTGGCGCTCACCCAGAGCGGCAGTTTGCAGGCGGTTCAGGTGCGTTCTTTATGGCAACAGGCCATCGATCCAAAACGCCCGCTTCCCCCGGCTGTGGTCTCCTATGATTACACCATGTTTAACCTGAGCCTGCCCAACAACCGTAACGATCTGCTTAAAGAAGCGCTTACCTATCTTTCCGATGCGACCGGCAAACTGGCGATTACGCCTGAGACCGTAAACTATGCGTTGAGCAACAGCGACATGGTGGCGACCTGGCCGACGGATACCAAAGAAGGCTGGTGGCGCTACCGCCTGAAAGGATCAACGCTGCTTGGTCATGACCCGGCAGAGCCGCTGAAACAGCCGGTTGACGCACAGCAGGTGAAATCTTTCTATCAGCAGTGGTACACCCCGGACGCCATGACCCTCATTGTGGTGGGCAACGTGGACAGCCGCGCGGTGATAGAGCAAATCAACAAAGCCTTTGGCGATCTGAAAGGGAAGCGTGAAACGCCAGCCCCTGTTCCTACATTGTCCCCGCTGCGTCCTGAGACGGTCAGCATCATGACGGATACCGTACGTCAGGATCGTCTTTCAATGATGTGGGATACCGCCTGGCAGCCGATTCGCGAGTCTTCTGCGCTGTTGCGTTACTGGCGTGCGGATCTCGCGCGTGAAGCGCTGTTCTGGCACGTTCAGCAGACGCTCAGCAAGAACAACGTAAAAGACATTGGTCTGGGCTTTGACTGCCGCGTGCTGTTCCAGCGCGCGCAGTGCGCCATTAACGTGGAATCGCCCAGCGATAAGCTGAACGCGAATCTCGGCGTGGTGGCAAAAGAGCTGGCTAAAGTGCGTAAAGAGGGCCTGTCTGAAGAGGAGTTTAACGCGCTGGTTGCGCAGAAATCCCTCGAATTGCAGAAACTGTTCGCCACCTATGCCCGCGCCGATACCGATATCTTAATCAGCCAGCGCATTCGTTCCTTGCAGAATCAGGTCGTGGATATCGCGCCGGAGCAGTATCAGAAGCTGCGTCAGGATTTCCTGAACGGTCTGACCGTGGAGATGCTGAATCAGGATCTGCGTCAGCAGCTGTCTCAGGATATGGCGTTGATTCTGTTACAGCCGAAAGGCGAGCCGGAATATGACATGAAAGAGTTGAAGGCCACCTGGAACGCCATTATGGCGACGGCGCCGCAGCCAGTACAGGCGGCGGCCGATGATTTGCACCAGGACGCGAGCGATATTCCTCAGGGTCAGTAAGGCCCTGAGTGCCCTCTCCTTGTGGGAGAGGGTTAGGGTGAGGGCATCAGCCCGTACCATTCTTAATCAGGCATCGCCTCGCGTGGAATAATCGCTCCGCGATACTGAATCACCGTGCTGGCCGTCAGGTGACCGCGCTGCGCTGCCGCTTCCGGTGTACCGCCGGTCAGACGTACCGCCAGATAGCCCGCGCTGAAAGAATCGCCGGCCGCAGTGGTATCAATCACTTTCTCTTTCGCCAGCTTTACCGCCGGAACCTCTGTCACGGCTTCACCCGCCACCGCCACCAGGCACGACTCCGCCCCGCGCTTAATCACCACTTCACTGACCCCAGCGGCCTGCGTCCGGGCGATGACCTCATTAACCGGTTTTTCACCCCACAGGGCATCTTCATCATCCAGCGTCAGGAAGGCGATATCGGTGCATTCCAGCATCTGCTGGTACACCTGCTGCGTCTCTTCACGGCTGGCCCAGAGGCGCGGACGGTAGTTGTTATCGAAAATCACTTTGCCGCCGTTGGCGCGGCATTCGCGCAGCAGTGACAGCAGCTTTTCACGGCTCTGCTGGCTCAGGATCGCCAGGCTAATCCCGCTCAGGTAGAGGTAATCAAAGGTCGCCAGCTCTTCACAAATCGCGGCGGCGGCATCGCTTTCCAGCCAGAATTTGGCAGCCGCTTCATTACGCCAGTAGTAGAAGGTGCGCTCGCCGGTACTGTCGGTTTCGATGTAGTACAGACCCGGCAGGCGGTTTTCCATCCGCTGGATCAGCGACGTCCCAACATTTTCACCCTGCCAGGCTTCCAGCATCTGCTGGCTAAAGCTGTCCGTGCCGAGCGCAGTAACGTAATCCACGCTCAGCGCGTCGGGGGCGACCTGACGGGCAATGTAAACGGAGGTGTTCAATGTATCGCCGCCAAAAC
Organism: Enterobacter genomosp. S; assembly: GCF_001631805.1. NCBI lineage: Bacteria > Pseudomonadati > Pseudomonadota > Gammaproteobacteria > Enterobacterales > Enterobacteriaceae > Enterobacter > Enterobacter genomosp. S. Next base: position 38,502 of record NZ_LVVA01000009.1, on the reverse strand, counting down.
CGCGGCTCACTTCCGCGCCTTTCTGGGACAGCTCAATCATGCATTCGCCAATCACGGCAATTTTCTTAGACATAGTCGTGAACCTGAACAGAGTAATTAAAGGTAGTGTGCGCTGTGTGTTTTTTACGGTCAACCATATTAAAACGACGTTCCATTATTTTTTTTGAGCCAGCGCGTGTTCCGGCATATTTCTGTCATCTTAATTTCATTTTCCCGGTGAATTGAACATAAAGTTCTCACCTGGCGGGCCGATAACTCAGTGACGAGTCCAGAAAGGCTATCCCATACAACAGGACATCCGAAATGAAGTCAGAGCAGGTTATCCAGCGGCTGAGCACTACGCCTGAGGCAAGTATTGAGAACTTGCAGGAGCATCGCTACTGGCTGCAATGCGAGCGAGCGTATACCTATCAGCCCATCTACCGTACAGACGGTCGATTAATGGCGATTGAGGTATTAACGATCGTCACTCATCCGTCGAATCCTTCACAGCGTATCGCGCCGGACCGCTATTTTGCGGAGGTTGCTGTGCGTCAGCGCATCGACGTGCTGGAAGAGCAACTGAGAATGCTGGCGACGAAGCAGGCCTTCTTCGAGCAGCACGGTATTCTGGCGTCGGTGAACGTGGATGGCCCAACTCTGATGGCGTTACGTCAGAATGCGACGTTGCAGGCGCTGATTGCCACCCTGCCGTGGATGCGCTTCGAACTGGTGGAGCACGTGCGTCTGCCGCAGGACTCCTCGTTTGCCTCGATGTGTGAATTTGGCCCGCTGTGGCTGGATGACTTCGGTACCGGCATGGCGAACTTCTCCGCCCTGAGCGAAGTGCGTTATGACTACATCAAAGTGGCCCGCGATCTGTTTATTATGCTGCGCCAGACGTCGGAGGGACGGAACCTGTTTACGATGCTCCTGCAACTGATGAACCGCTATTGCCAGGGCGTCATTGTGGAAGGCGTGGAAACGCTGGAAGAGTGGCGCGATGTGCAAAATTCCCCGGCAGCCGCGGCACAGGGTTATTTCCTCTCTCGTCCTGTCCCTATGGATACCCTGGAAAAGGTGATAACCACGCTCTGATATGCCCGCTTCCCTTTGTCTGAACTATAGTTTTATAGGCAAGTTCATCAGGAAAGGGGACAACAATGACAAAAACAACCAGGGTGATTTCCTGGACAGCAGGGATTTTCGTGTTGCTGATCGTGGTCTTAATCATCATTATCGCCACGTTTGACTGGAACCGCCTCAAACCGACCATCAACCAGAAAGTCTCAGCCGAGCTAAACCGCCCCTTCGCAATACGTGGCGATTTGGGCGTCGTGTGGGAGCGCCAGAAAGAGGAAACCGGCTGGCGAAGCTGGGTGCCCTGGCCGCACGTCCATGCCGACGACATTATGCTTGGCAACCCGCCCGATATCCCCGAAGTGACCATGATCCACCTGCCGCGCGTGGAAGCCACGCTGGCGCCGTTAGCTCTGTTAACGAAAACGGTCTATCTGCCGTGGATCAAACTTCAGCAGCCCGACGCGCGGCTGATTCGCCTGTCTGAGAAAAACAACAACTGGACGTTCGATCTCGCCGGCAGCGACGATAAAGATCCGAATGCGCAGCCCTCTTCGTGGTCTTTCCGCCTCGACAATATTCTGTTCGATCGCGGGCGGATCGCCATTGACGATAAGGTGAGTAAAGCCGACGTGGAGATCCTCGTCGATCCGCTGGGCAAGCCGCTGCCGTTTAGCGAAGTGACGGGCAGTAAAGCCAAAGGCGATGACAGCAAAGCGGGCGATTACGTCTTTGGCCTGACGGCGAAAGGGCGCTACAACGGCCAGCCGCTCACCGGCAAAGGCAAAATCGGCGGCATGCTGGCGCTCAGGAGCGAGGGCACGCCATTCCCGGTGCAGGCGGATTTCCGCTCGGGCAATACCCGCGTGGCGTTCGTGGGCACGGTTAACGACCCGATGAACATGGGCGGCGTCGATCTCCAGCTTAAGTTTGCCGGCGATTCGCTGGGTGAACTGTACGATCTCACCGGCGTGCTGCTGCCGGATACCCCGCCATTTGAAACGGACGGGCGTCTGGTCGCAAAAATCGACGCTGAAAAATCGTCCGTCTTTGACTACCGGGGGTTCAACGGCCGCATCGGCGATAGCGATATTCACGGTACGCTGACCTACACCACCGGAAAACCACGCCCGAAACTGGAGGGTGACGTTGAATCCCGCCAGCTGCGTCTGGCCGATCTTGGGCCGCTGATTGGCGTAGATTCGGGTAAAGGTACGAAGTCAAAAGAGGTCAAAAAGGACGTCCAGCCTGCGGGCAAAGTATTGCCCTATGACCGCTTCGAAACGGACAAGTGGGACGTGATGGATGCGGACGTGCGCTTCAAAGGACGTAAAATTGAGCATGGCAGCACGCTGCCGTTGAGCAATCTCTCGACTCATATCATCCTGAAAAACGCCGACCTGCGCCTGCAACCGCTGAAGTTTGGCATGGCGGGCGGAACCATTTCGTCGAATATCCACCTGGAGGGGGATAAGAAGCCGATGCAGGGACGGGCAGAGATCCAGGCGCGCCGGCTGAAGCTGAAAGAGCTGATGCCGGACGTGGAGCTGATGCAGAAGACCCTCGGTGAGATGAACGGCGACGCGGACATTCGCGGCACGGGCAACTCCGTGGCGGCGCTGCTGGGCAGCGGAAACGGCAACCTGAAGCTGCTGATGAACGACGGTCTGGTGAGCCGTAACCTGATGGAGATCCTGGGGCTGAACGTCGGGAACTTTATCATCGGGCAAATCTTCGGTGACGACGAAGTGCGCGTGAATTGCGCGGCGGCAAACGTGGATCTGGTCAACGGCGTGGCGCGTCCGCAGATCTTCGCCTTCGACACGGAAAACGCGGTTATCAACATCACCGGCACCGCCAGCATGGCGTCCGAGCAGCTGGATTTAACCATCGATCCGGAAAGTAAAGGTATTCGTATCATTACCCTGCGTTCACCGCTCTACGTGCGCGGGACCTTCAAAGAGCCGCAGGCGGGCGTGAAGGCCGGGCCGCTGATTGCGCGCGGTGCAGTTGCCGCCGCACTCGCCACGCTGGTCACCCCTGCGGCGGCGCTGCTGGCGTTGATTTCGCCGTCAGAAGGCGAAGCGAATCAGTGTCGGACGATTTTGTCGCAGATGAAGAAGTAAGGTGTGGCCCGTTCTTGCCGGGTGGCGTAGCCGCCACCCGGCATCATCTTACAGTGACTGATGTTTAGTTTCGTGCGTCAGCAGCAGCGCAATCAGCGTCAGCGCTGCCATTGCCGCCAGATAGACGCCCACATAGAACAGGCCATAGTTTGCCTGAAGCCAGGTGGCGATATACGGGGCGACCGAGGCGCCCAGAATAGACGAAACGTTATAGGAGAACGACGCGCCGGTATAACGCACTTCAGTCGGGAACAGCTCCGGTAGCAGCGCGCCCATCGGGCCAAAGGTCAGTCCCATCAGGCTCAGGCCAATCAGCAGATACGCCATCACCAGCGCAGGGCTACCTGAACCCAGCAGCGGCGGGAAGACAAACAGCGCGAACAGGATGATCAGCGAGGTGATGACGATCATGCTTGAACGACGGCCAAATTTATCCGCCAGCAGGCCCGCGATGGGCACCATCACGCCAAATCCAATAACCGCCATCATCAGCATCCACAGCACTTCGTTACGCGGCAGGCCCAGCCCGACCGGTACGGCGGCGGTGCTGTAGGTCATGGAGTAAACGGTCATGATGTAGAACAGCGTATAGGTCGCCAGCATAATGAACGTGCCCAGCACGGTTACGCGGATGTGTTTGGTCAGCAGCGTGCCCAGCGGAACTTTAACCTGCTTTTTCGCCGCGGCGATTTTCGCGAAGACCGGCGTTTCGTGCAGTGACACGCGCACGTAAAGGCCAATCAGCACCAGCACGGCAGAGAAGACGAACGGAATACGCCAGCCCCAGCTCATGAACTGTTCATCGGTCAGCAGCCAGGAGAGGAGCAGGAAGGTGCCGTTAGCAAAGAAGAAGCCAATCGGTGCGCCCAGCTGCGGGAAAGAGCCATACAGGGCACGCTTGCGCGCCGGGGCGTTTTCGGTCGCCAGCAGCGCCGCGCCGCCCCATTCCCCGCCCAGGCCTAAACCCTGACCAAAGCGCGCCAACGCCAGCAGCACGGGCGCCAGAATGCCGATAGTTTCATAGGTCGGCAGCAGGCCGATGGCAACCGTAGAGATCCCCATGGTCAGCAGCGAGGCAACCAGCGTCACTTTACGGCCAACGCGATCGCCAAAATGCCCAAAGACCGCTGAACCAATCGGACGCGCAACGAAGGCGATAGCAAAGGTGGCTAAAGACTGTAGCGTGGCTGCCGTTGGGTCGCCCTGTGGGAAGAAAATATGCGGAAAGACAATGACCGCAGCGGTGGCATAAATGTAAAAGTCGAAGAACTCAATGGCGGTGCCAATCAGCGATGCGACGACGACTTTATTACGGGAATTGACCGGAACGTGTTCCGCCCCTTCGTTAAGTGTGGTGGCTGTTGCTTGCATAATATTTTCTTATTTTTGGACGAACGAAGGGCCATATTAGTCACAGCAACAGCGACATTTCAATCTGTAACAAAAGCGTGACGTGGTCATAAAATCAACAAAAAGCGGATAATTTTCAGGCCAGCGAAAAAACTTCCATGAAATGCTTCACAAATTTTAAATATCAGTCATTAAAACTGGTTTTGAGTTAAATAAAAGTTACGATCTGGATTTATATGCTGAAATGGTGAATCGGGCTGAAATATCAGCCCGACAGAACATCAGTGGTGGGTTTTTCCCGGCATGCGCGGGTCGTCTTTATACTCTGCGGTGGCGATCCACGCGGCGCAGAACAGCGTCAGGCGCGCGAAGAAATAGAAGAAGGCCATCAGCCCCAGCACTGAACCAAAGGCCGCGCCAGAGGGAGACTTCACCAGCGACGGCAGCGTATAGGTCATCACAATTTTGATCACCTCAAAACCAATAGCGGCAATCAACGTCCCACGGATCAGCGCCTTCTTGCGCGGGCGATGGCGGGGCAAACGCCAGAAGATCCAGAAGAACAGCAGGTAGTTAGCAAAGATGGAGATGGCAAGCCCTATACCGCGCCAGGCTGGCTTCAGCCATTCAATGTAATCCAGATACAGCGCGGAGATAATCATCTGCTGCGCGGAACCGGCGACCGAGGTGATAGAGAGCGTGATGACCAGCGCCACCAGCAGCCCAATCAGTGAAATAAAGTCGCGCAGATACTTCACCCATATCTTCTCCTGGTCCTGCGGCGTACGCTCCCAGACGTCACGCGACTGGGCGCGAATGGCCTCACGCAGGTTGCCCATCCAGTTCACCCCGGAGTAGAGCGCAATGAGCAACCCGACGATACCCACGGTGGTACGCTGCTGCACGGCGGTATTGATGGTGCTTTTAAGCGTCGTGGCGAGTGTCTGGTCGCTAACGTTGTTCAGGATCTTATTGAAGATGTCCTGCAATAGCGTCGGGTGAGACGCCAGCACAAAACCGGCGGCGGCAAACGACACCATCAGGATGGGGATCATCGACAGGAAAGAGAAGTAGGTGATCGCCGCGCCGAACTGATTTCCCATGCGGTCATTGAAGCGCTCAGCGGCGCGTATCAGGTGGGCAATCGCGGGTATCTGCTGAATTTTTTCAGCTATACCGGTAACGGTGCCCAGCGCTTTGCTGGCCGTTCCAGGCTCTTTCGGCGCTTCAGGTTCGTTATCCATCTTTTTGATGGGTTCATAATCTAAATGTTGAGTCGGTCGTTGCGGGTTATTTTCCGGCGTCACGCGCATTTTCCTTTTCGTTGAGCTGGATGTTACTGAATTATAGCTTGTGACTAGTCCACGTAACTTTTTGTGAGTTCGGTAAGCCACGCCATAAACACATGTACCCGGCGGGAGAGGTTACGGCGGTGGGGATAAATGAGGGAGACGGGCATCGGTTCAGCCCGGTACTGCGGCAGGATCTCCACGAGTTTTTTCGTGCGCAGGGCATCACGCACTCCGACGCGCGGGACCTGAATAATGCCAAGCCCGGCGAGACAGGCGGCCTGGTAGGTTTCCGTGCTGTTGACCGTCAGTACGCCTCCCGTTTTCACCCACTGGGTTGCGCTGCCGTTGAAATACTCAAAACCCAGCGGGCGGGTGCCCAGCGTGGCGGAGTAGTGAATGAGGGCGTGTGAGGCCAAATCGTCCAGCGTCTCAGGGTAGCCGAATCGCGTCAGATAGTCCGGGCTGGCGCAGTTAATCACCGAAAGCTTCCCAAGCGGACGGGCGATAAGCCCGGAGTCCTTCAGGTTACCCACGCGCACCACGCAGTCAAATCCTTCGCGGATGACGTCCACCAGGCGGTCGCTGCTGCTCAGCTCCAGCTCAATGCCGGGGTACTGCTGTAAAAAGGCAGGCAGTTTTGGAATGACGACATTTCGCGCAATGGCAACGGGCATATCCACGCGTAGCCGACCGCTGATGGAGGAGGGGTCGTGCAGGAACATGCCGTCCAGCTCGTCCAGATTCATCAGCAGATCTTTTGCACGTTCATAATAAACCATGCCGTCCTGCGTCAGGCTGACGCGGCGGGTAGTGCGGTGCAGCAGCTGCGTACCCAGCGCGTTTTCCAGGGCCTGGATCTGCCGCGATACGCTCCCTTTCGGCAGGCTTAGCGTCTCCGCCGCGCGGGAAAAACTCTCCAGTTCCGCGACGCGAAGGAAAAGCTGCATTGCGTGTATTTTATCCATAGATGTTAGTCATTGTTGTTATGAATGAAACAGTGAAGCGTTAGAGGGAGTATTTATTGATTTTCTACCATCTAATAAGCTCTTTCTCAATCATCATCACAGACGAAACGAGGTGAATTATGCGTGAACGTATTGCATTAGTGACTGGCGGTAGCCGCGGCCTGGGTAAAAACGCCGTTCTGAAGCTGGCTGCGGAAGGGACAGGCATCATCCTGACCTGGAACAGCAGCCAGCAGGAGGCGCATGAAGTTGTGCGCGAAATAGAGGCAAAAGGCGGAAAAGCGGCCGCATTGCAGCTTAACGTCGGCGATACGGCAACTTTTCCGCGTTTTGCTCAACAGGTGAAGGACACCCTTCAGCACGTCTGGCAACGTGACGCCTTTGACTATTTAGTGAACAACGCCGGTACAGGCTTGTACGCCCTCTTTACCGAGACGACGGAGGCGCAGTTTGACGATGCGGTGAACGTTCATTTCAAAGGTCCGTTTTTCATCACGCAGCAACTGCTGCCGTTAATTAAAGACGGGGGGCGGATCCTGAACGTCTCCAGCGGACTGGCCCGTTTTACTCAGCCAGGCTCAGGCACCTACGCTGCCATGAAAGGGGCGATGGAAGTGCTGACCCGCTATCAGGCAAAAGAGCTGGGCGCGCGCGGTATTTCCGTCAATATCATCGCGCCTGGCGCCATTGAAACCGACTTTGGCGGCGGACGCGTGCGGGATAATGCGGAGCTTAACCAGCTGCTGGCGTCGCAAACTGCGCTGGGACGCGTGGGCCTGCCCGATGATATTGGTGACGCCATTGCGGCTCTGCTCAGCGACAAACTGGGCTGGATGAATGCGCAACGTATTGAAGTCTCAGGCGGTATGTTCCTGTAATGTTCGGTCTTAAGGGGAGGAAACCCTCTTAAGAAAATCCTTAATTCAGGTATGTCTAAATGCGGGAAGATATAAAGATAGCTGGTTGAATTGTAACCTCTCCGTTCATTGAGTTTTTTCTTAAAAAATGCCTCTGTAGAATCCCCCTTCGCTATTCTCAGAGGGGTAAAACGATGCGAGTAATCATGTTTGACAGGCAGTCATTATTTATTCATGGAGCGATGTGCAGTTTGCAGAAGTTAATTCCGGAAATAGAGTTGACTGGTACTCGTCAGACGGGTGAATTATGGGCGCAATTATCCGCGTCACCCTCCGCTATCGTCATGATAGATGGATATTTAATTCATGATAATGGTGTGGCTTTACTGGAAGAGATTACGGATCGTTTTCCAGCGGCGCGCGTGGTGTTGGTATTAACGAAAAAAGAGCCTCGCTGGGTTGAGCAAATGCTCCAGCGCAACGTGGTGGCGATAATCCCCCGCAATGCGAATCCCGAACGCTTTTCCGCAGTGCTGGATTCGGTATTGCGAGGGATGGTCTGTTTTCCCGGCGAGTGGTTGAAGCAGCACTCCTCTCATGATGAGCTGTCATTGTTAAGCGAGCGCCAGCGTGAGGTGTTGAAGTTACTGGCGGCCGGAGAGTCGAACAAAGAAATTGGGCGTAATCTCAACATCAGTGCGGCAACGGTAAAAGCACATCTTGAAACGCTTTTTCGCCGTCTTGACGTCAAAAACCGGACGCAGGCCGCGATGTACTATACCCGGGCGACAGCCTGAAGGATCTTCTCTGGCAGAGTGGTGTCTTCCCCAAAACTGAAGAGAGTTAAAACCAGGGCATCATGCTGCTGTTGGGTTAACGGGCGTCGGTTCGTTTCCCGCAGCAGCGTCTCACATAACTGAATATCATTGAAAAGCAAATATTCCGCCTCAGCCGGCGTAATGAGGCCGTTAAATTTTTCCCACTGGCGAATCACGTGACCGTAACCTATAACCCATATTCCCTTTTCGTCACGGTATTTTTCCAGGGAAAGTCCCTGCTGCTTTTTAATTAATGCGATTGCAGCAGACGTTATCTGCATTGCATAACCCGTCATAAGCGTTTCCTCTTAATGGCGCGACTATAGAGGAAACGACGTCCGGGGAATATCCGCCAAATGGCTGTTGATCAGGTTTTACTGAACGGGTATTCCTTTTTCAATAAACCGAACAGCCAGTCGTTATGCCATTGCCCTGAAATGAAATAACTCTCGCGCAACTCACCTTCCAGTTGAAAACCTGTTTTTTCCAGCAGCCGCCTTGAGGCGATATTTCCCGCGGTAACGGTGGCGGTGAGCCGGCGAATATTGCCCTGAGTCAACGCGAAATCACACACGGCCCGCAGCGATTCGAAGCCATAACCTTTCCCCTGGGCAAAAGGCGCAAAGAGAAAACCAACTTCGGCACAATCTGCCTCCCGGTGTACATAGCCGGTCACGCCCAGCGGCGTCTGGCTGGCCGTATCACGCACCACAAGGCAGAGCCAGTGTGCGCTGCCGGGCGTCCACGGCAACAGTCGAGAATCAAAGGCTTCCCGAATGTCCGCCTCGCTACGCGCCTCGGCGACAAAACGCATCACGTCAGGATTTTGTTGAAGCGACAGAAAAAAGGACCAGTCTTGCTCCTGAAGCGGCGAGCAGGTGAGGCGTGCGGTCGTAAGGGCGGGCATTCAGATTCTCCTGAGACATCGTAAATGATTATAGGGTTGTCACTTTATTTCAACAGAAAGTCAGGTATGTTTAACCTCGTATAAATAAAAAGAAAAATCACCTTTAATGCCGCTTTAGCGGTATTTGTTGTCTCTCAAGGAAAACAAAGATGATGAGCTCATCGCATCATACCCGCGAGCAGTTTGAACACTGCCTGGCGGCGATCCGTCAGGCGTCTGTCGAAATCTTACTTCTGTTGAATGTACCTGTTAGTGAAGGCAAAGATCCACGCTGGTTTCTGGAACAGCTGGACAGCGCTCGCCTGGGGCTTGGCGGGTGGGGCGCCGTTGCCAGGAAGCTGAACCTGAATGATGCGGAAATGACGGCCTTTACGCTGCAATTACGCTTGCTTCAGCAGCGCGTCCCCCAGTATGAAAGCGGGCAGGACGTCAGCGAAAACCAGCTGATTGCGGCGATGCGCTTTGTAACCGCCCTTGAATATCTGCGTTTGCAACAGCCCCTCCTGACCTACGATACCGGGATGGCGCCAGAGCAGGAGAGCCAGCTCCGGGCGCAGAAACAGGTGCGAGCCATCGAGCTGATGATAAAAGAGCTGATACAGCAGGCGTGGCCCGATCCGACGCGGCTAAATAATCATCTTAAGACCTTGTTTAACGCCGATCGCGTACGTCGCTGGCTGAAAAACGGTGAAATTAACGATGTGCTGAGCGGCATGTTGTTCAGCGAGCTGGCCCAGTTGCTGGTGGATAAAAAAGAATTTAGCCGCTACTACGCGTCGCTGTTTAACGATCCGGACATGCTGACGCTGCTGGTAGAGCCTCGCAAAACGCTGCAAACCTTCCTCGAAGATATCCGTCAAATCCGCAACAGCATCACCGTGCAGCAGCCGTTAAGCGGGGCGCAAATCCAGCTGCTCGACAGCTATTACTCGCAGATAACCCGCTCCGTTCAGCGCGCGTTTGAGGAAGGGCGGACACGCATTAACCCGGCGGCACTCATGGCGGTGGAGGAGGGCGAGCTGCACGCGTTCTGGGAAAAAGCGCAGAAAATGGATCGCACCACGGGTGGCGATCTTTTTGAAGTGCGCGACAGCATCGAAAAACCGACCCAGCGCGCCGCGCGAACGCCCGAGCAGCGCGAACAGCTGATTTCCGGCGTGCTGTGGGGAGCGGTTGGCGTGATGGTTATCGCGATTATCGTGGGGGGAGCCTGGCTGGTAACCAGCAGTAAACCCCAGCCGGCTGTGGCCAGTTCGGCATCTCCCGCGCCGGTGCAGGAAATGCGCGAAACGCCTTCCTCGCGAGAAACGCTGACGCGTATGGGCGTGACCTGGGATGAAAACAACTTCCGTTCAGCTATCAGCCGCAACGATACCCGCGTGGCGCTCCTGTTCTTGCAGGGCGGGATGGACTGGAAAGTGTCATGGACAGAAGAGGCGTTGTCGGCAGGCTACGACGACGTGCTGGAAGTGATGCTGCGCTACCGCCTGCAAATGACAGAGCAAAAGCCCTGCCGACGCTTTATTAACACGCTTAGCCATGCGATGGCGAACGGCGAATCGCTGACGTCTATGCGCAAGCAGTACCTGAAAGCGTTCTGTACCGTTCCGGCGGTAGTGAAACGCCAACAGCATGATGCAGATATGGCCACGCGCCGCGCTAAATCTCAGCCGGATACCACCACAAAAAAATGGCAGTCCATCCAGACTGCCATTTATGAGGTGATCCGCTGATTATTTTTCCCCCTCTCCCCTGAGGGGAGAGGCTCAGGGCTCTCCATACAACCCAATCAATCGCCGCACCACGCCATTGGTCCAGCCGAAGCCATCCTGCAACGGATACTCCCCCCCGCCACCTTCGCGTGGCGTGCTGCTGGCGATGTGGTACTTCTCAATCAGCTTATGATGGGTTTTATAGTAATGGTTCACCGTGTGCAGCCAGCTCCAGGCGATCTCATCTCCCAGCGAGTCGTTGCCGTACTGTTTGAACCCCTGAATGGCCATCCATTGCAGCGGCGCCCAGCCGTTCGGCTTATCCCACTGCTCGCCTGTTTCATATTCGGTGGCGAGGATCCCGCCCGGTGTGAGCAGACGTGCTTTAACGGCATCGGACAGCCGCTCCGCCTGCTCATGCGTCGCCATGCCCACGTACAGCGGCACAAGGCTGGCCGCAGAGAAGAGCGCCAGCGCTTCACGCCGCCAGTCGTAATCGCGATAACAGCCGTTCTCGTCATCCCACAGATAGCGGTTCACCGCCGCGCGGCGGTCGCTGGCTTTCTGACGAAACAGATCGGAGGTCTCTTTATCCCCTTTCGATGCTGAGATATTGGCAATAGCGCTCTCCAGCTTGAACAGGAACGCGTTCAAATCGATGGGGATAAATTGCGTGGTGCGGATGCTGGCCAGCCGCGCCGGATCGCGCAGCCAGCGGGACGAGTAATCCCAGCCGGAAGCTGCCCCGGCGCGCAGGTCGCGATACACCTCGTTCGGCGGACGACCCGAATGACGGGCGGTTTCAACGTCTTCAATCCAGGACTCATCCCGTGGCGTATCGCGATCGTCCCAGTAACGGTTAAGCAGCGAGCCGTCCGGCATGCGAACCGCACTGCGGTAGGCCTGATTGAGCAGCAGCGACTCTGCCCCGTCCATCCAGAAGGCGTACTCCATCTTGAGGTGTTCAAGATAGCGCTTCGCCCCGCGCACGCCGTCCTCTTCAAACAGCTCTACCATCAGTGCAAATACCGGCGGCTGGGAGCGGCTGAGGTAGTAGGTGCGGTTGCCGTTCGGGATATGGCCATAGCGCTCTATCAGCCAGGCGAAGTTATCGGCCATACATTTCAGCAGATCGTTACGACCGCTTTCTGCCAGGCCCAGCATGGAGAAGTAGGAGTCCCAGTAGTAGGTCTCGCTGAAGCGACCGCCGGGCACAATATAGGCCTGCGGCAGCGCCAGCAGCGACGACCACGGGATGTGATCCTGCGGCTCACGCGTCAGCACCGGCCACAGGTTATCAATGTGTTCTTTCAGAGAGAAGCCGGGATCGGAGACGTACTCTTTGCTGTAGTCCTCCGGCAGCCAGAAGTGATTCTCCACAAAGCGCGCCAGGTCGAAATCACGGTGACGACGCACCTTGCGGTAGCGAATCAGGATATCCAGCGGATCCATTTTCGGCGCACAGTCGGGGAAGGTTTTGCTGTCCGCAAACAGCCGCGACGACTGGACGTGTTCAAACAGTTCAAGATAGCGGTCTGCGGGCGTGAGGGCATCGGACGCCGGCAGCCCTTCAATCATTTCCGGTTCCGGCTCTGCCTCGATCATCTCATCCAGTTTTAACTCACAGGGATCGGTTTCGTAGCGCAGCTCTTCTGCAAGTTCGAACTCGATTTCCTCGGCAGTCTGTAGTTTCTGGTTGAACATGGTGATAAAGACCTCCGGTTATGTGTTCTCAAAGACTGGTTTTTCCGGGCGTCCTATAAGCGTAGACATTCGCTTCGGTAGATGTGGGGGGATATGTGCGGTAGATCACTATTTTCGGAGCATTCGTTTTGCAACGATTTGTGAATGTTAATGAAAAATGCCCCTCCGGGGAGGGGCATCAGGCTTAACGCATGGTCACAAATTCTTCTGCCGCCGTCGGGTGGATCGCGACGGTGTTATCGAAGTCTTTCTTGGTTGCGCCCATCTTCAGCGCCACCGCGAAGCCTTGCAGGATCTCGTCCATGCCGAAGCCAATGCCGTGGATACCGACGATCTTCTCGTCCGGTCCCACGCAGACCAGCTTCATGCGGCACGGCTGACGGTGTGAGGTGACCGCGGTATACATTGCGGTAAACGCCGATTTGTACACTTTCACCTGGTCATCGCCGTACTGCTCGCGCGCCTGCGGTTCGGTTAAGCCGACGGTGCCGATTGGCGGGTGGCTAAAGACCACGGTCGGGATGTTGCTGTAATCCAGGTGCTCGTCCGGCTTGTTGTTAAACAGGCGCTCGGAGAGGCGACGGCCTGCGGCAACGGCAACCGGCGTCAGTTCGACGGCACCGGTGTTATCCCCGACGGCATAAATGCCCGGCACACTGGTGTTCTGGAACTTATCAACGACGATATACCCTTTTTCATTGGTTTTCACGCCAGTTGCAGCCAGGTTGAAGTTGTCGGTTTCCGGTTCACGCCCAATCGCCCAGATCAGGCAGTCAACGGTCTGGCTGCGGCCATCTTCCAGCTCCAGCGTCAGGCTGCCGTCTGCATTTTTAACGACCGCCTTTGGCACGGCGTTGGTGTGCAGCGTTGGGCCTTCGGCGTTCATCACCTCAACCAGCGTCTCGACGATCAGCGGGTCGAAGCTGCGCAGCGGCGCGTGTTTACGCACGAACAGGTGCGCCTCTGCGCCCAGGCCGTTAATCACGCCAGCCAGCTCAACCGCGATGTAACCTGCGCCCACAATGGCCACGCGCTCAGGCAGAGCTGGCAGCTCGAAGAACCCGTCGGAGTCGATACCGTATTCCGCGCCCGGAATGTTCGGGTGGCTCGGACGGCCGCCGGTGGCGATCAGGATGTGATCGGCAGTGATCGTCTCGCCGTTCACTTCGATCGTTTTCGCATCCACGAAACGGGCAAAGCCGCGGATCACGTCAACGTTATTCTTGCCCAGCACGTTGTCGTAGGAGGTATGAATACGGTCGATGTAGGCGGTACGGCTGGCGATCAGCTTGTCCCAGTCGAAGTGGTTGATGGTGGTGTCAAAACCGTAGTCCGGGCCATACATATGAATAGCTTCACGGATTTGCGCGGCATGCCACATCACTTTCTTCGGTACACAACCGACGTTCACGCAGGTGCCGCCGAGCGCTTTGGCTTCAATCAGCGCACACTTCTGGCCGTACATGGCCGCACGGTTAATGGAGGCGATGCCGCCGCTGCCGCCGCCGATTGCGATGTAGTCATAATGCCTGGTCATAGTTTTTGTCCTTAATCGTGAATTGCCGCGATTGTATACCTGAAATCAATAGTTTCCACCGATGGCTGCAATTACTCCGGCACGATCCAGCTTACGGTGGCGTGACCTGTTCCGGCAGGCACCAGCGTTTTGTGCAGCCACGGCAGCACGTTGTTCATCTGCGCTTCCAGTTTCCACGGCGGGTTTATCACAATCATGCCGGAAGCGGTCATGCCGCGCTGGTCGCTGTCGGGGCGCACCGCCAGCTCAATTTGCAGGATTTTACGAATGCCGGTCGCTTCCAGATCCTTAATCATGCGTTTAATCTGCGCGCGCAGCACCACCGGATACCACAGGGCATAGGTTCCGGTCGCAAAGCGTTTGTAACCTTCATTGATGCCGGTCACCACCGCCTGATAGTCGGTTTTGATTTCGTACGGCGGGTCGATCAGCACCAGGCCGCGACGGGAAACCGGTGGCAGCTTGGCTTTCAACTGCTGGTAACCGTCGGCTTTGTCCACGCGGGCGCGGTTATCTTTCTGAAACTCAGAGCGCAGCAGCGGGAAATCGCTCGGGTGTAGTTCGGTCAGCTGGAGGCTGTCCTGCTCGCGCAGCAGCTGGCGGGCAATCAGCGGAGAGCCCGGGTAGTAACGCAGCTGGCCGTTGCGGTTGAAGTGATTCACCACGCCGATGTACGGCTCCAGCTCGGCAGGCAGATCGTCCTGCTGCCAGATACGCGCAATCCCTTCCAGATATTCACCGGTACGCTCGGCATGCTCGCCGCTCAGCTGATAACGGCCCGCGCCCGCGTGGGTGTCCAGATAGAGAAACGGTTTATCCTTCTCTTTGAGCGATTCGATGATCAGGCTCTGAATGGTGTGTTTAAGGACGTCGGCATGGTTGCCAGCGTGGAAGCTGTGGCGATAACTGAGCATGGGTAATGATATTCCGCTGAATTGACGATTTGCCACAGTTTACAGCAGAACGGCAAAGATTACCCGCAGGCCCGGTAAGCGCAGCACCACCGGGCTCTTTTCGACAACGTCCGGCATTGAAATCCTCTACACTTAACCCCATTACTGAACAATATGCACAGCGCCGGATGCGCGCTTCATTCATCTATTTCAACAGGACAGCGTTTATGACCAATCCATTACTGACGCCTTTTTCGTTGCCACCGTTTTCTAAAATCCTCCCTGAGCATGTGGTTCCAGCCGTTACCCAGTCGCTGGAAAACTGCCGCGCGGCGGTAGAAAGCGTGGTTGCGCAGGGCGCGCCGTACACCTGGGAGAATCTGTGTCAGCCGCTGGCCGAAGTGGACGACGTGCTGGGGCGTATCTTTTCCCCGGTGAGCCACCTGAACTCGGTGAAAAACAGCCCGGAGCTGCGTGAAGCCTACGAACAAACCCTGCCGCTGCTCTCTGAGTACAGCACCTGGGTCGGCCAGCATGAAGGGCTGTACAAAGCCTACCGCGACCTGCGCGACGGCGACCATTATGCCGAACTGAACACGGCGCAGAAAAAATCGGTTGATAACGCCCTGCGTGATTTCGAACTGTCCGGTATCGGTCTGCCAAAAGAGAAGCAGGTTCGCTACGGCGAAATCGCTGCGCGCCTGTCCGAACTGGGCAACCAGTACAGCAACAACGTCCTTGACGCTACCATGGGCTGGACGAAGCTGATTACCGACGAAGCCGAGCTGGCGGGTATGCCGGAAAGCGCGCTGGCGGCGGCGAAAGCCCAGGCCGAAGCAAAAGAGCAGGAAGGCTTCCTGTTAACCCTGGATATCCCGAGCTATCTGCCGGTGATGACCTACTGCGACAACCAGGCCCTGCGTGAAGAGATGTACCGCGCCTACAGCACCCGCGCCTCCGATCAGGGGCCGAATGCGGGCAAATGGGATAACAGTCCGGTGATGGCGGAAATCCTCGCCCTGCGCCACGAGCTGGCACAGCTGCTGGGCTTCGACAGCTACGCGGATAAATCCCTCGCCACCAAAATGGCCGAGAACCCGCAGCAGGTGCTCGACTTCCTGACCGATCTGGCGAAACGCGCCCGTCCTCAGGGTGAGAAAGAGCTGGCCCAGCTGCGCGCCTTTGCGAAAGCGGAGTTTGGCGTGGACGAGCTTCAGCCGTGGGATATCGCGTACTACAGCGAAAAACAGAAGCAGCACCTCTACAGCATCAGCGACGAACAGCTGCGTCCGTACTTCCCGGAAAACAAAGCCGTCAACGGTCTGTTTGAAGTGGTGAAACGCATTTACGGCATTACCGCTAAAGAACGTACTGATATTGACGTCTGGCATCCGGACGTGCGCTTCTTCGAACTGTATGACGAGAAAAACGAACTGCGCGGCAGCTTCTACCTCGATCTCTACGCGCGTGAAAACAAACGCGGCGGGGCGTGGATGGACGACTGCGTGGGCCAGATGCGTAAAGCGGACGGTTCCCTGCAAAAACCGGTCGCCTATCTGACCTGCAACTTCAACCGTCCGGTAAGCGGCAAACCGGCGCTGTTTACCCACGATGAAGTGATCACCCTGTTCCACGAGTTCGGTCACGGCCTGCACCACATGCTGACCCGCATCGAAACCGCCGGCGTCGCCGGTATCAGCGGGGTGCCATGGGATGCGGTCGAGCTGCCAAGCCAGTTTATGGAAAACTGGTGCTGGGAGCCGGACGCGCTGGCGTTTATCTCCGGCCACTATGAGACCGGCGAACCGCTGCCTAAAGAGTTGCTGGATAAAATGCTGGCGGCGAAAAACTACCAGGCGGCGATGTTTATCCTGCGTCAGCTGGAGTTCGGCCTGTTCGATTTCCGCCTGCATGCCGAGTTCAGCCCGGAGCAGGGGGCGAAAATCCTCGAAACGCTGGCCGAGATTAAAAAGCAGGTCGCCGTTATTCCAGGCCCAACCTGGGGACGCTTCCCGCACGCGTTCAGCCATATCTTCGCAGGCGGATACGCCGCAGGCTACTACAGCTACCTGTGGGCCGACGTGCTGGCGGCGGACGCCTTCTCTCGCTTCGAGGAAGAGGGGATCTTCAACCGCGAAACCGGCCAGTCGTTCCTTGACAACATCCTGACCCGCGGCGGTTCTGAAGAGCCTATGGAGCTGTTCAAACGCTTCCGTGGCCGCGAGCCGCAGCTGGATGCGATGCTTGAGCATTACGGGATCAAAGGCTGATTGTTACGTGAAGATCTGCTTAGTGGATGAAACGGGCGCCGGAGACGGCGCCTTATCTGTTCTGGCGGCCCGCTGGGGGCTGGAACATGATGAAGACAACCTGATGGCGCTGGTAATGACTACAGCACATCTCGAATTACGCAAGCGCGACGAGCCGAAGCTCGGCGGGATTTTTGTCGATTTTGTCGGTGGCGCGATGGCGCACCGGCGTAAGTTCGGTGGCGGTCGCGGCGAAGCGGTGGCCAAAGCGGTCGGCATTAAAGGAAGCTATCTGCCGGACGTGGTGGATGCTACGGCGGGGCTGGGGCGCGATGCGTTTGTGCTGGCGTCGGTGGGCTGCCGGGTGCGGATGCTGGAGCGTAATCCGGTTGTCGCCGCGCTGCTCGATGACGGGCTGACGCGAGGCTATGCGGACCCGGAAATCGGCCCATGGTTGCAGGAACGTTTGCAGCTGATCCATGCGTCAAGCCTGACGGCGCTGACGGATATCACTCCGCGCCCGCAGGTGGTCTACCTCGACCCGATGTTCCCGCATAAGCAGAAAAGCGCGCTGGTGAAGAAAGAGATGCGGGTGTTTCAGTCGTTGGTGGGGCCGGATCTGGATGCAGATGGCCTGCTGGAGCCTGCTCGTCAGCTCGCGACGAAGCGGGTGGTGGTGAAGCGTCCGGACTACGCGCCGCCGCTGGCGGATGTTGCTACGGCCAACGCGGTGACCACCAAAGGGCACCGGTTTGATATTTATGCGGGTACGCCGGAATAAAAAAAGCCGGGTGGCGGCTTCGCCTTACCCGGCCTACATTCAGTGCCGCTTTTTTTGCACTTACTCGTCTTCTTCGTCACGCAGTGGAACAATCAGCATATCCACGTGAACGGTATTAATCAGCTGGCGCGCTGAGGACATCAGCTTGCTCCAGAAGTCCTGGTGATGTCCGCAGACCACCAGATCCATATCGTATTTCTTAATCGCATCAACCAGCACCTGACCCAGATCGCCGCTACCGCTCAGGGTTTCAGCGATCGGATAGCCCGCATTGGTAGAGAGCTCGCTCAGCGCGTGGTGAGTCTCTTCGGAGATGCGTTTCTGCATATCGCCGAGATTCACGTCGATCAAACCGGTGTAGAGGTCGGAGTAATTCACATCAACGTGAATCAGCGAAACTTTCGCGTTGTAGGGACGTGCCATGGATACTGCTTTGTCGACCAGCACTTTACTCTCCGGGGAGAGGTCTACCGCGATAAGAATGTGTTTGTAAGCCATAGTGTTACTCCTTCCTTAAGTTATCGATGACTAAATGGGAAAGCCGTCGTCTGATGCTTTCATTACGGCCCAGTTAAACATATTTTTCAAGCTTTGGTGTTGATAACGATTAACCTTGTGGCAAAAAAATTAACGGATCTCCTACACTATTTAATGAGCCGTTCGGATATTAAAACGCGAACCGGATCGACTTTTAGTCATTCTTTCACTGAACTGTCTGTCAGGGCATTGGGGTGCGGTAGCTCAGGAGCCTTGCTTCATGGGCCGACGCCGGGGAGGATGTATGATTAGCACCGTCGCATTGTTTTGGGCGTTATGCGTAGTTTGCATAGTGAATATGGCGCGCTACTTCTCATCGTTACGTGCGCTGTTAGTGGTACTTCGTGGTTGCGATCCGCTGCTTTATCAGTACGTGGACGGTGGAGGGTTCTTCACCTCGCATGGACAGCCCAGCAAACAGATGCGTCTGGTGGGGTACATCTATTACCAGCGCTACCGCGATCACCACGATGAAGAGTTTATCCGTCGCTGCGAGCGCCTGCGTCGTCAGTTCATTTTGACCAGCGCCCTGTGTGGCCTGGTTGTGGTGAGTATGATTGCACTGATGATTTGGCACTGAGCATGAAGAAGGCGAGGCCAGCCTCGCCTTCTTGCCATTCGATTTAGGGGATAGCCGTGAATCGGAGGTCAGAGATCGTGTCCTGAATTGATATCACTTTACCACTGTAAGAAATGCTCACAGCCCCGTTTTTGACAAGGCTGGCATTTGTAATCGTGCCAGTACCCTCAATGACGGGAGCTTTCGTGGAGAGTTGCCTGAGAATGTCGGCATTTTTCCCTTCTAGCTTATTCGAGAGATAGTATCGATAAATGGTCGGTACGGTTGCGCCACCGCCATGATTCACCGTCATGTACAGCCAGACGCTATCTGAAACTTGATAAACGCGCTGCAACTCGTCGTAACGACGGGAGTCGGGCTGATGATTTAGCCAGGCAAAACCAGCAACCACGAAGAGCAATACAAGCGTGACGAGCCGATGGAGCCAGCTAATAACCATTCTGAATGGCATAATCTATTCCTTCTCTGATATTGCGCTGATCCGTCGGGTCATCACCGTAAGGCGGTTTATCGTACCATTTACCCCATTTGGCTTTTGAGGTCCCTGCGCGACTCTGAGCCCAACCCGCGCCCATGAGGAGGATCTTCGCAGGAATCCCAGCCGCGGTCTCTGCGGCACCGAAGTTAAAATTGCCAAATGCTGCGAAATACGGATCGAAATTTTTATAATCCCATGGGCCGCCATTTCGGACTTTTTGATAGAACCAGTAATATGTTTAGGCTGTGACGCATATTGCGTGACATTCCATTTTGGCGCGCTTCACGCATGTTGTTAGCTATTACAATTGGACCAGGGCCAGGCGTTGGAACGGAAGCCATACATTCTCCAGTAGGCGTTATTCATCCTGCCCGGCATGATAGTTTCTCGCAAACAGATTATCTGAGCAAAAAATGTTCAGATTTTCCTAATGAAATTAGTAATTAATCAGAAATTACACGTAAAAAAAGCGGGCCAGTTTCCTGACCCGCTTTTTTGTCGCCTTCAGCCGGTTAAATCAGCTTCAGCGAAATCCAGTACAGACCGCCGGACAACAGGATGGACGCCGGGAGGGTGAACACCCAGGCCATCAGAATGTTGGTCACGGTTTTACGCTGCAAACCGCCGCCGTCAACAATCATGGTACCTGCCACGGACGAAGAGAGTACGTGGGTGGTTGATACTGGCATACCGGTATAGCTCGCCAGACCGATAGACACCGCCGCCGTCATCTGCGCGGACATACCCTGTGCATAGGTCATGCCTTTCTTACCGATCTTCTCGCCGATGGTGGTCGCCACACGACGCCAGCCAATCATCGTACCGATACCCAGCGCCAGCGCGACCGCCATGATGATCCAGATTGGCGCGTACTCAATGGTGTTGAGCATATCGCCTTTCAGTTTCTTCAACAGACGTTTGTCGTCAGCAGTCACCTCTGGCAGCTTCGCGACTTTATCGGTCACGTCGGAGATGCAGAGCATGATGCGACGCAGCTGACCGCGCTGTTCAACAGCCAGTTTGTCGTAGCTTTCGATATCGGCCAGCATGCCTTTCGCACGTTCCAGCGCGTTAATCGCGTTTGCCGGGTGGCAATGGAACTCGCCCGGTGCAGTCAGTGCGCCAGAGTCAGGAGAAGGGATCAGCTGGTCTACGCCGGTCGCTTTCTTCAGCAGCTGAGGATGCTGCTGGAAGTACGTTTCAACGTTGTTTACCGCATCACGGGTACGGGTGATCTCGTAGCCAGAGGCGTTCATGTTAACCACGAAGCCCGCCGGTGCGACGCCAATCAGAACCAGCATCACCAGACCAATGCCTTTCTGACCATCGTTCGCGCCATGAGAGAAGGCCACGCCGATAGCAGAAACGATCAGTGCGATACGCGTCCAGAACGGCGGCTTTTTCTTGCCGTCTTTCTTTTCACGCTCTGCTGGCGTCAGGTGGATACGCGCACGTTTCTTCGTGTTGCTCCAGTAGCGACGCAGGATGAAAATCAAGCCACCCGCCACCACCAGACCCACGATAGGAGAAATGATCAGAGAGCCGAAAATGCCCAGTACTTTAGGCAGGTTCAGCGCATCAACAACCGAGGTACCGGTCATCAGGGCGTTGGTTAACCCAATACCGATAATCGCGCCAATAAGGGTGTGAGAGCTGGATGCAGGCAGGCCGAAATACCAGGTACCGAGGTTCCAGATAATGGCAGCAAGCAGCATTGAGAACACCATGGCCAGGCCATGACCGGAACTCACGTTAAGAAGCAGATCCGTTGGCAGCATATGCACAATGGCATACGCAACGCTCAGTCCGCCCAGGAGGACACCAAAAAAGTTAAATACCGCCGCCATAACGACCGCAAGCTGCGATCGCATTGCGCGAGTGTAAATAACCGTTGCAACTGCGTTTGCAGTGTCGTGGAAGCCGTTGATCGCTTCGTAAAACAGCACAAAAACCAGAGCAAGCAATAATAAAAGCCCGGTATGTAAATCCAGGCCGGCAAACAAATGTAGCATAGGACGTTACGCCATTTTGAGGACATGAACGCGGCGCATTATCCAGGACAAATGCGCAACGGGCAAAGTGAAATATAGACTTTTTTTGACATACCACCTGATTTAAGAAATGTGCCTGAAAGGATAATCTTTAAATATCAATGAAATGGCTTTGTAATATCTTTTTACGCTGGTGCGACCACTGAGGAAACTTTACAATCCGCGGCAGTTAACGAAGAGGATTTTGACGTGGAAAGGTTTGATGCCGTAGTAATTGGCGCCGGTGCGGCGGGTATGTTTTGTGCGGCAATGGCCGGACAAGCGGGTCGTCGCGTGCTGCTGCTGGATAACGGAAAAAAGCCTGGCCGCAAGATCCTGATGTCCGGCGGCGGGCGCTGCAATTTCACCAATCTTTATGTCGATCCGGCGGCCTATCTGAGCCAGAACCGTCATTTTTGTAAATCTGCGCTGGCGCGCTACACCCAGTGGGATTTTATCGAACTGGTGGGTAAACACGGTATCGCGTGGCATGAGAAGACGCTGGGACAGTTGTTCTGCGACGACTCCGCCCAGCAAATCGTTGATATGCTGGTGGCTGAGTGCGAGAAAGGTGGCGTGGTCATGCGCCTGCGGACGGAAGTGCTCGAGGTCGCCCGCGACGAGCAGGGCTACACGCTGCAACTCAATGGTGAAACCGTCAGCGCCGATAATCTGGTGATAGCCAGCGGCGGCCTTTCGATGCCGGGTCTTGGCGCTTCACCGTTCGGCTACAAAATCGCCGAGCAGTTTGGCCTGAAGGTGCTGCCCACCCGCGCCGGGCTGGTGCCGTTCACGCTGCATAAGCCGCTGCTGGAACAGCTTCAGACGCTCTCAGGCGTGTCTGTGCCGTCGGTTATTACGGCCGAAGACGGCACGGTATTTCGCGAAAACCTGCTCTTTACCCATCGCGGCCTCTCGGGGCCGGCGGTGTTGCAGATCTCAAGCTACTGGCAGCCGGGGGAGTTTGTCGCCGTGAACCTGGTACCGGACTGCGATCTGGACGCGTTCCTGAATGAACAGCGCGCTGCGCACCCGAATCAAAGCCTGAAAAACACCCTGGCAATGCAGTTGCCGAAGCGTCTGGTGGAATGTTTGCAGGCGCTGGGGCAGATCCCGGACGTGTCGCTTAAGCAGCTGAACAGCCGCGAGCAGGAAACGCTGGTGGAGACGCTGACGAACTGGCGCGTACAGCCAAACGGCACCGAGGGCTACCGCACGGCGGAAGTGACGCTGGGCGGCGTGGATACAAACGAACTCTCATCCCGCACGATGGAAGCCCGCAACGTGCCGGGTCTCTATTTCATTGGCGAAGTGATGGACGTGACCGGCTGGCTCGGCGGGTATAACTTCCAGTGGGCGTGGGCCAGTGCCTGGGCATGCGCGCAGGCACTCGCTGAGGATAAGTGACAAGCGGGCGCTGTCATTTATCAATGCGCTTCATGGGCTGACGATGGCATCGTCAGCCACGCGCACAACGTCCAGAATATTGCCTGCGGCCACGGTTCCCATCCTGACGTATGACGCCTCGCTGACGCCGCCAATATGCGGCGAGATGATGACGTTATCGACGGTCTGCCACCTGTGCGGGGCGGTCAGAGGCTCGCTGGTAAAGCTGTCGAGTGCCGCGCCGTGTAAGGTTCCATCCTTTAGCGCCCTGAGCAAGGCGTCATCGTTAATCAACCCGCCGCGCGCCGTGTTCACCAGAATAGCGTTCGGCTTACAGTGGGCGAGCGTGTCTGCGTTAATCATTCCTCTGTTGTCGTCAGTGAGCGGGCAATGCAGGGAGATAACATCGGCACGAGAAAGCAGGTCGGCTAAAGTGTTTGCCCGATCACAGCCTGAAGGTATCGTTTTAGCGTAAGGATCGTACGCCACAACCTGCATACCGAATGCCAGCCCCACGTTCGCCACCCGCGAGCCAATCGCCCCCAGACCGATAAGCCCCAGCGTCATGCCTTCAAGCTCGATCGATTTGTGCGTGGCTTTATCCCAGTGCCCGTCGCGCAGGCGCTTATCAAGGGTGACCACGGATTTGGCACAGGCAAGAATCAATGCCCAGGTATGTTCCGCAACCGCTGCCGCATTGGCACCGGGGGCGGAACGTACGGCGATATTACGCGCCGCTGCCGCTGGCTGGTCTATCACGTCAATGCCGCTTCCGTGTTTGGATATAACCTGTAATGCGGGGGCAGCATCCATGATCCGTGCGGTTATCCTGCCGTAGCGCACCAGGATGGCCACAGGATTGTGCCACTCGCACAGCGTAACCAGCTCTTTTTCTGTGGGCTGACGTCCCGCATACACCACGTCAAAGTCTCGCAGCATGTTTACAGCCTGGTCTGCCAGGTCACATCCGGTGACCAGTACAACGCGTTTGCCTCCCATTACAGTGTCTCCCCGTCAGATAACATGCCCGCCTTGCGCAGCGCGTCGTTAAGCCAGTGTGGACGCAAATCGCCCTCACGAATAGCGGCAAGACGTTGGGTCTCTGTTTCGAGTTTCCCTTTGGCCATGGCGATAATGGCCTGCACTTCATCACGCGGGATCGCCACCACGCCGTCGATATCCGCAACAATCAGATCCCCGGCCCGGACCGTCGCGCCAGCGATAGAGATGGGGTGATTAACCCGGCCAGGAATGGATTTTGTCGGGCCACAGGGGTTAAGACCGGCGGCGAAGACGGGGTAATGCCCTTTACTCAGGGTATCGGCATCACGTACCGCTCCATCAATGATGATGCCCGCGATCCCACTTGCCTGGGCCTGAGTCGCCATAATCTCGCCGAGCAGCGCACAGGTCAGGTCGCCTTTGCCGTCAATCACCAACACATCGCCAGGCTGGGCGACGGCCATTGCGGCATGGATGGCCAGATTATCTCCCGGGCGCACCTCCACGGTAACAGCCGGGCCCGCAACGGCCATCTGAGGTGCGAGCGGTTTGATACGACCATGGAGCGTACCGCGGCGACCGGCAACATCCGCGAGGATAGCGGCCTGATACTCAGCGGCCTGGCGAACCTCTTCGGTCGACACGCGTTCGAACTGACGGTTAATGAATGGTTTTTCTGAAATGGACATGAATGCCTCCATATTGTTTTACTGTGTACAATGCAGGTGTACAGCACAAAACAACTATAGCGGTGTAGCTTTCCTTTTAGCCAGATCTGCAACGGCGTTTGTGATGTAAACACGAAGTGACTCACAAAAATTGAGGTACACTCACTGCCGAGCAGAAAAGGAGATGATGATGGGTAATGAAGGCGTTGTGGCGGTCGAAAAAGCGCTGGCTTTACTGGATTGCTTCCGTCCCGGCGATGAGAGCCTGACGCTGACCGCGCTGGCGCAGCTATCGGGTTATCACAAAACCACGGTTTACCGGTTAATGAATTCGCTTGAACGAATGAACTATGTCGTCAGGCACGATGACGGCAATTATGCGCTTGGCCCACGTCTGCTTTACCTCGGTAAGCTTTATGAGCAATCTTTTCATCTTTCCCGGGTGGTGCAGCCTGAGCTTCAGGCGTTATCTCAGGCCTCACAAGAGAGCGCCAGCTGGTATGTGTTAGAAGGCGGGCAACGTTTGTGCCTGTTCCGTGCGGAAGCCTCCCACGGGCTACGCCACAGTAATCTGCCGGGTACGCAGTTTCCGCTGGACGATTCTGCCATCAGTAAAGTGCTTCGCCACTGGGGCCTTAATGACGTGCTACCAGAGGGGGAGCCCGCTGTTCCGCTCTATACCGCAGGTGCACGAGACCCGCATACCGCGGCGTTTGCGATGCCCGTCTTCGGCGTCAATGACAAGCTGATTGCGGCGCTGGCGCTGACCGGGCCCATATCCAGACTGACTGAAGATCGCCGTGAACAGGGGATCAGCCAGCTGATGCACGTCACCGCCAGTCGCCTGTCGCAGAAAATGGGGGCGAGTAAGGCGTTCTGCCAGCAGTTTTATGGGGAAACGCAAGACACTGCGGAAGAGAGCCTCTGAGCATAAAGCGGGACGGGCGTCCCGCTTTTGTTATGCCTAATGGGTTACCCGCTTTTCATGCAGATGCGCATTGCGGGCCTGTCGTCCCATCACCAACACTGCGACACCCCCCGCGACGCACAGCGCAGCCAGAGGAAGCATGGCCAGCGTGTGGCTACCCGTCCGCTCGTTAATGATGCCGTAAGCGTTGACCATCACCGCGCCGCCGATAAGGTTAGCGATGGCGCCAATCGCAGCCAGCCCCGCAGCAGCCGACGTGCTGCTCATCCAGCCTGACGCCAGCGCCCAGAACGGCCCCTTCATTGAATACGCGCCTATCAGCATGATGCTTAAAATAATAAGGGTGGTAGAAAGAGAGACGCTGACAAATGCGGCAACTACGCCTGCGGCAATCATGAATAGCGTCAGCGCGGTATGCCAGCGGCGTTCGTTGGTTCGGTCAGAACTCCGTCCCCAGACAATCATCAGTACGGATGCCAGGCCGTAAGGAATGGCGTTGAGCAGACCCGTCTCCAGATTATCAAGATGAAACGATTTCAGCAGCTGTGGTGACCAGACGCTGATGGTGGTGCCCGCTGAGGACGCGCCTGCGTAAATCAGCGCCAGCAGCCAGATTTGACGATGCCGGAGCAACTGCCAGGTTGTCTGGTGGCCGATATTTTTTTGCTGCTGACGCTCGCTTTCAAGCGTTGTTTCCAGCCATTTTTTCTGCTCCACGTTAAGCCAGTTAGCCTGGTGCGGGCGATCGCGAAGAACAAACCAGGCGGCAATACCCAGCAGAACCGCGGGTAAGCCTTCAATGATAAACAGCAGATGCCAGCCGCGCAGACCTAACCAGCCGTCCAGTGACAGAATCAACCCCGACAGCGGCGATCCGATAAAATTGGCCAGCGGGATCGCGACCATAAAGGACGCGATAATTCGCGCACGGTAGCGGGCAGGGATCCACCAGGTCAAAAAGAGTACGACACCGGGGAAAAAGCCCGCTTCAGCGGCACCCAGCAGAAAACGCACGATATAAAGCGACGTGGTGTTTTGTACCAGTGCCATGCACATGGATACCACCCCCCAGCTGATCATAATGCGGGGGATCCACAGACGTGCGCCCACCTTCTGCATCGCCAGATTGCTTGGAACTTCAAACAGAAAATACGCCACGAAATAGAGACTGCTGGCGAAGCCAAACGCCGCTTTGCTGAGGCCGAGATCCTCATTCATCTGTAGCGAAGCCATGCCAATATTGCCGCGATCGATAATAGAGACCAGATAACTAACTATCAGAAACGGGAGAATACGCCAGATCACCTTGCGCATAGTCTTTCGTTCTATGTCCTCAGTGGCGGCAACGCCATTACGAATATGTTCTGTCATGAGTTCCTCGCAGGGTCTGTTCTTGGTTTTATCAGGTACAACTCAGTTTTATTTAACAAAACCACTATAGCGTCGGCGCGTTCTTTTTATCCAGTTAATGGAAGGTTTAAATGATGTAAATAAGACGTGACTCACAGATAACGCGCTCTGCTAAATGCGCCTAAACGACAGATGCACCACCCTACGTTGTGAGGTAAAGTACACACCTTGCGCAGCCACAGAGCTGCGGTTTAGCGGGGTATATGCGGATAACACGTTCCCCCATTCTCACTTCTGGTCTACGCCAGCCTGCATGGTGTTGTGTTTTGTCTTCTTAAAAGGGTTGTCTATGTCTGCTGCTCATCTCGGTTTCCCGACGGAAACCGTTGTTGTCTTTGTGGTGATGGCCGTTGGGGCGATGTTTATCGACCTCTTCATGCACCGTCACGATAAACCTATCTCGCTGAAAAGCGCGGCCATGTGGTCCATCTTCTGGGTCATGATGGCTATGGCGTTTGCCGGCTTCTTATACGTGCACCATGGCGCAGAGATGGCGAGTCTGTTCCTCACCGGCTATGCGCTGGAAGAGGTGCTCTCTGTCGACAACCTGTTCGTGATGATGGCGATCTTCGCCTGGTTCGGCGTACCGGATAAGTATCGCCATCGCGTGCTCTACTGGGGCGTGCTGGGGGCGATTGTATTCCGCGGGATTTTTGTGGCCATCGGCACCAGCCTCCTGAGCCTCGGGCCGTACGTTGAGGTCATTTTTGCGCTGGTTGTCGGCTGGACGGCGGTGATGATGCTGAAACGCAATGAAGAGAGCGATGAAGTCGAAGATTACTCTAACCACCTGGCGTACCGCCTGGTAAAACGCTTCTATCCAGTCTGGCCAAAAATCAGCAGCCACGCGTTTATCCTGACCCAGAAAGAGGTGGATGCCGAGCTGGAGAAGCCTGAAAACAAGGATGTGATGGTAGGCCGCGTGAAGAAGGCGAAGCGCTACGCGACGCCGCTGCTGCTCTGCGTGGCGGTGGTAGAGCTGTCCGACGTGATGTTCGCGTTCGACTCCGTTCCCGCCATCATTGCCGTCAGCCGCGAGCCGCTGATTATCTACAGCGCAATGATGTTCGCGATCCTCGGCCTGCGTACCCTCTACTTCGTGCTGGAGGCGCTGAAGCAGTATCTGGTGCATCTGGAGAAAGCGGTCGTGCTGCTGCTGTTCTTCGTGGCGTTCAAGCTGGGGCTAAATGCGACCGACCACTTCTGGCATCACGGTTATAACATCGGTGCCACGGCAAGCCTGTTTGTGGTGCTGGGGGTACTGGCGCTGGGGATTATTGCGAGCGTGATGTTTCCGGGGAAACGTGAGGCCTGATGTACCGCTTTTCTCCCTCTCCCCGAGGGAGAGGGCCGGGGTGAGGGCACCGGGCCGCACCTAACCCTTAATTGGTGAATTCCGGCGCTTGCTCGGATGATGGAAATGGCGCCAGTGCGGATCCTGCGCCGCCGCCAGCAGCTCGTGGTCGCCACGGGTGTCGCCCCAGGCGCGCAGGTGATACGCGTTCAAATCCCCATACACCTTCTCCAGCCTCGCCACCTTCTGCGCACACCGGCAGTTATGGCCGGTGATCCGCCCGGTCAGCTTGCCGTCCTTCACTTCCAGCTGCGTGCCAATCAGCTTAATGCCGAGCTTATCGGCCCACGGCTGCAATACCAGCGCCGGGGAGGCGGAGCAAATCGTTACTTCCGCACCAGAATTGACTTCGTTGGCAACGGCCATGACCCCTTCCGGGCGCATCAGCTTGCTCCAGTATTTTTCACAGAAGGCTTCCGCTTGTTGACGTAACCAGTGTTCATCCACGCCCGTCAGGAAGGTTTTGATCAGCACCTCTTTCAGTTCATCACGCGTCAGCTTGCGGCGCACGCAGTGCAGCGTAGGCAGGGCCATGCGCACCAGCCGGCCAGCAAAATAGCGCTTGCCAAAGGCAAAGCGCAGGAAAGGAATAAAGCTGTCGTGGTGCGTCAACGTACCATCAAAGTCAAAGACAGAGAGCACGCTGGACTTCGCCACGGCTTCGTCGGCAATCATATTGGTCATAAATACGTCTTAGCTGAAATACACATTCTGTTCACTAGTTTACCTGCTTTACCTTCGCAGTCCTTCTATCCGATCTCATTTTTTCTCGAACCTGTGGCCTGACGGGTCAAACGATGTCATCCACCACGCCACCGTCAACGCGCAGCGCCGCGCCGGAAGTCGCGGAGGCCTGCATCGAACAGACGTAAACGACCATGTTGGCCACTTCTTCCACCGTGGCGGCGCGCTGAATCACCGAGCTGGGGCGATTCTCCATCACGAACGCTTTCGCCAGCTGCTCCAGCGATTTGCCGGTTCTCTCGATCTCGTCCTTCATCATCGCGGCAAAGCCGTCCGACATCGTCGGGCCCGGCAGCACGCTGTTCACCGTGACGCCGCTGCCCGCCACAAACTTCGCCAGACCGCGCGCCAGCGAAAGCTGGGCTGTTTTCGTTACGCCATAGTGGATCATATCCGCCGGAATATTGCAGGCCGATTCTGACGAGATAAACACCACCCGACCCCAGCCTTTTTGCACCATGCCGGGCAGCAGGGCGCGGGAGAGGCGCACGCCGGACATCACATTAGTTTGCCAGTAGCGTTCCCAGGTCTCGTCGTCGGTGGAATAAAAATCCTGCTGACCATAAATCCCGGCGTTATTCACCAGAATATCGACGTGCGTGGCAACCCTGAGCAGTTCGTCAACGCCCTCCTGCGAGCTCAGATCGGCGATGGCGGCACGGACCTGCACGCCAGGCACCACCTGCTGTAAGGCCTGAATGCCTTTGTTCACCGAGTCGATGCTGCGCCCGTTCACGATCACCTCCGCACCGCTCTCCGCCAGCCCGCGGGCGATGGCAAACCCTATACCGCCGGTGGACGCGGTCACCAGCGCCACTTTTCCCGTTAAGTCGATTTTCATCGTTCGCTCCTTGTCGTCTTCTGGTTTAAAACTTAAAGCGTAGCAGGTGACGATGACGGATCCTGCTTAAAAAGGCGCAACAACGTCTCCACCTGCTCGTCCAGCGGGCTGAGGGAGCGTTTGACGATGAGGTGCAGCGGTGTCGCGCGACGTACGCCGTGGCTGAGCGGCAGGGTTTTGAGGATGCCTTGCTGGAGCGGGGCCTGAATGCGTTCTTCCGGTAGCCAGCCGTATCCAACCTGATACATCACCGCTTCGATCGCGGCATCAATGGTTGAGAAGGTCCACGACTCCCCGGCGAGACGAACGGTGGGCTGGCTGTCTGCGATCTGAATGCGCGGCCACGGGCGTAACGTCTCGTCATTAAGCGGTGTATCCAGCGCGAACAGCGGGTGCGCGTGATGTGCAACGGCAACAAAATCGATATTCATCAGCCATTCGCCCAGCCCGGTGACGTCCTGGCGGCGGGTTAAGACCATCACGTCGGCTTCATCATTGAGCGCGTCCGCGCGACTGTTTTCCAGCACCTCGGTGAGCCGCACCTGCGTTTGCGGATACCGCTGCTGAAACTGCCGCAAAATAGCGAACAGCCGGCTGCGCGGAAAAATACTGTCTACCATCAGATCAATACGGGTTCGCATCCCGCTGCGCAGGGTCGCAGCGCGGGTTTCAACATAGGCGAAGGCTTTCAGCAGCGGCTTCACCTGATCCAGCAACAGCTCTCCCGCCGGGGTCAGCACGGCCCGCCTGCCTTCCGTCATTAAGAGCGCCACGCCAAGCCGTTCCTGCAACAGCGACAGGTTATAGCTAACCGAGGACTGGCTGCGGTGCGTCTCTTCTGCTGCTCTGGCAAAGCTGCCAGCCTCGACTACTCTCTCCAGCAGGGCCCATTGTTCTAGCGTCGTCTTATGCATGATCAATCTAAATTTTGGATGAATTTGATTCAAACATAGCGTTATTCATTCATTTTTTGAAGGGGTACGATAGTTTCATCAAAACAAAGGAGACATCTTATGAACACCTTCGACAAACATGACTTAAGCGGCTTCGTCGGCAAACATCTGGTTTATACCTACGATAACGGCTGGAACTACGAAATTTACGTGAAAAACGAGAACACGCTCGACTACCGTATTCACAGCGGTCTGGTGGGTAATCGTTGGGTGAAAGATCAGCAGGCGTATATCGTCCGCGTCGGAGAGAGCATCTATAAAATTTCCTGGACCGAGCCAACCGGTACCGACGTTAGCCTGATTGTGAACCTGGGCGACAGCCTGTTCCACGGCACCATTTTCTTCCCGCGCTGGGTTATGAACAATCCGGAAAAAACCGTCTGCTTCCAGAACGATCACATTCCGCTGATGAACAGTTACCGTGATGCCGGTCCGGCCTATCCGACTGAAGTAATTGATGAATTTGCCACCATCACCTTCGTTCGCGACTGTGGTGCTAACGATGACACCGTGATTGCATGTGCGGCCAGCGAGCTGCCAGCAAACTTCCCTGAAAATTTGAAATAAGCTTCGCAACGCGTTAAATGCACAACGGCCATTTCGGTATACACCGGAATGGCCGTTTTTTTATGCCGCAGAGGGACCGCAATAAGCGATTGATTCTGCCGTCAGGGTGAAGGGCGTAGGGGTACAGACCGCCAGGCTCAGCGAGCCGAAGCGTAGCTGGCTGACCGGAAGCGACTGGGCGGTGCTGTCAATGCTGACAATCTGCCACGCGCTGCCGCCACGCTGCTTGACGATGGCCTCTTTGCGCGTCCAGATGCGCCAGAAGGCGGAAAGCTGTTCTTCCGGCGCTTCACGCTCCAGCTCGGCATGTTCGGTAAGGCTGAAGACGGCATTCGCCAGCGCCTGCCAGTTCGCACGCGGACGAATCGCTTCAATATCGCAGCCAACTTCACCTTCATCGCTCAGCAGCAGGGCAATGTCGTCCCCGCTGTGGCTCAGGTTAAACCACAGCGGATGACCGTTAGCGAAGGCCGGTTTTCCCTGCTCACCGTAGATTATCTCGGGAAGCGGAGAAGGGGATAAGGTTCTGGCGAGCAGCGTCCGGCCTGCAAGCCAGGAAGCGTGTCGCGCACCCTGAGGTGCCATGTCTGCGAGCGTTGACGCCAGCGGGTCCGCGCTAAGGGTGGAGATCTTTCCCAGTACAAACTGGTACATAGTTACGCCCAGCGTTTAATGATTATCGAGGTATTGATGCCGCCAAAGGCAAAGTTATTGCTCTGTATAAATTCGCAATCAATCGGGCGGGCTTCCCCCATAATATAATCTAAAGCGCCACATTGCTCACCCGGTTATCCCGGCAAACGGCTTTTTGGCCGACCCGGCCCCAGCAGAATGGCGAGTTTACTGCCTCCTTTGGTGGTTTCCATCCAGATTTTACAGACGCTGGTGAGCGGTACGGAGAGCAACATGCCCACCGGTCCCAGGAGCCATCCCCAGATCAGTAATGATAAAAACACCACCATCGTCGACATGCCCAGGCGGTGGCCCATCATGCGCGGTTCGAGAATATTGCCCAGTACCATGTGCACGACAAGGAACAGCGCCCCCACCAGCATGCACTCATAAAAACCGTTAAACAGGAACGCCTGGATCATCGGCGGGACGGCAGAAAGCACCGCGCCAATATTGGGCACGTAGTTCAGTAAAAACGCCAGCACGCCCCACATCAGCGCGAACTGTACGTCCAGCAGTACCAGCCCCAGCCAGACAATCACGCCGGTCCACAGGCTAAGCAGGGTTTTCAGCGCCAGATATTTGGACACGCCCTTCAGCGCGCGGTGCAAGCCGGCAATGTGGATCTGCGGATTGTTCAGAGCAAAACGCAGCTTATACGGCACGTGGCGCACTTCGAACAGCATAAATACCACCGTCATCACCAGCAGCAGAATGCTGGCCATCGCCCCGGAAAGCCCGGTCATTAACGTGGTGGCGTAGGTCATGACCTTCTCGGAATCCATCCGGCGCAGCATTCGTTCCGGTGAAATATGCAGATTAACGAACGGCATCATTTGCTGGAGATCGACCAGCTTGCGCGTCAGCTCTTTATTGTACTGCGGCAGCATAGTGGAAAATTCACTCAGCGAGGCGGCGAGCACGCCGAACAGCGCCGTCAGCACAATCAGCATTACGATAACCACAATGGTGATGGCGACCGGGCGGCTGATGCCCCTGCGTAAAAACCATGTCACCAGCGGGTTGAGAACGATGGCGAAAAACAGCGCCAGCAGAAGCTGAACAATTATATCCGCCGCCGCGTGGATACCCGCAAGGATAACCACCAGGCAGGCGAGTTTGAGTAAAATATGAAGTCCGGCTTTATCGGGCGGGCTGGCAGTCATAAGAATTCCTTTTTCCGGGGGGCTCGTTAATTGTAGTGCGCCGGAAGTGCTTCGTCTGGAGCGTTAGTCTGAAAGTCGTGGCAAAAAAATGGCCCCCGGCGCAAGCGACGGAGGCCATGGTATCCCGGTGAACGATTACTGGATCACGAGGGTGTTAATGATGTTTTCAGCGGCGCTCTGCGCTTTCTGCTGATTGTCTGCCGGCAGGGTGATCTGCATGGTCAGCAGTTTATTATCCACCTTGCCG
Source organism: Enterobacter genomosp. S (assembly GCF_001631805.1). NCBI lineage: Bacteria > Pseudomonadati > Pseudomonadota > Gammaproteobacteria > Enterobacterales > Enterobacteriaceae > Enterobacter > Enterobacter genomosp. S. Next base: position 4,689 of record NZ_LVVA01000009.1, on the reverse strand, counting down.
AGCACCACGGAGGAGTACGCGGTCTGGCCTTTGGCGGAGATGATGCTGTCCAGCTGTTGCAGCGTGTGGCCTTTCAGTTCAATCGACTTATTGGTGACCACCTGAAGCTGCGGGTCGCGGCTGCGCTGCTGGTCTGCCAGACGTTTGGCCAGCACGCCCAGATCTTCGCTGGTATCGTCACCGACAATCACAATGACCGCTTTTTGGCCGGTGGCATCGGAATAGACGTGCATGTTGTTCGCCTGGGTGCCCAGCTTGCCGCTCTGATCGGTCATATCCGCAGGCAGAGAGAAACTGAGTTTGCCATCCATCAGGCTCACCGGCTGACCGGTGGCGTTGCTTTCTGCTGACGCGCCCTGAGCAGGCGTTTTGGTGTCGCTGTTATCACAGGCTGCAAGGCCAACAACCAGCAGGCCAATCCCGACATATTTAACCAGATTGCGCATTGACTTCTTCCTTTCGATAAACGGCCATAGCGGCTCATTCGTTCATCTTATCACAACTGATAAAGCGAACCCTTAACCTGCCTGTAATGCGGCGATTTCAGATTTATCTGCCAGCCTTTTCAGCAGCATATTCAACAGCACGCCGTACATCGGCAGGAAGAAAACCAGGCTGATAAGCACCTTAAAGGCGTAGTCCACCAGGGCGATTTCCATCCAGTGTTCTGCCATGAAGGCGTCTGGGCTGCGCCAGAAGGCAATGAAGAAGAAGGCCAGCGTATCGCTCACGTTACCGAACAGCGTCGACGCCGTCGGTGCCATCCACCAGCGATGGTTCTGACGCAGGCGGTTAAAGACGTGAACATCGAGGATCTGCCCCAGGGCATAGGCCATAAAGCTGGCGGCGGCAATACGCGCGACGAACAGGTTGAAATGCGTCAGTGCTTCAACGCCCTGCCAGCTACCCATGTAAAACAGGGAGGAGATGGCGTAGGAGACGAACAGCGCCGGGATCATCACCGCAAAAATAATCCGCCGCGCCAGCGGTGCGCCAAAGATACGCACGGTTAAATCGGTCGCGAGGAAAATAAACGGAAAACTGAACGCGCCCCAGGTGGTATGGAAACCAAAAATGGAGATGGGGAGCTGTACCAGATAGTTACTGGAGATGATCACCAGCAGATGAAATAGCGAAAGCCAGAACAACGCTTTGACGCGCTGCGATTGTGTAAAGGAGTTCATATTGTACCTTTTTGATTAATATTTGGGGTGAGGGAACCCAATAAAGCCGCCGCATGATACTGCTTTGACCGCACTTTGCAATGGCTAATTTTCACGCAATCGTTAACCTGGTTTGCATTGACGATAGCGGGGCGTAAACTACAGCCGTTTTTACCTGAACGAGAAGAAAATGACCGACCTGTTTTCCAGCCCAGATCACACGCTTGACGCCCAGGGCCTCCGTTGCCCGGAGCCGGTAATGATGGTGCGTAAAACCGTACGTAACATGCAGAGCGGCGAAACGCTGCTGATCGTCGCTGATGATCCGGCCACCACCCGCGATATCCCCGGCTTTTGTACCTTTATGGAACACGAGCTGGTGGCGCAGCAAACGGAAACCCTGCCGTACCGGTATTTGATTCGTAAGGGGTAGGTGCGGCCTGATGCCCTCACCCCGCCCCTCTCCCACGGGGAGAGGGAGAAAACCTTTCTAAACCATCGTTTCAAAATTTCGCGCTTTTGTGAGGCGCTTCACCCTCCCTTTTCCAGCCGTAGTCTAATTTTTAAACGTCAAAAACTAAAACACCGTTTTAACGCTTATCTCACTACCCTGGAGTTGACTGAATGAAAACGACCCTCAAGCCGTTACTGGCCGCTCTGTGCCTGTCTGCTTTTGCCTGCACCGTTTCCGCGCAAACCATTAAAGCCGCCGATGTGCATCCTGAAGGCTACCCGAACGTGGTGGCGGTTCAGCAGATGGGTGAAAAGCTCAAGCAACAAACCGACGGCAAGCTGGAGATTAAGGTCTTTCCCGGCGGCGTGCTGGGGGATGAAAAGCAGATGATTGAGCAGGCGCAGATGGGGGCGATTGATATGATCCGCGTCTCCATGGCGCCGGTTGCCGCCATCCTGCCGGATATCGAAGTGTTTACGCTGCCCTACGTGTTCCGCGATGAGCACCACATGCACAAAGTGATCGACGGGGAAATCGGCAAGCAGATCGGTGACAAACTCACCGCCAACCCGAAATCGCGTCTGGTGTTCCTCGGCTGGATGGATTCCGGCACCCGCAACCTGATCACCAAAGAGCCGATCGTCAAGCCGGACGATCTGAAAGGGAAGAAAATCCGCGTGCAGGGTAGCCCGGTGGCACTGGCCACGCTGAAAGCGATGGGGGCGAACGCAATCGCGATGGGCGTCAGCGAGGTGTACAGCGGCATGCAGACCGGGGTGATTGACGGTGCGGAGAACAACCCGCCAACCTTTGTCGCCCACAACTACATGCCGGTTGCGAAAAACTACACGCTGAGCGGCCACTTCATCACCCCGGAAATGCTGCTCTATTCAAAAGTGAAATGGGACAAGCTGAGCGCTGATGAACAGCAAAAAATCCTGACCCTGGCCCGTGAAGCACAGTTAGAGCAGCGCAAGCTGTGGAATGCCTATAACGACCAGGCGCTGGCGAAAATGAAGGCCGGCGGCGTGCAGTTCCACGATATTGATAAAACGGTGTTTATCAAGGCGACAGAGCCGGTGCGCGCGCAGTATGGCGACAAGCATCAGGATCTGATGAAAGCCATCGCCGACGTTCAGTGATCCGGAGTACGTATGTCCGAACTCTACCTGAAGTGGATGGACCGTCTGTACCTGCTCGCCATGGCGGTGGCGGGTGTCTCGCTGCTGGTGATGACGATTGTCATCCCCATCGGCATCTTCTCACGCTACGTGCTCAACCGCGGCGAATCCTGGCCGGAGCCCGTCGCCATTATCTGCATGGTGACGTTTACCTTTATCGGCGCGGCGGTGAGCTACCGCGCCGGATCGCATATTGCGGTCAACATGCTTACCGACCGTCTGCCCGTATCGCTGCAAAGGCTGTGCGCACGTGCGGTGGACCTGCTGATGCTGCTGATCTCTGGCCTGATGTGCTGGTACAGCTACTGGCTGTGCGTCGAGCTGTGGGAGCAGCCGGTGGCGGAGTTTCCGCTCCTGACCTCCGGCGAGAGCTATCTGCCGCTGCCTGTCGGGTCGGCGATTTTGATCCTGTTTGTGCTTGAACGCCTGCTGTTTGGCTCGCAGGAAAACCGTCCGGTCGTGCTGATCGGCAACCACAGTTAAGGGGTGAACAATGGATGCTTTTATTTTGTTATTCACCCTCGCCATTTTGCTGGCGCTGGGGATGCCGGTGGCCTTTGCCGTGGGCCTGAGCGCCGTCGCGGGCGCGCTGTGGATTGACCTGCCGCTGGAGGCGCTGATGATCCAGATCACCAGCGGGGTGAACAAATTCACGTTGCTGGCGATCCCGTTCTTCATCCTTGCCGGGGCGATCATGGCGGAAGGGGGCATTGCCCGACGGCTGGTTAACTTCGCGTATGTCTTTGTCGGCTTTATTCGCGGCGGGCTGTCGCTGGTGAACATCGTGGCTTCAACGTTCTTCGGCGCGATTTCCGGCTCGTCGGTGGCGGATACGGCGTCCATAGGCAGCGTGATGATCCCGGAGATGGAGAAGAAGGGCTATCCGCGCGAATACGCGGCGGCGGTGACGGCCAGCGGGTCGGTGCAGGCGATTTTAATCCCGCCCAGCCACAACTCGGTGATTTATTCCCTGGCGGCGGGGGGCACGGTCTCCATCGCCACGCTGTTTATTGCGGGCGTATTGCCGGGCCTGCTGCTGGGCGTGAGCCTGATGGTGCTCTGTCTGTGCTTCGCCCGCAAGCGCGGCTATCCGAAGGGGGACAAAATCCCATTCAGGCAGGCGCTGAAAATCATGCTCGATGCCCTGTGGGGGCTGATGACGGTGGTGATTATCCTCGGCGGGATCTTGTCCGGGATTTTTACCGCCACCGAATCCGCCGCCGTGGCCTGCCTGTGGGCGTTTTTCGTCACCATGTTTATCTACCGCGACTACAAATGGAGCGAACTGCCGAAGCTGATGTGCCGCACGGTGAAAACTGTCACCATCGTGATGATTTTGATTGGCTTTGCCGCGGCGTTTGGCGCGGTGATGACCTACATGCAGCTGCCGATGCGCATCACCGAGTTCTTCACGTCGCTCTCTGATAATAAGTACGTGATCCTGATGTATCTCAACGTCATGCTGCTGCTGATTGGCACGCTGATGGACATGGCGCCGATCATTCTGATCCTGACGCCGGTGCTGCTGCCGGTGACCAACGCGCTGGGGATCGACCCGGTACACTTCGGGATGATCATGATGGTTAACCTGGGGATCGGGCTGATCACCCCGCCGGTCGGGTCGGTGCTGTTTGTGGCGAGCGCGGTAAGCAAGCAGAAGATTGAAACCGTGGTGCGGGCGATGCTGCCATTTTACGGCATCCTGCTGGTGGTGCTGGGGATGGTGACCTATATCCCTGCGATATCATTGTGGCTGCCGAGGATGTTAGGGATGCAGTGACGCCGTTTTTTGCCGGGTGGCGGCTGCGCCGAAACCGCGCACCGGTGTGTGGGCGTTTTGGGGCCGGGAGGGGGCCCCCCCCCCCGGCGGGGTTTTTTTGGGGGGGTATAA
>NZ_LVVA01000008.1:0-62311 GCF_001631805.1 Enterobacter genomosp. S | reverse complement strand
AGCGGTAGTTCAGTCGGTTAGAATACCTGCCTGTCACGCAGGGGGTCGCGGGTTCGAGTCCCGTCCGTTCCGCCACTTATTAAGACATTAAGCCTGCCCTCCCGGCAGGCTTAATGGCAAAAAACTTTAGGGGCGTAGCTCAGTTGGTAGAGCACCGGTCTCCAAAACCGGGTGTCGCGAGTTCGAGTCTCTCCGCCCCTGCCATATAGAATCCTTTGCTTCGGCAAAGGATTTTTTTTGCCTGCAAAACGACTGAAATCCCTTCTGAAGACTAAGCAGCCTGCGTCTCCGCAGGCTTTTGCGTTAATCCAGTATGCTGGTTTTTAACAGATCTTTTATCTGTGATTGCTTATCGCTGTTTTGCAGCCAAATGGCATACAGCGGCCTGGAGAGCGTCGTCGAATCGGTAACAACGTGGAGTGCAGATTTATTATCCGCCCAGCGAACAGGTAGCCACGTGCAACCCTTCAGGGCGGGCAGTTGCTGGCAGGCGATCTCCGCAGAGCTTGTCGTGAGCTGCGGGATATCATCGCTGGCAATTAACCCCGTCTCGTGCTGCTGAAAGTCAGGTCCCCATTCAAGGCGTAAATAATTAAGGTCGGCCTTCATCATTGCAGGCTCCGATGCATAGAGCGCCAGACTAAACTGTCCAACAATCTGGCTGCTAAATTCGTCCATCTTGGGGGCTTCTGTCGTGATCAGCAGATCCAGCTGACGTTCGTGGAGTTGCTTAACCAGCGACTGACGTTGCGCAATCCTCGCCTCAAATTGCAGATGATTATGTGTACGATATAGCCGCATAAGCCACTGGCTGAGCATGCATTCCCACAGTGATGCGCTCGCACCAATCGAGAATTCATTGTGCCGGGAAGTGTGCGCAACCTCCTTTCGCGCCGCCTGCCAGGTATTCATCAAGGTTTCTGCATACGGCAGCAGTTTTTCACCGGCTGGCGTTAAGCGGATATTGTTGCGATGACGGGTAAAAAGGTTCACACCCAGTTGATTTTCCAGTTGTCGAATACGAAAACTGACTGCTGACTGCGTCAGGTAGAGGGCTTCAGCTGCTCGCCCAAAGTGTCGCGTTCTGCTCACTTCGAGGAAAGTTTTTAGCAATTCCGTATCCACATCTTTCTCCACAAAATTATTTGTCGTTATGATTTAAATGTTTTGTTTTACACTCTGTCAAGCGTAACTAATACTCCGCGCCATAAATAGCTCGGCCAAAGAATTAGGAGCGTGTAGGATGGCGGAAAGCTTTACGACGACTAATCGTTTTTTCGACAATAAACATTATCCGCGCGGGTTCTCTCGTCACGGCGATTTCACTATCAAAGAAGCTCAACTTCTTGAGCGCCATGGTTATGCCTTCAACGAGCTGGATCTGGGTAAACGTGAACCGGCAACCGAAGATGAAAAACAGTTTGTCTCTGTTTGCCGTGGTGAGCGTGAGCCGCAGTCTGATGCAGAACGTGTATGGATCAAGTATATGGCTCGCATCAAGCGTCCTAAGCGTTTCCATACGCTGTCTGGCGGTAAGCCGCAGATGGAAGGTGCAGAAGACTACACCGAGTCTGACGATTAAGAAGAGAAGGGGCTACGGCCCCTTTTTTACGCCAGCATTTTTTGCAGATGCAGCAGTAGCCGATCGATCGCACGGTAGCTTAATGCCTCCTGCAAATGTCGCCTCTCAATTCCGGGGCAGCCTTCTACGTCGGCGACGGTGCGCGCGACTTTCAACAAACGCTGCCACGCGCGAATGGATAGTCCAAACCGCGTCAGCGTCTCCTCCAGCCAGCCTGCATCTTCGGCATTAAGAGAACAAAACTGTCGGATCCCGGCGTTATCCAGCCGGGCATTCAGCCTGTTCTGACGAGCATACTGCCGCGCCTGTGCCGCAATAACCCGTTCGCGTACCGCTGCTGAGCTTTCGCCTTTAATACCGCTTTGCCTCAACAGACCGAGCGGTGGCAGGGGGATCTCCAGAGATAAATCAAAACGGTCGAGAAAGGGCCCGGACAGCTTACTCAGATAGCGCAGCGTCTGCTCCGGCGTACAGCGGTTATGGTTTCCCTGATAATGGCCCGTTGGGCTAGGGTTCATCGCGGCGACCAGCTGAAATTGCGCAGGGTAGCTTATTTTGGCGCGTGTACGAGAGAGATGGATCTCGCCGGATTCAATCGGCTCCCGCAATGCATCCAGCACGCGCCGTTCAAACTCAGGCAGTTCATCCAGGAACAGAATGCCGTTGTGTGCCAGAGAGATTTCACCCGGTCCGGGAATCGACCCTCCGCCCACCATCGCGGTAAGAGACGCACTGTGGTGCGGCGAGCGGAAAGGGCGTCGGCGCCAATGTTTATGCAACGACGTAGAACTGACCAGGCTAAATATCGCGGCGCTTTCCAGCGCTTCGTGATTATTGAGGGGTGGCAACAGGCCGCTCAACCTGCTCGCCAGCATCGTTTTCCCCGTGCCTGGCGGACCTATCAGTAACAGGTTATGCCCGCCTGCGGCAGTGATCTCTAACGCCCGCTTACCCTGGTCCTGACCCATAATATCGCTGAGATCCTCAGTTGAATCTGGCGCAACCTCCTCCTTCTCCTGCGGTTCGGCAAGCTCGTGTCGGCCTTCCAGCCAGGCGCAAACCTCCTGCAAATGTCCCGCAATCAGGCACCCCTTTTCGGCGATGAGGCTTACTTCAGAGGCGTTTTCATTGGCTACAATGATTTGTCTTCCCGCACGTATGGCTTCAAGCGCACCCGATATTGCACCGGGAACACCTCTTAACGCGCCTGTAAGCGCTAATTCACCCACGAACTCGCACGAGCTTAGTCCTGTCGTGTTGAGCTGTTCAGAAGCCGCGAGAAGCGCTATAGCAATAGGTAAATCGTATCGCCCACCCTCCTTTGGCAAATCAGCGGGCGCCAGGTTGATGGTGATCTTCTTCGCGGGAAAAGCATAACCGCTATTGATAATGGCGCTGCGCACGCGATCCCTCGCCTCTTTAACGGTGGTTTCCGGTAAGCCGACCAGCGTCAATCCGGGCAGCCCATTACTTAAATGAACCTCTACAGAGATGAGCGGGGCCTTCACTCCGATAGCCGCGCGTGTATATACAACAGACAGTGACATAAGCCCTCCATGGCGGTGACTATGCCAGTCTCGTGGTTTTCTGTTTAGCGTTGAATCGCTGATTTACGACGCGCGTTCCTGCCTTTTAGCCGCAAAATGTAAACGTTACATGCTGGCGGAAGCCGCCTCGCAAAAAAGAAATCATGCGCGCTTTGCCTGAAGAAATAGGAAAAAAAATGAAAAATCTTCATTTCTATTTTTTCCCTATATAAAACAACGATTTTGAAAGAAATAGTTCGCATGCTAAAGAAATGGGTCATAAAAAAATCTTGTGTCAGATGAAATATCTGTGGTAACTCTTTAGGTATTCCTTCGAACAAGATGCAAAAAGAACTGAAAATGACAGCCCTTCTACGAGTGATTAGCCTGGTCGTGATTAGCGTGGTGGTGATTATTATCCCACCGTGCGGGGCTGCACTTGGACGAGGAAAGGCTTAAGAATCAAGCCTTAACGAACTAAGACCCCCGCACCGAAAGGTCCGGGGGTTTTTTTATGACTAAAAAACTTAAATGAGGAGCAGAGCATGACGACTAGCACAAAATTCTGTTTCTCCAGATTTATGACGGGGAACTAACTATGAATGGGGCACAATGGGTAGTACATGCGTTGCGCGCGCAGGGAGTCGAAACCGTATTCGGTTATCCGGGTGGCGCAATTATGCCGATTTACGATGCACTGTATGACGGCGGCGTGGAACATCTGTTGTGCCGGCACGAGCAGGGCGCAGCGATGGCCGCCATCGGCTATGCCCGCGCGACCGGTAAAACCGGCGTCTGTATGGCAACCTCGGGTCCTGGCGCAACGAACCTGATCACCGGCCTGGCTGACGCACTGCTCGATTCCGTTCCCCTGGTGGCGATCACCGGCCAGGTAGCCTCACCGTTCATCGGCACCGATGCCTTCCAGGAAGTGGACGTGCTCGGTTTATCGCTGGCCTGTACTAAGCACAGCTTCCTCGTTCAGTCCCTCGAAGAGCTGCCGCGCGTGATGGCCGAAGCGTTCGAGGTTGCCAGCTCTGGCCGTCCTGGCCCGGTTCTGGTGGATATCCCGAAAGATATCCAGGTTGCACCTGGCGATCTGGAGCCGCATTTCTCCACCGTGGAAAGCGACGATGCGTTTCCGCATGCAGAGGTTGAAGAGGCGCGTAAGATGATGGCGGAGGCGAAGCAGCCGATGCTGTACGTCGGCGGCGGGGTGGGTATGGCGCAGGCTGTTCCGGCGCTTCGCGCGTTCCTTGCAACCACGCAAATGCCCGCCACCTGCACCCTGAAAGGTCTGGGCGCAGTCGACGCGGACTACCCGTACTACCTCGGCATGCTGGGAATGCACGGCACTAAAGCGGCAAACCTGGCGGTGCAGGAGTGCGACTTGCTTATCGTCGCAGGCGCCCGTTTTGACGACCGCGTCACCGGCAAGCTGAATACCTTTGCGCCGAATGCCAAAGTGATCCATATGGATATCGACCCGGCGGAGATGAACAAACTGCGTCAGGCGCACGTGGCGTTGCAGGGCGATCTTAACGCGCTGTTACCGGCGCTGGAGCAGCCGCTGGATATCAACGCATGGCGTCAGCACACCGCAGACATGCGCGCTGAGCATGCCTGGCGTTACGATCACCCCGGCGATGCCATCTACGCACCGCTGCTGTTGAAGCAGTTGTCCGACCGTAAACCCGCTGACAGCGTGGTGACGACCGATGTGGGCCAGCATCAGATGTGGTCAGCCCAGCACATGACCTATACCCGCCCGGAGAACTTCATCACCTCCAGCGGCTTAGGCACAATGGGCTTTGGCCTGCCGGCAGCCGTAGGCGCACAGGTGGCCCGCCCGAACGATACCGTGATCTGTATCTCCGGTGACGGCTCCTTCATGATGAACGTTCAGGAGCTCGGCACCGTGAAGCGCAAGCAGTTACCGCTGAAGATCGTGTTGCTCGATAACCAGCGTTTAGGGATGGTCCGCCAGTGGCAGCAGCTGTTCTTCCAGGAGCGTTACAGCGAAACAACCCTGACCGATAACCCTGATTTCCTCACCCTGGCCAGCGCCTTCGGCATTCCTGGCCAGCACATCACCCGTAAAGACCAGGTTGAAGCGGCACTCGACACCATGCTGTCAAGCGAAGGGCCATACCTGCTTCATGTCTCAATCGACGAGCTTGAGAACGTCTGGCCGTTGGTACCGCCCGGTGCCAGTAACTCACAAATGCTGGAGAAATTATCATGATGCAACATCAGGTCGCCGTGCAGGCTCGCTTCAACCCGGAAACGTTAGAACGCGTATTGCGTGTGGTCCGCCACCGTGGCTTTCAGATTTGCTCTATGAATATGGAAACGGCCACCGACGCGCAGAACATCAGTATCGAATTAACCGTTGCCAGCCCGCGGCCGGTCGACTTACTGTTTAGTCAGTTATCAAAGCTGGTAGACGTTGCCCATGTTGCCATCTGCCAGAGCACAACCACATCACAACAAATCCGCGCTTAAGCGTGACAGGACGAAAAAATGACGACAAAAAAAGCTGATTACATTTGGTTCAATGGGGAGATGGTTCGCTGGGAAGACGCGAAAGTTCACGTGATGTCCCATGCGCTGCACTACGGTACCTCCGTGTTTGAAGGCATCCGTTGCTACGATTCTCACAAAGGACCAGTGGTGTTCCGCCATCGCGAACACATGCAGCGTCTGCATGACTCAGCCAAAATTTATCGTTTCCCGGTCTCTCAAAGCGTTGATGAGCTGATGGAAGCCTGCCGCGAAGTGATTCGCCAGAACAAACTGACCAGCGCCTATATTCGTCCGCTGGTCTTCGTGGGTGATGTGGGCATGGGCGTGAACCCGCCGGCCGGTTACAACACTGATGTGATCATTGCTGCGTTCCCGTGGGGCGCCTACCTGGGCGCAGAAGCACTGGATCAGGGGATCGACGCAATGGTTTCTTCCTGGAACCGCGTGGCGCCAAACACCATCCCGACCGCCGCTAAAGCGGGCGGTAACTACCTCTCCTCACTGCTGGTCGGCAGCGAAGCGCGCCGCCACGGCTATCAGGAAGGCATCGCACTCGACGTGAACGGCTACATCTCTGAAGGCGCGGGCGAAAACCTGTTTGAAGTAAAAGACGGCATTCTGTTTACCCCGCCGTTCACCTCTTCCGCGCTGCCGGGTATCACCCGTGATGCGATCATCAAGCTGGCGAAAGACCTTGGTATCGAAGTGCGCGAGCAGGTGCTGTCCCGCGAATCCCTCTACCTGGCAGACGAAGTGTTCATGTCCGGTACTGCGGCTGAAATCACGCCGGTTCGCAGCGTCGACGGTATTCAGGTGGGTGAAGGCCGCTGTGGTCCGGTGACCAAACGCATCCAGCAAGCCTTCTTCGGCCTCTTCACCGGCGAAACAGAAGACAAATACGGCTGGTTGGATCAGGTTAATCACTAAATATAAATGTGGGACGGCACGCACCGTCCCATTAAATAGTCAGACGGGAGTCAATAAAGCATGCCTAAGTATCGTTCAGCCACCACCACCCACGGCCGTAACATGGCGGGTGCCCGCGCATTGTGGCGCGCCACCGGAATGACCGACGCCGATTTCGGCAAGCCAATTATCGCCGTGGTGAACTCCTTCACCCAGTTTGTTCCGGGCCACGTGCATCTGCGCGATCTCGGTAAGCTGGTTGCCGAGCAAATCGAAGCCTCCGGCGGCGTGGCGAAAGAGTTCAACACCATTGCGGTGGATGACGGTATCGCAATGGGCCACGGGGGAATGCTCTATTCACTGCCGTCGCGCGAGCTGATCGCCGACTCGGTGGAGTATATGGTCAATGCCCACTGCGCCGATGCGATGGTCTGTATCTCCAACTGCGACAAAATCACCCCGGGGATGCTGATGGCCTCCCTGCGCCTGAACATTCCGGTGATCTTCGTCTCCGGTGGTCCGATGGAGGCGGGTAAAACCAAGCTCTCCGACAAAATCATCAAGCTCGACCTGGTCGATGCGATGATCCAGGGCGCAGACCCGAAAGTCTCTGACGAGCAGAGCGATCAGGTGGAACGCTCCGCGTGCCCGACCTGCGGCTCCTGTTCCGGCATGTTCACGGCCAACTCCATGAACTGCCTGACCGAAGCGCTGGGCCTTTCTCAGCCGGGCAACGGCTCGCTGCTGGCGACCCACGCCGACCGTAAGCAGCTGTTCCTCAACGCCGGTAAACGTATCGTTGAGCTGACCAAACGCTACTACGAGCAGGACGATGCCAGCGCGCTGCCGCGCAATATCGCCAGTAAAGCAGCATTCGAAAACGCCATGACGCTGGATATCGCCATGGGCGGCTCCACCAACACCGTTCTGCACCTGCTGGCCGCTGCGCAGGAAGCCGAAATCGACTTCACCATGAGCGACATCGACAAGCTCTCCCGCAAAGTGCCGCAGCTGTGTAAAGTCGCGCCGAGTACCCAGAAGTACCACATGGAAGACGTGCACCGTGCGGGTGGCGTCATCGGTATCCTGGGCGAGCTGGATCGCGCCGGGCTGCTGAACCGCGACGTGAAAAACGTCCTCGGCCTGACGCTGCCGGAGTCGCTGGATCAATACGACGTAATGCTGACCAAAGACGACGCGGTGAAAAAGATGTTCCGCGCCGGTCCGGCCGGTATTCGCACCACCCAGGCGTTCTCGCAGGATTGCCGCTGGGACACGCTGGATGACGACCGCGCTGAAGGCTGCATCCGCTCGCTGGAGCACGCCTACAGTAAAGACGGTGGTCTGGCCGTGCTGTACGGTAACTTTGCGGAAAACGGCTGCATCGTGAAAACCGCAGGCGTGGACGACAGTATCCTGAAATTCACCGGTCCGGCGAAAGTGTACGAAAGCCAGGACGAGGCGGTAGAGGCCATCCTCGGCGGCAAAGTGGTGGAAGGCGACGTGGTTGTCATTCGCTACGAAGGGCCGAAAGGCGGTCCGGGCATGCAGGAGATGCTCTACCCGACCACCTTCCTGAAATCGATGGGCCTCGGTAAAGCCTGCGCGCTGATCACCGACGGCCGTTTCTCCGGCGGCACGTCTGGACTCTCCATCGGCCACGTCTCCCCGGAAGCGGCAAGCGGCGGCAACATCGCAATCATCGAAGATGGCGACCTGATCGAAATCGACATTCCGAATCGCGGCATTCAGCTGAAGCTGAGCGACCAGGAGATTGCGGCCCGTCGTGAAGCGCAGGAAGCGCGCGGCGACAAAGCCTGGACGCCGAAAGATCGCCAGCGTGAAGTCTCCTTCGCCCTGCGCGCCTACGCGAGCCTTGCAACCAGTGCAGATAAAGGCGCGGTGCGCGATAAATCTAAACTTGGGGGCTAATGATGGCCGAGTCACAACCCTTATCCGCCGCCCCTGAGGGGGCGGAATACCTGAGAGCGGTGCTACGCGCGCCGGTCTATGAAGCTGTGCAGGTCACGCCCCTGCAAAAAATGGAAAAACTCTCCTCGCGCCTCGACAACGTCATTCTGGTGAAGCGCGAAGACCGCCAGCCGGTACACAGCTTTAAGCTGCGTGGCGCCTACGCGATGATGGCGGGGCTGACGGATGAGCAGAAAGCGCGCGGCGTCATTACCGCGTCGGCGGGCAACCACGCCCAGGGCGTGGCGTTCTCCTCGGCCCGTTTAGGGCTGAAGGCGCTGATCGTGATGCCGGTTGCCACCGCGGATATCAAAGTCGACGCGGTGCGCGGTTTTGGCGGGGAAGTACTGCTCCACGGCGCGAACTTTGACGAAGCCAAAGCCAAAGCGATTGAGCTAGCACAGCAGCAGGGCTTCACCTGGGTGCCGCCGTTCGATCACCCGATGGTGATTGCCGGGCAGGGCACGCTGGCGCTTGAGCTGTTGCAGCAGGATGCCCATCTCGACCGCGTCTTCGTCCCGGTGGGCGGCGGCGGTCTGGCGGCAGGCGTGGCGGTGCTGATCAAACAGCTGATGCCGCAGATCAAAGTCATCGCCGTTGAGGCGGAAGACTCTGCTTGCCTTAAAGCGGCGCTGGACGCCGGACATCCGGTGGATCTGCCGCGCGTTGGGCTGTTTGCCGAGGGCGTGGCGGTGAAGCGCATTGGCGATGAAACGTTCCGTCTGTGCCAGGAGTATCTGGACGATATCGTCACCGTCGACAGCGACGCTATCTGCGCGGCAATGAAAGATCTGTTCGAAGATGTACGTGCGGTGGCGGAGCCGTCCGGCGCGCTGGCGCTGGCGGGGATGAAAAAATACATCGCCCAGCACAACATTCGCGGCGAACGTCTGGCGCACGTGCTCTCTGGTGCGAACGTGAACTTCCACGGTCTGCGCTACGTTTCCGAGCGCTGCGAGCTGGGCGAACAGCGTGAAGCGCTGCTGGCGGTGACCATTCCGGAAGAGAAGGGCAGCTTCCTGAAGTTCTGCCAGCTGCTGGGGGGACGCTCGGTAACGGAGTTCAACTACCGCTTTGCCGATGCGAAAGATGCCTGCATTTTTGTCGGCGTGCGTCTGAGCCGTGGCGTGGAGGAGCGTAAAGAGATCCTCAGTTTGCTGCATGAAGGCGGCTACAGCGTGGTCGATCTCTCCGACGATGAAATGGCGAAGCTGCATGTGCGTTACATGGTCGGCGGGCGCCCCTCGAAACCGCTCCAGGAACGCCTGTTCAGCTTCGAGTTCCCGGAATCACCGGGCGCGTTGCTCAAGTTCCTGCACACGCTGGGCACCCACTGGAACATCTCTCTGTTCCACTACCGTAGCCACGGCACCGACTACGGCCGCGTGCTGGCGGCGTTCGAGCTGGGCGAGCACGAGCCGGATTTCGAAACGCGCCTGAACGAACTGGGCTATGAATGCCATGACGAAACCCATAACCCGGCGTTCAGGTTCTTTCTGGCAGGCTAGTGGTTCGGCAATATCTTCCAGAACGCATCAATAAGCGGCTCATGCAGCCGCTTTTTTTGCGCACATACGCCAAGCTCAAACGGCGTTTTCTCGTCGCTGCGCTCCAGAATCATCACGCGGTTGCGCACCGGCTCCGGGCTGTTTTCCAGCACCACTTCCGGCAGCAGCGCCACGCCGCAGCCGAGCGCTACCATTGAGACCATCGCCTCATGTCCGCCCACCGTGGCGTAAATCGACGGGTTGCTGATCTTCTGGCGGCGGAACCACAGCTCAATGCGGCGGCGCACCGGGCCCTGATCGGCCATGATAAACGGCACCGTGGACCAGTCCGGTTTCTCAACCGATATCTGATTACGCACCGGGCAGGGCAGCGCCGGGGCGATCAGCACCACCGCCAGATTCTCCAGCATCGAGAACGCCACCGCGCCCGGCAGCGTTTCGGGCTTCCCGGCAATGGCCAAATCCGCTTCGCCGGTCACGACTTTTTCCATGGCGTCGGCGGCATCGCCGGTAGTGAGTTTAATTTCAACCGACGGATGCTCCGCGCGGAAGCGGTCAAGAATGGGAGGAAGATGGCTATAGGCTGCCGTTACGGAGCAGAAAATATGCAGCTCACCAGAGAGCGACGGCCCCTTCTGGTCGATGGTGTGTCGCAGTTGCTGGTACTGCAACAAGGTTTGTTGGGCAAAAACCCGCAGTTCGTCGCCCGCTTCCGTAAGGGTAACGGTACGGTTATCGCGCACGAAAAGCGGCTGGCCAAGGTCTTCCTCAAGGCGCTGGATCTGGCGCGAAAGCGTGGAGGGGCTGACGTGCATCGCCCGGGCGCTGCGGCCAAAGTGACGGCTTTCCGCCAGGTGCAGGAACATTTTTAGATCGCGTAAATCCACCGATTCCACTCCCTCTTTTTTCATTGCAAAAACTGCAATGTGACGTTGTGAATATATCAATTTCCGCAATAAATTTCCTGTTGTAATGTGGGTACATTCTCGCTGAAACGCGAACCGAACAATAAGACACACAACATCACGAGGTATCACCCATGGCTAACTACTTTAATACACTGAACTTGCGCCAGCAGCTGGCGCAGCTGGGCAAATGCCGCTTCATGGCGCGCGATGAATTTGCCGATGGCGCGAGCTACCTTCAGGGTAAAAAAGTGGTCATCGTCGGCTGTGGCGCACAGGGCCTGAACCAGGGCCTGAACATGCGTGACTCCGGGCTGGATATCTCCTACGCCCTGCGCAAAGAAGCGATTGCCGAGAAGCGCGCTTCATGGCGTAAAGCGACTGAAAACGGCTTCAAAGTGGGTACCTATGAAGAGCTGATCCCGCAGGCGGATCTGGTGGTGAACCTGACGCCGGACAAGCAGCATTCTGACGTTGTGCGTTCCGTTCAGCCGCTGATGAAAGACGGCGCCGCGCTGGGTTACTCCCACGGCTTTAACATCGTTGAAGTGGGCGAGCAGATCCGTAAAGACATCACCGTAGTGATGGTGGCGCCGAAGTGCCCGGGTACGGAAGTGCGTGAAGAGTACAAGCGTGGCTTCGGCGTACCGACGCTTATCGCGGTTCACCCGGAAAACGATCCGAAAGGCGAAGGCATGGCGATTGCCAAAGCCTGGGCTGCGGCCACCGGCGGCCACCGTGCGGGCGTGCTGGAATCTTCCTTCGTTGCGGAAGTGAAATCTGACCTGATGGGCGAGCAGACCATTCTGTGCGGCATGCTCCAGGCCGGCTCTCTGCTGTGCTTCGACAAGCTGGTGGAAGAAGGTACCGATCCGGCCTATGCAGAAAAACTGATTCAGTTCGGCTGGGAAACCATCACCGAAGCGCTGAAGCAGGGCGGCATTACGCTGATGATGGACCGCCTGTCCAACCCGGCAAAACTGCGCGCGTTCGCACTCTCTGAACAGCTGAAAACCATCATGGCGCCGCTGTTCCAGAAACACATGGACGACATCATCTCCGGCGAATTCTCTTCCGGCATGATGGCGGACTGGGCGAATGACGACAAAAAACTGCTGACCTGGCGCGAAGAGACCGGTAAAACCGCGTTCGAAACCGCGCCGCAGTATGAAGGTAAAATCACCGAGCAGGAGTACTTCGACAAAGGCGTACTGATGATCGCGATGGTGAAAGCAGGCGTTGAGCTGGCGTTCGAAACCATGGTGGATTCCGGCATCATCGAAGAGTCGGCGTACTATGAATCACTGCACGAACTGCCGCTGATTGCGAACACTATCGCCCGTAAGCGTCTGTACGAAATGAACGTGGTGATCTCCGATACCGCCGAGTACGGTAACTACCTGTTCTCTTACGCATGCGTGCCGCTGCTGAAAGAGTTCATGACTACCCTGCAAGCAGGCGATCTGGGCAAAGCGATTGCGGAAGGTGCGGTTGATAACGCGCAACTGCGTGACGTAAACGAAGCGATTCGCAGCCATGAAATCGAGAAAGTGGGCCAGAAACTGCGCGGCTACATGACCGATATGAAACGCATCGCGGTAGCAGGCTAAATACGACGAATCGGGTGGCGCAAGCCACCCGAAATGGTTCAGCTACGCAGTATCGCGCCGGGATATCCCAGCTGGCGCCACGCCTCATACACCACCACCGACACCGCATTCGACAGGTTCATGCTGCGGCTGTCCGGCATCATCGGAATACGAATTTTTTGCTCGGCTGGCAGGGCATCCAGAATGGTGGCCGGCAGGCCGCGGGTTTCCGGACCAAACATCAGATAATCCCCGTCCTGATAGCTTACGGCGCTGTGCGCTGGCGTACCTTTGGTGGTCAGGGCGAACATGCGCTGCGGCTTCTCGGCGTCCAGAAACGCGGCGTAATCGTGATGACGAACGACGGCAGTAAACTCATGGTAATCCAGCCCGGCGCGGCGCAGGCGTTTGTCGTCCCACGTGAAGCCCATCGGCTCAATGATGTGCAGACGAAAACCGGTGTTGGCGCACAGGCGGATGATATTGCCGGTATTGGGTGGGATTTCTGGTTCGAATAAGACGATGTTAAGCATGCTGCCCCCTTAATTGCGGGGGGCAGAATAGCAGAAAAGAGAGGGACTACGCGACGCCCGGTTCCTGTATACGACAACGCAGCATTTTGTAGCAGGTCGCCGCCGCAGCCACCAGGGCGGGCACGCTGAGGATCATTAAAATACTGTCTGCCTGCCACTGCATGGAAAGAAGCTGGGCGCTGGTCATGGTGCCCGCCACGCCGCCGAAGCGGCCGATCCCCTGCATCCAGGCGATACCCGTCGCGCGGCACTCGGTAGGGTAAAAGGTAGCGGCCAGAGTTTGCATGCCTGACTGCGCGCCGTTCATCGCGATCCCCATCAGGAATATCAGCCCGCCAAACATGACGATATGGTTATGCTCAATGCCCAGTAAAAGAATAAGGCCCATCGTCAGCACGAAACCACCCGCGACCACCTTATGCGCTTCCCAGCGGTCCATCATCCAGCCCGCGAGCAGAATGCCTGCGGTGCCGCCGAAGGTAAACAGCGAGGTGAGCCAGGCGGACTCGGCCAGCGCATAGCCCATCCCCTGCATCAGCGTCGGCATCCAGCTAAGCAGGACGTAGTAAATGACCAGCCCCATAAAGTAGGTGACCCACAGCATCAGGGTGCCGGGTAGCCAGGGCATGGAAAAAAGCTGTGCCACGCTCCCTTTTTTAGACGCCACCTTTTCTTCCGCCAGGAAAAAGCCCGTGACGCTATCGAGCGCGCTGCGGCTGAACCGGCTGGCGATGCGGCGAATTTGCGCGACGTCTTTCCCGCGCTGCACCAGAAACTTCACCGATTCCGGCAGCAGCAGCGCCAGCAGCACGGTTAAAATCAGCGGCGCAATCGCGCCGGTCAGCAGTACGCTTCGCCAGCCGTGGTGAGGGATAAGCCAGGAAGAGATCGCCCCGCCGCCCGCCGCACCTAGAGGAAAGCCGCAGTACATGGTATTGATCGCCATAGCGCGGCAGCGCTGGGGAGCAAACTCCGAGATCAGCGTGATGGCGTTAGGCATTGCGGCACCCAGCCCGAGACCCGTCAGAAATCGCCACAGCGTCAGCGTATTCAGGCTTTGCGCCCAGGCCGTACCCAGGCTCGCCAGGCCGAAGAACAGACACGAAAAGACCAGCACGCGCTTGCGTCCCATGCGGTCCGATACCGGACCTGCAATCAGGGCCCCCAACGACAGCCCCAGCAGCGCCGCACTCAGCACCGGCCCCAGATCCTGTTTATTTATTCCCCACTCCGCCGACAGCGTAGGCGCAATGTAACCCATCGCTGCGGTATCGAACCCATCGATCGCCAGCACCAGAAAGCCCAGCACAATAAGAAGCCAGTGAAACCCTGAAAAAGGACTTTCATCGATCACCTGCTGAATATCCACCCGACCTGAATACGTCATATGCGCCTCTCCGATGTAATGTTGTTTTTGTGTTCTTGTATTTGCTTGTCTATACAATTGCGGAGGGGCAGGGTGTGTCAAATTTTCTTATCCATAATGTTACGTAGGTGTTATTTCCGACAAAAAAAAGCGCCCGAGGGGGAAACCGGGCGCAGAGAAAAGGTGGGGTAACGGGAGAAGATCAGGCCGCGTCGCCATGTGACAGCGGAGCCAGCGCCGCCGGCAGTTTACTCAGCTCCTGCACCAGCGAATCCTTGCTGATTTCGCTAATCGACTTCGCGCCGGTCAGGGTCATCGCCACCTTCATCTCTTTCTCGATCAGGTTCAGCAGGTTCGCCACGCCGGCCTGACCGCTGGTGGCCAGGGCATAGAGGTACGCGCGGCCCAGCAGCACGCTGTCTGCGCCCAGCGCAATCATGCGCACCACGTCCAGCCCGTTACGAATACCGCTGTCGGCCAGGATCGCAATATCGCCCTTCACCGCATCGGCAATGGCGGGCAGCGCGCGGGCGGAAGAGAGCACCCCGTCGAGCTGACGTCCGCCGTGGTTAGAAACGACGATCCCGTCGGCGCCGAAACGCACCGCGTCGCGGGCATCTTCCGGATCAAGGATCCCTTTGATCACCATCGGGCCATCCCAGAATTCGCGGATCCACTCCAGGTCCTTCCACGAGATCGACGGATCGAAGTTATTCGCCAGCCAGCCGATGTAATCTTCCAGCCCGGTCGGTTTACCCAGGTAGGCCGAAATATTGCCCAGATCGTGCGGACGGCCGTTCAGCCCCACATCCCACGCCCACTGCGGATGCGTCACCGCCTGCCAGTAGCGGCGCATCGCGGCGTTCGGGCCGCTCATGCCGGAGTGGGCGTCGCGGTAGCGGGCGCCGGGCGTGGGCATATCGACGGTAAAGACCAGCGTTGAGCAGCCCGCCACTTTGGCGCGCTCCAGCGCGTTACGCATAAAGCCGCGATCGCGCAGGACGTACAGCTGGAACCACATCGGGCGCTTGAGGGTCGGCGCGACCTCTTCAATCGGGCAGACTGAGACGGTAGAAAGCGTAAATGGAATGCCTTTGGCATCCGCTGCGGCGGCGGCCTGCACTTCGCCCCGGCGGGCGTACATGCCGCATAAGCCAACGGGCGCAAGCGCCACCGGCATGGCGAGCGTTTCGTTAAACAGCTTTGTCTCAAGGCTCAGGTCAGACATATTCTTCAGCACACGCTGGCGCAGGGCCACCTCAGAGAGATCCTCCACGTTGCGGCGCAGGGTATATTCGGCGTAAGCCCCGCCATCAATGTAGTGGAACAGGAACGGCGGCAAAATGCGCTGCGCCGCGGCGCGATAGTCACTGGCTGCTGAAATAATCATGCTTTGTTCTCCCTGGAAATATCACTCTCGCCAGGCAGACGGGTAATACGCGCCTGTCGGGCCTGATCTTCATCGAATCGTTTAATGGTGGTGTGCACGAACCCGAGATGCGCCATCATCGCTTTACGCGCGGCCTCGGCATCACCGGCAAGAATGGCGTTGAGCACGGCTTCATGCTGTTCGGTCAGCTGAGCGAAGACCGGCGGGACCAGATACATGCGCTGGCGGCTCTGCTTCACGGAGGATTGCAGCAGGTCGAAGAACCCGCGCATGGTTTGCAGCAGCACGACGTTATGGGACGCCTCGGCAATCGCCAGATGAAAACGCACGTCGGCCTGCGAGGCGATATCCGGGTCGCTGCTTTGCGTGGCGTCAAAACAGGCTTTGAGCTTCTCTTTGTCGGCGTCGGTCGCCCGCATCGCCGCGTGCCACGCGGTGCTGGTCTCGATGGCGTGACGCGCTTCGAGGATGTCAAAGCTGTAGTCCGGGTCGTTTTCCATCAGCGTTTTCAGCGGCTGAACGATGTTTTGCTCGGACCAGTTGTCATGCTGCCAGCGCACAAAAGTGCCGCCGCCGCGACGGCTCAGCAGCACACCTTCGCTGACCAGGGTTGCCAGCGCCTCGCGCAGTGAATTGCGCGACACGCCAAGCTGGGCGGCAAGCTGGCGTTCGGCGGGCAATCTCATGCCCGCCTCCAGCTGTTGTTCTTCAATCAGCGCCCGCACGCGAGTGGCAATCTCGTCGGACAGGCGTCTGGGCATCACTATCATGGAATCATCCAGGTTAAGACATAGGCCTGCAATGTGGTGATCACGCCCACCATGCAGGTAAATATCAGGCTGTGTTTGACGGTAAAGCGGAACAGATCCGACTCTTTGCCTACCAGTCCCACCGCGGCACAGGCAATGGCGATGGACTGCGGCGAGATCATCTTCCCGGTTACGCCGCCCGTCGTGTTTGCTGCCACAAGCAAGACATCAGAAACGCCAATCTGCTGTGCGGCCGTGGCCTGTAAGGCGGCAAACAGGGCGTTAGACGACGTATCGGAACCGGTCAGGAACACTCCCAGCCAGCCGAGGAACGGCGAGAAGAAGGTGAATGCATGCCCGGTGTGCGCCAGCGCTAACGCCAGCGTCGACGACAGGCCGGAGTAGTTCGAGATAAACGCGAACGCCAGCACCATGCCGATGGAGTAGATCGGCAGCATCAGCTCTTTAATCGTTGCCGCAAAAGTCTGCACCGCGGCGGCAGGCTTCATGCGCAGCCACACCACGGAAAGGATAGCTGCAAACAGGATGGCCGTGCCGGTGGCAGAGAACCAGTCAAACTTAAACACTGCCGCATACGGCGTGGCGTCGTGCACCACCGGCGGCATACGGGCGACCATCTTGTCGAGGAACGGTACGGAGATGTTAATCACCATGTCGTACAGCGCGCCGCCCGGGGCGAACAGCGCCTTAAACGGCGGAATGCTCCACAGCGTCACGGTAGCGGTCAGGAACAGGAACGGCGACCACGCGCGAAGGATCTGTCCGGCGGTATAGCCGGTGCGGGCGAGGGTCTGGTCCACGTGCGATGCGCCCATGTCCGCAAAGCGGAAGATACGTACCGGCTGCCAGCGCTTCAGGAACAGCGTCAGACAGACCAGCGACACCAGGGAAGAGATGATGTCCGGCAGTTCCGGGCCAAGGAAGTTTGAACTGAGGTACTGGGCAATGGCGAACGAGCCGCCTGCCACCATCACCGCAGGCCAGGTCTCCTTCACGCCGCGCCAGCCGTCCATAATCGCCATGATCCAGAACAGTACGATAATGGTCAGGAACGGCAGCTGACGGCCCACCATCTGGCCGATCTCGAAGCTGTCCAGCCCGGTCACCTGACCTGCCACCAGAATCGGAATGCCCATCGCGCCAAACGCCACCGGCGCAGTGTTCACAATCAGGCACAGGCCAGCGGCATACAGTGGGTTAAAGCCCAACCCGACCAGCAGCGCGGCGGTAATCGCTACCGGCGCGCCGAATCCTGCCGCGCCTTCAAGGAACGCCCCGAAGGAGAAGCCGACTATCAGCATCTGTAAACGCTGGTCCGGGGTAATAGAGAGGATCGACGAACGAATAATGTCGAACTGCCCGGTTTTAACCGAGATTTTGTAGACAAAGACCGCGGCGATGATGATCCACGCAATCGGCCACAGGCCGTAGAAGAAACCATACACCACGGAGGCCAGCGCGCGATCGACCGGCATTTTGTAGAAGAACAGCGCCACCAGCAGGGCGATGGCAACGGTATACGTCGCCGCAAGGTAGCCCTTCAGCTTGAGCTTAATCAGCGCAAAGAAGAAGAACAGGATCGGTAGCGATGCGATCAGGCTCGACAGCCAGATATTCCCGGCCGGGTCATAGTTTTGTTGCCAGAGGCTCATGCAGGTCTCCTGAGGACCACACAGCCTGGGTTGCGGGTGAGTCTCCGCTCAACTCTGCGTCACAGTCTGCGTAAAAGTGGTCCATCCAATTTTGTGTTGTAGGGGTTATGGCAATAAATGGTTAATCAATTGTTGCTTTTCAGCAATGGTTTTGTGAAGTGAAGCAGTAAAACTGTGAAGGATGGTTCGCTTTAAAGCGCATTGGTAGGACCAAAAGGCTCGTGCAGTCCGTCCGTTCGCGGCGCGGGCCGTAGCAGCGGGCTGAACATCTTTTCATCAATCGGAGCGGATGCGGCGTGTTAAAGACGATAATAAAAAAGTATCAATACGTAACTTAGGTTAACGGCGAGATGTATTTTTGTTTATATTAAGTATGTGATTAATGTTTAACGTGTAGATAAAATGGCGTATTTCAGAGAAATAAAAATTTTTTTTAGGTAAAAATGCGAAATCCAATATGTAGCAAAAAATTTTAATTAAGATAAATTTCACATAGAGATTTTAACAGCGTATTACAAACGATCAATTGCTGATCAATAAGTAAATATCCTGCGTTTGACTGATTTCGCAGAATAATGTCTAAGCATGGCATCCTGGTTCAACGTTTCCTTCTAATAATAATCCGAAATAAATTGATCAAACATTGATCAGTCAACTCTTTTTTTAATTTAGAAAGGGGATTAGAAGGACACTAATAGTGTGTAGCGTGATGAAAACAGGTTAAATTTGTTGTTTTAATGTTAACTTTAAATGGTTTATAAGCGATGCTGCACGCCTTTCGGTGCATAGACGTTATAAAGCATTTGATTTACTATTTATGAAGATGCTGCGTTACAAAAGAAATGACGTTCTTTTTTAACCTTAATGTATTCATTGTTATTTTCTGCCTGAAGTTATTCCTTTGTTGGGGAATAAATGCGTATGGCTCAAAGAAAATAAATGGATTACCACACCGGGATGGACCCCACGTTATTCTATGAGGTCGCGTCACCACCTCTATTTATACCCTTTAGTGACGTTTTAATTCCTTATAGCAATGACCGTATTTGGCACGACAATTCTAAATCTGTTTAATGTACAGAGGGGTTTGCTTTCAAATGAAAATCAAAAATGTGGCGCTGGCGATTGCTGCGGCGGGGCTGCTGTTATCTTCTCAATCGGTACTGGCAAGCAATGATTCAGGTGTTATTACTAACCTGGATACAGGCGCAGGTACGCAGAGCACAGGCGGGGTAATCAACTTCACTGGCAAAATTACCCTTATTTCCTGTGATATTACTCCAGCGTCAAAAAGCAAAACGGTAGATCTCGGCGCGTGGGCGAAAAGCTACTTCGACGATCACACAGAAACGACGCCGCGTGAGTTCAAAATTAACGTGGAGAACTGCCCGGAGACGGTTGAATCGGTTGCGGTTCTGTTTGACGGAACCAAAGATACGGTGAATGACACGCTGCTACAAGTTACCCCAGGCCAGGGGATGGCGACGGGCGTCGGCGTGAAGCTGTATAACAGCGATCGCAGCACCGCCATTAAGCCGGGTACGGTATCAGAAACAACCGCACCAGATAAGGAAGGTAATGCTGAATTAACCTTCTATGCTGCTCTCGATAAAGATGGAACCGAAATCAACGCGGGCGATGTGAACGCCGTGTCTAACTTCCTGATGGTTTATAACTGATTTCACTTTCAGCCACCTCCAGAGATAATAATGATGAAACGTTTATCGTATATTATGCTCACTGCATTAATGGTTAGCTCTGCGTCAGTTTCCGCAGGCGTTGTAATGGGTGGAACGCGGATCGTATACCCGCAAAACAGCAAGGAGGTGGCATTTTCTGTTTCTAATATGGAAAGTGCGGTTCCCTACCTTATTCAGTCGTGGGTTGAAGGCGATGTGCAGGATAAAAATAACGCCGCGCCCTTTATCGTCACGCCACCGCTGTTCAGGCTTGATCCGGAGCAGACCAACACGCTGCGTATTCAATATACCGGCGCACCGCTGCCAACAGATCGAGAGTCCGTATTTTGGCTGGATATTAAAGCGATTGCGCCAAAGCCAAAAGAGAGCAATAACGAATTACAGGTTAACGTCAAATCGAAATTTAAAATTTTCTACCGCCCGGACAACCTGAAAGGGGACGCCGCCACGGCCTGGCAGAAAATAACATTTTCGCGGACGGAAAAAGGGCTTAAGGCCTCCAACCCGACGCCATATTACGTCTCTTTTTATCGGCTGACCGTCGGCGGGCATAAAATTGAGCAGCCCGGCATGATCGGTCCAGGTGAAACTCGCGAATGGCCTGTGGCTGCCTCCGGTGGCGTAAGCTGGTCGGCTATTAATGATTTCGGTGCCATTACCGCCACCCGCTCTCAGCCGCTTTAACACCATGCCTTTTCGCCTGTTTCGTTACGCGCCGCTTTCGGTGCTTCTGCTCAGCTTCAGCCGCGCCGGGATGGCCGAGGATTATTTTGATCCCGCCGCGCTGGAGCTTTCCTCTTCCGAACAGAAAACGGCGGATCTGCACTATTTCTCTGAAAAGGGCGGGCAAATGCCCGGCATCTGGCTCGTGACGCTGGAGATTAATGGACGCGAGGAGCGGCACCAGGAGATCACCTTCGTCAATGAGAAAGGCCGCCTGCAACCCGTTTTTAGCGTATCGCTGCTGGAAGCGCTTGGGGTGAACGTGAGTGCGATTCCGGCATTCTCGCGGTTGCACGAGGGAGAGACCTTCACGCACCTTGACGATTTTATTCCGACAGCGCGAACCTCTTATGATTTCAACCAGCAGCGCCTGTTTCTCAGCCTGCCGCAGGCGGCGATGAAACACCGCAGCCGCGGCTACGTGCCGCAGTCGCAGTGGGATGATGGTATCCCGGCGGCATTTGTTGATTACAGCCTGTCGGGCGGCCAGGCCCGCCATCAGAGCGGCGTCACGACGTCCAGCTATGTGAGCCTGCGTAACGGCGTCAATCTGGGGGCGTGGCGATTGCGCAACACCTCGGCCTGGAGCCACAGCGACTCGGGTGGCGATCGTTTTCAGTCACAGAGCAGCTGGCTGACCCGGGATATTCGCAGCCTCAATAGCCAGCTGCGGATAGGCGATGCGTGGACCGCAGGCGATGTGTTCGATAGCGTGGCGTTTCGCGGGGTGCAGCTCTCATCAAGCGAGAGCATGTTGCCTGACAGCCAGCGCGGATTTGCACCCACCATCCGCGGCGTCGCACACAGCTTCGCTAAAGTCTCCGTTTCGCAAAATGGCTATGTGATCTATGAAACCTGGGTGGCCGCCGGGCCATTCATCATTAACGATCTGTTCCCCGGTGCGCAAAGTGGCGATCTACAGGTTACCGTCACGGAAAGTGACGGCTCGACGCGCGTTTTTACCCAACCCTATTCTGCGGTGCCGTTTATGCGACGACAGGGCAGCCTGAAATACAGCCTCAACGCCGGACGGTTTCATTCCGGCTCCAGCGATGCGCGTTCCCCCGAATTTGTTGAAGGCGCTTTCTTCTACGGTCTGCTCTCCAGGATGACGGTGTATGGCGGCTTTCGTACGGCAAACAACTATCAGGCCGGTGCGATCGGCATAGGCAGAGGGTTTGGCGCATTCGGCTCGCTGGGCATTGACGATACGCTGGCAAAAAGCCGTTTACCCAACGGCAAAAGCGCGATGGGGCAGGCGTGGCGCATTCAGTACCAGAAAGATTTCAGCGCTACCGGCACCGCCTTCAACCTGGCGAGTTATCGCTATGCCTCGCGCAATTACTACGAATTTAACGAACTGAATCAGTCCGACAGCCAGCAGCTGCAACTCAATAATCGCCGTAGCCGCTCGCAGGTCACTTTTTCACAGACGCTGGGTCAGTTCGGCAGCCTCAACGTCTCGGCGTGGATGCAGGATTACTGGCATACGTCCGGCCAGGATAAAACCATCCACATCGGCTGGTACACCAGCTGGCGGGGTATTTCCTGGGGCGCGGGATATGACTACACCGACTCAGCGCTTGAGCAGCATCCCGATCGCACCGTGTCGTTTAACGTCAATGTTCCGCTTGGCAACTGGCTACCGGGCAGTTCGGTCAGTTACTACGCCAACCACAACAATCGTGGGATGACCACGCAGCAGGTGTCACTCAACGGCAGCGCGCTGGCGAACCGCAACCTGAATTACAGCGTTCAGCAGAGTAAGACCAGTGAGGGAGAGGCCGACAGCACCAGCCTGGCGCTGCAATACAACGGAGGCTACGGCAACGTCAGCCTCGGTTATGACCACAGCCGAAACGGTAGCAACGCCAGTCTTGGACTCGCCGGAGGCGTCATCGCCACGCAGTATGGTGTCACGCTCAGCCAGCCGCTGGGCGATACCGTCGCCCTGCTGCGCGTGCCCGGCGCGGCGAACGTTGAGCCGGAGGGCTACAACGGGATCCATACCGACAGCCGCGGCTACGCGGTCATGCCAACGCTCTCGGCCTACCGCAAGAATACCGTCAATCTGGATACGGCGACGCTTGGCGAGAACGTCGACGTCGAGCAGAGCGGTCTGACGCTCATTCCCACCAGCGGCGCGGTGGTGCTGGCCAATTACACAACCCACATTGGGTATCGCGTCCTGTTTTCCCTGCGCTATCACGGCGAACCGCTGCCGTTTGGCGCGCAGGCTGAAGTGGTGGAGCAGAACCGCCGTTCTGCAAACCGAAGCATGGTCGCTGACGGCGGTCAGGCCTACCTGAGCGGGGTACCGGAGCGCGGCACCTTGCGCGTCACTTGGTATGAGGGCGGGGAACAGCATCAGTGCCAGACACCTTTCAGGCTGGGCGAGGCTCACATGGCCCCCGGCATCGCCACCCTGTCTCTTGCGTGTCATTAGAGGATTATCATGCGTCGTTTTATTCACTGGTTTTTCTATCTGAGCCTGCTTTCGCTTTTTGGCATGCTGAGTTTTCATGCCCATGCTCAGGCCTCACCTTGTCGCACCACCCGCGATCAGTGGGTCGTTCAGGTGCCCTACGCCATAGGGTATGCGCCCGGCACGGCAGACTGGACGCCAGTTTCCGCGCCGATACAGTCTACCGGGGCGGATTTCTACAGCTGTGATGGCGGGAATGACGCCTGGCGTAGCATCGGCTTTGTCGACATGGATAACCCCGTCGGTACCGTGGTGGGTGAAGACGGCGCGGCGCGCCACGTTTACAAAACCCAGATCGACGGTATCGGCTACGCGCTGGGGTTCCGGGAGCAGCAGTACTGCGGCGCTGATGCGGTACGCTACATTGACGGCACCAGCCCGGTGGATGGCAATGAGTCCCGGCGCATTTGCGACGCATCGCAAAACCCCGCCTTTGCCAGCGCCTCAACGTATAAGATGCAGTTCTGGGTGGTGTTTTACAAAATCCCGACGACCAGCGCCATGCCTGATGATAACGTCAACTCCCAGGAGAAAAATGTTGGATCGCTGATCTTGCAGGCGGGAGAAAATAAAGCCAGCGCCACCAACGTGGCGACACCGGTACAGATCCATCTCGCCAGCTTCACCGTCAGGCGTACCAGCTGTTCAGTGGGCTCTCGCAGCATTCTTGTTCCCATGGGGAGCGTAAGCCAGCGTGAATTTCACGGCCCAGGCTCACGGGCCGGAGGCGGACGCTTCAGCATTCCGGTGACCTGCGAAAATAATACGGCGGTGAAGATGGGTTTCTTTGGTGATACCACACCGGCCAACGATCGGGCACTGGCACTGACGAAGCAGGAGGATAGCGCCAGCGGTGTCGGAATCGAATTGCTTTACGGTGACAATACCGGTTCGGTTCAGGGGCAGGTGGTACAGTGGAACACCCCGCAGGTATCAGCGCTTGGCCAGGTAGGGGATAACCAGACGCAGACCTTCTGGTTTGACGCGCATTACATTCAGACAGAAGAGAACGTGTCGGCGGGAAAAGCGGATGCGATGGCGACGTTTAACCTGATCTACAACTGAGTTTCCCCTGCCGCAGGGCAGGGGAGAGCGATCAGAATTCGGTCTTACAAAAGCCCGTCATCTCTTTCAGGCCCATTTCGCGGCCAAGCTCGGTCATCGGGTGCACCACCACCAGGCCACGGACGCTTTTCTTCAGCTTGCCCATGTCGGCCTGCTCTTTTTTGGTGATCGCACGGCGATGCGGCATGTTCATCAGCTTCTGTGCTTCTTTACTCAGCTTCTGGCCTTTCACTTCGCGCAGGCGCTCGATTTCCGCTTCCAGCTTCACGGACTCTTTTTCCAGCTCGGCGTATTTCTCGGCGGAATCGACCAGGGAGAGACCGGCCATTTGATGGCGGACCAGATCCAGACGGTCGCTCAGGCGTTTAATTTCGTTCTTTTCGACTTCTTTCATGACAAATAACTCTGAAAACGGGGAATTTACAGGGAAGGATACACCAATGTGTGCGGGCTTACTTCTGAAACGCTTTTTTTAAGCTGATTTTAGAAATCAGCTCAGTCAGGGAAAGCACCATGGTGGAGCGGACAACCTGTTGATAACGCAGCTTTTGCATCGCGTACAGTTCAGGGTCGCTGTTATCAAAATGGGGAGCAGGAGGCAGGGCGGATACGCAGTGCAGCTCGCCGAACGGCCCCAGGATCTCATCATCGGTAAAGGTGTACTCGTTACCGTCATGATTGAGCTCTTCGCGCAGTGCCATTAACAGCTCGGCGTCTTCATACTCCTGCCGGTTGAGCACGCCAAGACCGTAGATCAGCTTCAGGCGCACCGACAGATCGCCCAGCGGTCCGTCTCCGTCCAGCAACGGTTCAACAGCATACTTTACCGCGTAGTCATCTTTGCGAAACACCTGAAGCACCAGAATGTTCACCGCCTCGGTTAACAGCTCGACGGCGGCAATCAGAAAGCTTCGTACGGTTTTGCCAGCATTCAGACGCTCAAGCACACGATTTTCAAAGGCCTGGGTTTGTTCCATTGTTGCCTGCATATCTGACAATCTGTTATTCGGGCGCAGGCTCACCTGCGCCGGATTCTGCATCATTTGGTTGCGTTGTATGCGTTAACCGCCTCCGCAACCACGTCGCTGCTGGCGTCCAGACCGGAAATCTGCGCCAGCGCAGCCTGCGCGCCTTTGTCATCAATCAGCTGAGCCAGCTCAATCGCCTGCGGGTCCTGCTCGCTGCGGTAGTGCATCGCGGCAGCAATCCCTTTCACCAGGTTGGCGTGCGGCAGGCCGTATTCCAGCGTGCCCAGCAGCGGTTTAATCAGGCGGTCGCCCGCGCTCAGCTTACGCAGCGGCTGACGGCCCACGCGCTCAACGTCATCTTTCAGATACGGGTTTTCAAAACGACCGAGGATTTTCTGGATGTATGCTGCGTGTTTATCAGCATCAAAACCGTAGCGTTTGATCAGCACCGCGCCGCTCTCTTCCATTGCCCCTTTGACCACCGCACGGATGTTCTCATCGAGGATCGCGTCGCGAATGGTCTGATGACCGGCCAATTTTCCGAGGTACGCGGTTATAGCATGCCCGGTGTTCAGCGTGAAGAGTTTACGTTCGACAAATGCCATCAGGTTATCAGTGAGTTCCATTCCCGGAATGGTCGGCAGCGCGCCCTTGAACTGGGTTTTATCGACGATCCACTCGCTGAAGGTTTCTACGGTCACTTCCAGCGGATCGTTGGTGGCGGATTCGGATGGAGGAACGATGCGGTCTACGGCGGAATCCACAAACCCGACGTGCGCTTCAACCCAGGCTTTATCTTCCTCAGCCACGGCCGCCATAACGTGGCCTTTCAGCTGCGTGGTGCCGCGCACCATGTTTTCACAGGCGATGATGTTCAGCGGTGTTTCAATGCCCTGTGCTTTACGCTTCGTCAGGCCTTTCGCGACCGCAGGAGCAATACGTTCAAGCACTACCGGACCCACGGCGGTGGTCACCAGATCAACGCTGGCGATCAGGTCAATCACGTCGTCGCCAATGCTGCTCACCGCGTTCACGCCAGAGACCGTTTCAACCTGCTCGTTTTCACCGACTACATGTACCTGATAGCTATGACGGGCGTTCAGGGCATCCAGAACCACCTGATTCACATCGGCGAATGTCAGGGTAATGCCCGCGTCTGCCAGCAGTTTACCGATAAAGCCACGACCAATATTACCTGCGCCAAAATGTAATGCTTTCATAGTATTAACCTTCATCAATGTTTTTACCCGAGAGGGCTGGGGTGAGAAACGTTTTCCCCTCACCCTAGCCCTCTCCCCGGTGGGGAGAGGGAAGAGACGCTGTTATTTGTTGAGCAACGCCAGCACTTCTTCAACGCTGGTGGTGTTAGCCAGACGCTCAATGACCGTTTCATCATCCAGGGCGTTGGTCAGGCTGGTAATCACCTGAATGTGCTCGTTGTTGCGAGCAGCGATACCAATCACCAGACGGGCGATGTCGTCGTCTTCTTCACCGAAGCGCACGCCGTCAGGATACTGACAGAACACCACGCCAGTTTTCAGTACGCGGTCTTTCGCTTCAACCGTACCGTGAGGAACCGCGATGGATTCACCCAGGTAGGTTGGCGTCAGCCTTTCACGCTCCAGCATCGCGTCAACGTATTCAGGCTGAACGTAGCCGCCTTTCACCAGCTGCTCACCGGCGAAGCGAATCGCCTCTTCTTTATTGGTCGCGGTGCGGCCAAGGAAGATGTTTTCCGCGCCCAGCCTGAACAGATGCGCGTTGCTCTCGTCAAAGCTGTCTTGCAGGCTGGAGCGCACCTTCACTTCGTTATCTTCATGGCGCTGGGCCGCAACCAGACGTTCGGTCAGGCTGGTGTACAGGCCGCTGTCCAGGAAGTTGGTCAGTGAAATGTGCTGCGCCTGCGGCACCTGACGCATGGCGCGCTCGGTCAGATCGCGGTGCGTGATCACCAGGTCAACGTCCGGCGGCAGGTTGTTAATCGCGCTGTTGGTCACGGAGATGTTGGTCAGACCCGCATCCTGTACTTTCTTACGCAGCACGCCGGCACCCATTGCGCTGGAACCCATACCGGCGTCGCAGGCAACGATGATTTTACGCACGTGACTCAGGTCGTTAGAGACATCGCCAGCCGCCAGCGGCGTAGCGCCTTTGGATTCGGCTTTCATGTCGTGCATACGGCGGGTTGCCGCTTCGATATCGTCGTCTTCCTTCACCTTGCTGGTTTTCAGCAGGATAGCGGATGCCACGAAGGAGACCGCCATGGCCGCACAGATTGCCGCGATGTTTGCAAAGTAAGCGCCTTTCGGGGTCATCGCAAGCACCGCCAGGATAGAGCCCGGAGAAGCAGGGGACACCAGACCGCCGCCCAGCACGTTCAGAGTGAACACGCCGGTCATACCGCCGAGGATAACGGCCAGGATCAGACGCGGGTTCATCAGCACGTACGGGAAGTAAATTTCGTGGATACCGCCCAGGAAGTGGATGATAGCCGCGCCGCCAGCAGACTGTTTCGCGCTGCCGCGACCAAAGAACATGTACGCCAGCAGAACGCCCATGCCCGGACCCGGGTTGGCTTCAATCAGGAAGAAGATGGACTTGCCGAGATCGTGAGACTGCTGAATACCCAGCGGGGAGAAGATACCGTGGTTAATGGCGTTGTTAAGGAACAGGATTTTCGCCGGTTCAACGAAGATAGACGCCAGCGGCAGCATGTCGTGCGCCACCATGAAGTTAACGCCCGCCGCCAGCAGTTTGGACAGCACTTCAACCGCCGGACCAATGCCGAGGAACGCCAGAATCGCGAGGATCATCCCGATGATGCCCGCGGAGAAGTTGTTCACCAGCATTTCGAAGCCGGACTTGATCTTGCCATCAACCCAGACGTCGAATTTCTTAATCGCCCAGCCGCCCAGAGGACCGGCAATCATCGCACCGAGGAACATCGGCATATCCGCACCGACGATCACGCCCATGGTTGTGATGGCACCCACGACGCCACCGCGGTCACCGCCCACCAGACGACCACCGGTATAACCGATGAGCAGCGGCAGCAGGTATGTGATCATTGGGCCAACAAGTTTCGCCAGCGTTTCGTTAGGCAACCACCCTGTCGGAATAAACAATGCGGTGATAATACCCCACGCGATAAACGCGCCGATATTTGGCATCACCATGTTGCTGAGGAAACGACCAAAGCTTTGCACTTTGATCTTGAAATCGGATGACATAAAACACCCCTTCTTATGTTTACGCTTAGGCTTATGGCCCGAGGTTTATCGTTAATGTGCGGCGGCAGAGGTAGCCGGGCCCTGTTCTGATGCTGTGAAATCTGGCACTGAATCGTTCAACTGTCCAGACAGCGAAATTTTGTGTGATCGCAGTCACGTAAATGTAGGGGGTGTGGTGATTAATGAAGTGACGACGATCACATAATAAGTGTGTAAAAAAAATACATCGCGCAAAATTGCGCCAGGTTAGCGCCATTTTTGTGATAATAATCACATTGCTAAGTTGGCGGTTTGTTTCTGGATTGTGACTTGATTCACAAAATATTTTTATGCGGATTCCTCCCGTATCGCCTGAGGTCAGGAATGCGATACGCATACCTGCCTTTTTTCACGGCGTGATCCATACTGACCTCTTTGTGGGCATTAAGGATAAGCAATGAAACTCATCGGCAGTTATACCAGTCCTTTCGTGCGTAAGATTTCGATTCTCCTGCTGGAGAAAGGGATTGAATTTGAATTCGTGAATGAACAGCCCTACAACGCTGAGAACGGCGTTGCGCAGTACAACCCGCTGGGTAAAGTTCCGGCGCTGGTCACGGACGAGGGTGACTACTGGTTTGATTCCCCGATCATTGCGGAATACATTGAGCTGCTTGGCGTTGCGCCAGCCATGCTGCCGGCGGATCCAAAAGCGGCGCTGGCGGTGAAGCAAATTGAAGCGCTGGCCGATGGCATTATGGACGCAGCATTAACGTCCGTGCGCGAGCAGGCGAGGCCCGCCGCACAGCAGTCAGAGGATGAACTGCTGCGTCAGAGAGAAAAAATCAGCCGCAGCCTGGATAGGTGTGAACAGCTGATCCGCGACGGTAAAATCCAAAGCGATAGCCTGAATCTGGCGACGATCGCCATCGCCTGCGCCATTGGCTACCTCAATTTCCGCCGGGTCTCGCCGGGGTGGTGCGTGGATCGCCCGCTGCTGGTTAAGCTGGCGGAGACGCTCTTCCAGCGCGAAAGTTTTGCCCGTACCGAACCACCAAAGGCTTGATGCGGGTTATAACACTTCCCGGCAGGAGGCGGTACAATCCCCCCACATGTTAACTCCCTCTCCCGTCGGGAGGGGGGAAGATATTTACTCGCCAGGCGCATTCATGACTACTCATCATTCCCTCTACAGCCAGATCCCCGCAATCGATCGTCTGCTTCGTGAACCGCGCATAGCCGCGGTGCTGGCGCAGTTTGGCCATACTGCAACGGTCGACATGCTACGCCAGCTTCAGGATGACGCGCGCCGCCATATTCAGGCTGAGAACGCGCTTCCTGGCTGGTGCATGGCGTGGGAGCAGGAAGTTGAACGGAGGCTGAATGAGCGCGCGCAAAGCGCATTGCGCCCGGTCATTAACCTGACGGGCACGGTTCTGCACACCAATCTGGGCCGTGCACAACAGGCAGAAGAGGCGATACAGGCCGTCACCCGGTCCATGCGCTCGCCGGTGACGCTGGAGTACGATCTGGACGGCGCCGGGCGCGGGCATCGCGATCGTGCGCTGGCCGATCTGCTCTGCCAGATCACCGGCGCGGAAGATGCCTGCATTGTGAATAATAACGCGGCGGCGGTGCTGTTGATGCTGGCGGCTACCGCGAGCGGGAAAGAGGTTGTCGTCTCTCGCGGCGAGCTGGTGGAGATCGGCGGGGCATTTCGTATTCCGGATGTCATGCGCCAGGCGGGCTGCACGCTGCATGAAGTGGGCACAACCAACCGTACCCATGCTAAAGATTATCGCGCGGCGGTGAATGAAAACACCGCGCTGCTGATGAAAGTGCATACCAGCAATTACCATATCGAGGGGTTCACCAAAACGGTGGATGAAGCCGAGCTGGCTGCCATTGGGCGCGAGCTTAACGTGCCGGTGATCGCCGATCTCGGCAGCGGGTCGCTGGTGGATATGCGCCAGTACGGTCTGCCAAAAGAGCCGATGGTGCAGGAAATGGTTGCCGCGGGCGTAAGCCTGGTCAGTTTCTCTGGCGATAAACTGCTGGGTGGACCACAAGCGGGGATTATCGTCGGCAGGCGCGAGCTGATTGCGCAGCTACAGCAACATCCGCTCAAGCGCGCCCTGCGGGCCGATAAAATGACGCTGGCCGCGCTGGAAGCCACGCTGCGGCTCTATCTTCACCCGGAGAAACTGGCTGACCGCCTGCCCACGTTGCGTTTGCTAAGCCGTTGTGCAGCCTCCATTCGCGCGCAGGCGGAAGCGCTACTGCCGCAG
Organism: Enterobacter genomosp. S; assembly: GCF_001631805.1. Taxonomy (NCBI): domain Bacteria; kingdom Pseudomonadati; phylum Pseudomonadota; class Gammaproteobacteria; order Enterobacterales; family Enterobacteriaceae; genus Enterobacter; species Enterobacter genomosp. S. The sequence goes on along the minus strand of NZ_LVVA01000008.1, from coordinate 31,649 downwards.
ATTGCTCCTCACTACCCTGAATTTGATGTTCGTATCGAGCCTTGCCTGTCGCAAATTGGCAGCGGCTCGCTGCCGGTGGACAGATTACCGAGCGAAGCGCTGACGTTCACCCCGCGCGACGGACGCGGAAGCCAGCTTGAGGCGCTGTCGGCGCGCTGGCGTGCATTACCGACGCCGGTGATTGGCCGGATCGGTGACGGTCGCATGTGGCTGGATTTACGCTGTCTGGAAGATGAAGTGCGGTTTCTGGAGATGATGTTGAAATGATTATTGCCACCGCCGGTCACGTTGACCACGGCAAAACCACGTTATTGCAGGCCATTACGGGCGTGAATGCCGATCGCCTGCCGGAAGAGAAAAAGCGCGGCATGACCATTGACCTGGGATACGCCTACTGGCCGCTGCCCGATGGCCGCGTGCTGGGCTTTATCGACGTGCCCGGCCACGAGAAGTTTCTTTCCAATATGCTCGCGGGCGTGGGCGGGATCGATCACGCTCTGCTGGTGGTCGCGTGCGATGACGGGGTGATGGCGCAAACGCGCGAGCATCTGGCGATCCTGCAACTGACGGGCAGCCCGCAGCTGACCGTCGCCCTCACCAAAGCGGACCGTGTGGATGAGGCGCGAATCGACGAGGTGCGTAAAGAGGTGCTGGCAACGCTCGATGAATACGGTTTTAAGGATGCGTCACTGTTTGTCACCGTGGCGACAGAAGGCCGCGGTATCGACGCCCTTCGCGACCATTTGCAGCAGATTCCGCCTCGTGAACATGCCAGCCATCACCGCTTCCGTCTGGCGATCGACAGGGCGTTCACCGTAAAAGGTGCTGGGCTGGTGGTGACCGGCACCGCGCTGAGCGGCGAAGTGAACGTGGGCGATTCCCTGTGGCTGACGGGCGTGAATAAACCGATGCGCGTGCGCGGGCTTCACGCGCAAAACCAGCCGGTGGAACAGGCCCACGCCGGGCAGCGTATCGCGCTGAATATTGCCGGTGATGCCGAAAAAGATCAGCTTAACCGCGGCGACTGGCTGCTGGCTGACGCGCCGCCGGAGCCTTCTGAACGGATTATCGTTTCACTCCAGACCCACACGCCGCTGACCCAGTGGCAGCCGCTGCATATCCACCACGCGGCCAGCCACATCACCGGACGCGTGTCGCTGCTGGAAAACGATCTCGCCGAACTGGTGTTCGACTCCCCGCTCTGGCTGGCGGATAACGACCGCCTGGTCCTGCGCGATATTTCGGCGCGGGAAACGCTGGCGGGCGCGCGCGTGGTCATGCTTAATCCGCCCCGTCGCGGCAAGCGTAAGCCCGAGTATTTACAGTGGCTGGGCGCGCTGGCGAAGGCCCGCGATGATAAGTCTGCGTTAGATATCCACCTTGAGCGTGGTGCGGTGGATCTGGCTGCGTTCGCCTGGGCGCGCCAGCTCAGCGGCGAAGGATTGCGGCTTCTGACGCAGGAGCCAGGTTTTATTCAGGCCGGTAATAGCCTGCTGAACGCGCCGGTGGCGGCGCGCTGGCAGCGTAAGGTGCTGAGCACGCTGGCGACCTACCATGAACAGCATCAGGATGAGCCAGGCCCGGGCCGTGAACGTCTGCGGCGCATGGCGTTGCCAATGGAAGACGACGCGCTGGTGCTGCTGCTGATTGAAAATATGCGCGCCAGCGGCGCGATCGCAAGCCATCACGGCTGGCTGCACCTGCCGGAACACAAGGCGGGTTTTACCGCCGAGCAGGACGCGGTGTGGCAAAAGGTGGCGGCGCTGTTTGGCGATGAACCGTGGTGGGTACGCGATCTGGCGCGTGAAACCCATACCGATGAGCAGCTAATGCGTCAGGTACTGCGCCATGCGGCCCAGCAGGGCATGATTGTGGCGATCGTGAAAGATCGTTATTACCGTAACGATCGGATCGTGGCGTTTGCGAACCTGATCCGCGAGCTGGATCATGCGCGCGGATCGACCTGCGCCGCCGACTTCCGCGATCGGCTGAACGTGGGACGCAAGCTGGCGATTCAGATCCTGGAGTACTTCAACCGCATCGGGTTTACGCGTCGTCGCGGCAATGACCATGTGCTCCGCGACGCGCAGTTATTTCCGTAAGCGTTAAGCGCTGCGCGCCTGCTTCTGCTTAGCCAGCCAGACCGCACCTAGCCTTCCCGCCTGGTTGCCCAGCTCGCAGGGGAGGATGGGCACCCGGAGCGCCTCCCACTCCTCGAATCGTTGTAAGTATTTATCCAGCAGGAGATAGATTTTCTCCTGCTCGCTAATGCCGCCGCCAATCAGCACCGCCTGCGGATCGAACATAGAGATCACGCTGTAGATGCCGCGCGACAAAAAGTGCGCCCACTCTTCAATGGCCTCGCGCAGATGCACGTCGCTTTCCATGCGTTTAAACAGCTCCTCGCCGTCAGGCATTTCGTCTTCCGACACGGCCAGCGCGCGGCGGCAGGCTTTCATCAGGCCGCTGGCGGACGCCACTTCATGCATCGGTTCGCCCTCATTGCCCACGGGCAGCACGCCAAATTCACCCGCCCGATAGTGCGATCCGCGGTAGAGATCGCCCTCCATGACGATACCGCCGCCGATGCCGGTACCGATGGTGATGCAGACGAAATGCTCATAGTCCTTGCCCGCGCCCTGCCAGCGCTCGCCCAGCGCCGCGCAGTTGGCATCATTTTCGATTGTCACGGGGAGATCGGTCAGCTGTGCGAACAGTTCGCACAGGTTTTCGCCGTCAAGATAGTCCAGCGCCCCGGCTTTGGCCGCTTCGCCGGTGTGGTGATTGATGTGTCCCGGAAAACTCACGCCAATGCCGGCGATCTCGTGCTCCTGGCAGTACTTATCCACCACCGCTTTCCACTTCTCTTTGAAGGTGCTTTCATCGTCCGGCGTATCATATTCATCGGATGTCAGTTCTTCGCCGTTTTCGTTAATTACGCCGTGTTTGATGTGGGTTCCACCCACGTCAAAGCCGATAAATAGCTGCATTGCATCGTTCCTCATGAGCCCCTGAACTATTAATTATGGCTCCGGCGGCAGAAACGAAACGTAAAGTACGGTAATCCGTGATGCGGCTCGTAAACCCGCTACCCGCTGGCGAGAAAATCACCAGCCGGAACTACCCTTGTTGTACACCTACTGCAAGGAGACGGTCATGACAAACAATCCTCCCTCATCGCGTATCCAGCCTGGCGAGTATGGTTTTCCCCTTAAGCTCAAGCCCCGCTATGACAACTTTATCGGTGGCGACTGGGTGGCACCCGTCGACGGTGAATACTATTCCAACCTGACGCCCGTCACCGGCCAGCCGTTATGTGAAATTGCCAGTTCGGGTAAGCGGGATATTGATTTAGCGCTGGATGCGGCACATAAGGTGAAGGATAAATGGGGACAGACCTCCGTACAGGACAGGGCGGCCATTTTGTTCAAAATCGCCGACCGGATGGAGCAGAATCTGGAGCTGCTGGCAACGGCAGAAACGTGGGACAACGGCAAGCCGATCCGCGAAACCATGGCGGCGGACGTCCCGCTGGCGATTGACCATTTCCGCTATTTTGCCTCCTGCATTCGTGCCCAGGAGGGCGGGATCAGCGAGGTGGACGGCGACACCGTGGCGTATCACTTCCACGAGCCGCTGGGCGTGGTGGGGCAAATCATTCCCTGGAACTTTCCGCTGCTGATGGCGAGCTGGAAAATGGCCCCCGCGCTGGCGGCGGGCAACTGCGTTGTGCTGAAACCTGCGCGCTTAACCCCGCTTTCGGTGCTGCTGCTGATGGAGGTGATTGGCGATCTGTTGCCGCCGGGCGTCATTAACGTGGTCAACGGGGCCGGGGGCGAAATTGGGGAATATCTTGCCACCTCAAAACGTATCGCCAAAGTGGCGTTCACCGGCTCAACGGAAGTGGGTCAGCAGATCATGCAGTACGCGACCCAGAACATTATTCCGGTCACGCTCGAGCTGGGCGGCAAATCGCCGAACATTTTCTTTGCCGACGTAATGGATGAAGAGGACGCCTTCTTCGACAAAGCGCTGGAAGGGTTTGCGCTGTTCGCGTTCAACCAGGGTGAAGTCTGTACCTGTCCGAGCCGCGCGCTGGTTCAGGAATCCATTTATGAGCGCTTTATGGAGCGGGCGATCCGGCGCGTGGAGTCGATCCGCAGCGGTAACCCGCTGGATAACGTCACCCAGATGGGGGCACAGGTATCGCATGGCCAGCTGGAAACCATCCTCAATTATATCGACATCGGTAAAAAAGAGGGGGCCGATGTGTTGACCGGCGGACGTCGTAAGGTACTGGGCGGCGATTTACAGGAGGGCTACTACCTTGAGCCGACCATCCTGTTCGGTCAGAACAACATGCGTGTATTCCAGGAGGAAATTTTTGGGCCAGTGCTGGCGGTCACGACGTTCAAAACCATGGACGATGCGCTGGAGCTCGCCAACGACACGCAGTATGGTCTGGGGGCGGGCGTCTGGAGCCGTAACGGTAATCTGGCCTACAAAATGGGCCGCGGCATTCAGGCCGGTCGCGTGTGGACCAACTGCTATCACGCCTATCCAGCTCATGCGGCGTTTGGCGGCTACAAGCAGTCGGGCATCGGGCGTGAAACCCATAAGATGATGCTGGAGCACTACCAGCAAACGAAATGTCTGTTGGTCAGCTACGCCGAAAAACCGCTGGGGCTGTTTTAAACTTCCGGCTCAGACCGTCGCGGATGGCCTGAGCCGGGTTAAAGCCGGGTGGCGGCTTCGCCTTACCCGGCCTACGAAAGTGCCCGCATTTTTATCTGCAACATGACAAGCTTCCCTCTTCTTTTCTCGATGCCTCTTCCTGTTTCGCTAAAGTCTGGCTGCACTGCCGTTTTTAATGCGGTAGTCTCATTCAACCCAGTAGCGATGGTGTGTATCATGTGTATAATCAGGGAAGGATTGGGATGTGAAAAGTGCGGATATCATTACTGTTCTGGTTAGCCATGGCTGGAAATGTGTAAGAACGAAGGGAAGCCGTCATCAGTTTCGCCATCCAGTGCAAAAAGGGTTGGTTACCGTCCCACATCCTAAAAAGGACATTAAACCAGGCACTCTCGCACAAATCTGGCGACAGGCGGGAATTAAACACTGATATCAGGAGTAGTTATGTTTTATCCGGCTTACATTCATTCTGATTCCGACGGTAGCGCCAGTGGTTTCTTTCCTGACGTTCCGGGGTGTTTTTTTGCGGGGGATTCACTGGATGATGCTTTTCAGGATGCACGCGATGCATTAACTGCCCATTTTGAAGCGTTGTTTGAAATGGATGAAATGTTGCCACTTCCGGGTATGGTTGAAGCGCATCTGGCAAGTCATCCGGAGGATTTCATTGGCGGACAATGGTTGCTGGTGGATATCAATATGAAACAGTTTGAAGGCAGAGTAGAGCGCATCAATATTACGATACCTCGCCGTTTGCTGGTGAAGATTGATTCCTTTGTCAGCGAGCATCCACAATTTACTAACCGAAGTGCTTTTCTTGCAGAGGCAGCACGGCGTGTGCTGCCTTAACGTTCTCCCTCTCCCGTGGGAGAGGGTTGGGATGAGGGCAACAGGCCGCAGTTAATTAGCCTTCATCCACACATATCCGCATTTACCCTAAGCTAAAAGTATCCGCGCCCGCTCTTTGACCCACAGCATCCTTAACGATTCGCACGCAAGGTATGATGCGCTAACGATAATTCAACGGAACTGACTTTTAACCTGCGCGAGGCGTTATCCATGAACCGATTTATCATGGCGGATCCTGAAAAATGCATCGGATGCCGCACCTGCGAGGTGGCGTGCATGATGTCGCATCAAAGCAGCGCCGCGCCAGACGCGTTTACGTCACGAATCAGGGTGGTTAAAGGAAACGCTTTCACCACGGCCGTGGGCTGCCATCAGTGTGAAGATGTGCCCTGCGCCAATGTCTGCCCGACGCAGGCCATTCGCCGTGCTGCGGGAGCGTGGCTCGTTGAGCAATCGCGCTGTATCGGCTGCAAAAGCTGTATGGTGGCGTGCCCGTTCGGGGCAATGCAGGTTCGGGTCGTGGAAGGTCGCGTTCAGGCGCTGAAATGTGATTTATGCGCGCATCGCGAGGGTGGTCCAGCCTGCGTCGAAGTCTGTCCTACCCACGCGCTGCGCTGCATCGATCCCGCCAGATTACGCGCGGAACGGGTGCGTAATCTGGCCTGAGGTCTTATTAACCCGCCTCGCGCCAGGCATTCTCGATCTCTTCGGCGAGAATTTTCACACCCGCTTCGATTTTTTCCGGGTCCGGGACGTAGTTCATACGCATGCACTGGTGCGTGTGCGGCCACGGCTTATCCAGCCCCGGGAAGAAGTAATCCCCCGGTACCATCAGCACGCCACGCTTTTTCAGGCGCTGATAAAGCAGCTCTGTCGTAATGGGCAGATCCTTAAACCATAGCCACAGGAAAATTGCCCCTTCCGGTTTATGGATCAGACAGCGTTCTTCCGGCAAGTAGCGGCGAAGAATGGCGATGGTTTCCTGAACGCGCTGAGCGTAAAAGGGTTTGATCACTTCATTCGACAGGCGCAGCAGGTCGTTGCGTCTGATCATCTCGCACATCATGGCCGGGCCGATCCCGCCAGGCGAAAGGCTGATAATGCCGTTCATGTTGGTAATGGCGGTAATGATCTTTTCGTTGGCGATAATGATACCGCAGCGGCTGCCCGGCAGGCCCAGCTTGGAAAGGCTCATGCAGAGGATGATGTTCGGGTTCCACAGCGGACGCGCTTCGCTGAAGATAATCCCCGGGAACGGGACGCCATAGGCGTTATCGATCACCAGCGGGATGCCATGCTGATTCGCCAGCGCATCCAGCTTCATCAGCTCGTCGTCGGTGATCACGTTGCCCGTCGGGTTAGTAGGGCGTGACACGCAGATCATGCCCGTCTCTTCACCGATATGCAGATGTTCAAAATCAACGTGATATTTGAACTGGCCTTCCGGCAGCAACTCGATATTCGGACGTGCGGAAACAAAAAGGTCTTCTTCGAGGCCGGCATCGGCGTAGCCGATATACTCCGGTGCCAGCGGGAACAACACTTTTTTCGTGGTGCCATCGGCGCGGCGTCCGGCGAACAGATTGAACAAGTAGAAAAACGCGCTCTGACTGCCGTTTGTCAGTGCAATATTCTGTGGTTCGATATCCCAGCCCAGCGCTTCCCGCAGCATCGATGCCAGAAGCGTCAGCAGTTCTGTTTTACCCTGAGGGCCGTCGTAATTACACAGCGCATCGGTTGCTTTACCGTTTTCCAGCATGTCTGCCAGTAGCGCCTGGAAGTAGGTGTTCATCTCCGGAATCTGAGCCGGGTTTCCGCCACCGAGCATGATAGCACCGGGGGTGCGCAGCCCGTCGTTGAGGTCCTCCATCAGGCGGGTAATGCCTGAATGGCGGGTAAATTTATCGCCGAATTGTGAAAACGTCATAGCAGGTGATCTGTCGGGCTTAATATGAAAGGCAGTAACCATAACGCCAGCACCGAGTTGGTGCAAATCGGCGGATGTGGTCGGATTTGTTGTTTTGTATGGCGGAGCGGGATTCATGTAGTGAATTGTTCTACTGATTACCCGCCCACACCACCATCACCTTATCGCCCTTATGCTCGCGTACAAATCCGTACCCCTCTTTCAGCGACAGCGTGGTTTGCTTGCCTTCACCCAGTGCCGGATGACGGGCGCGGAACTGCCCCAGAAGCTGCCAGTGGGCGACAGTTAACGCCTGTTTACCCGTTACGTCCTGCCAGTTCATATCCGAACGGGTTCCCTGTAGCGGATCGGAGCCCGTCGGACCAAATGGACGCTCTGATTCATCGCCGTAATAGATTTGCACGCTTCCCGGCGCCAGCAGCAGTAGTTCAGCGGCGCGCTGGCCTCCTTCACGGAACAGTCGCGTATCGTGGGAGGAGAGATAGCTCAGCACGTTAAAGCTTTGCAGTTTTTCGGCCATTTGCTGCCAGGTCAGATCCATATCCGCCAGACAGTCCACCGCTTTCGCCGCCTGCTCCTGATAGTCAAAGTTGATCATCGCATCAAAACCGTGGCGATAATAATCGCTCTGCATCACGCCGTGACCCCAGGATTCACCGGTCATCCAGAATGGCGCATCGTCGAGTTTTTTGTCCGGGTTGGCGGCTTTCCACGCGACCAGCGCCTGGCTGGCCTGCTCCTTCAGCTGCTGCCAGGCTTCTGGCTCAACGTGTTTAGCGGTATCGACCCGGAAACCGTCGATGCCGTAGTCACGCACCCACTGGCTGAGCCAGTGGGTCAGGTAATCTCGCGGCGTGAAGTTCGTCATCACTTTCGCGTTGGTGTCGGGCTTGTGTTGATAAAAGTTCGGCAAACCTGACGGGATCTTAGATTCCGTTTTCAGATCCGGCAGAAACGCCAGGGACATCGTTAAATCGTCAAAGCCGGGGTTGTCATAATCGCCGATATCGGTGCGGATCCATTTTTTCCCCCACCATTTTTCCCATGCGGCTTTATCACTGAAGTTGATGTAATCGTTGAAGCTGTGCCAGCTTTGACCCGCGCCTGGCTTCCAGTCAGTCCAGCGTTCGCCGAGCGTTTTCTTCAGCTCATCCCCCTGCAAATACAACGCGCCAAACTGATACTCCTGCATATCGGCAAGCGTCGCATAGCCTGCGTGATTCATGACAACGTCAAACAGGACGCGGATACCGCGCCGGTGCGCTTCGTCGACAAGCTGGCGCAAATCCTCTTCGCTGCCCATGTTGGCGTCGAGCGTCGTCCAGTCCTGAGTGTAATAGCCGTGATAGGCGTAGTGGGGGAAATCCCCCTTGGTGCCGCCACCCACCCAGCCGTGGATCTGCTCCAGCGGAGAACTTATCCAGAGCGCATTCACGCCCAGCTGCTGGAGGTAATCCAGTTTGCTGGTAAGCCCTTTAAGATCGCCGCCGTGGAACGTCCCTATCTCCTGCATACCGTCTTTATGGCGGCCATAGCTGTTATCGTTGGCAGGGTTGCCATTCACGAAGCGATCGGTCAGCACGAAATAGACGGTGGCGTTTTGCCAGCTGAACGGCGCGGGTTTGTCCGTCTCGGCGCGCTCAATCAGTAGCAGGCCATTGCTGTTGGCGGCTGGCTGAAGCGTGACGTTGCCATTTTCAACGGTCGCGATCTGTTTGCTGTAAAAATCACGCACCACCGTTCCTTCCGGGAAGGTGTTTGCTACGTCGAGCGTAAGCGGTTTACCGTCCCACTTCGGGCACTGGCGGGTGACGTCAGCGACAGGCTGCGGCGCCGCACTTTGTACCGTCAGCATCAGGGTTGGCGTTCCCGAGCGCGTATCAATACGCATCTGATAAACGCCGTCACGGAATAACCGCCACTGCGGCGGAGTGCCTTCGCACGGTTTGAGCGACAGCATCTCGTTGAGTTTAATGGCCTCTGTCGGCTGCCAGCACGCGTTGTCAAGACTCAACGTCAGGGGGCGGGTACCCTTCGCAAGCTTTGCCTGGCTGGTAAAGACGCCGGTACCTTCAGCGTTAAACGCGTCAAATCCCGGCGATGACCAGTCGGCATGCGCGAGTGCGGGTAACATCAGAACAGCTAATGCAGTGCGTTTCATTCCATTTTCCTGTCGCGGCATTTTTGACCAGTGTGCCATTCGGCTCAGGGGAAAAACTCCTCCTATGAGGCTTTCTGCCAGGAGGACGCGAAGGGATGAGTGATCCCGCGCAAAATTAGGCTGTTATCTGCGATATCGCACACATTTTTCCAGTGTTGATGCTTTAATGAGCACGTTTCGAATGACATAGTTTCGGAATTGGACTATTTATATACGTGCTCTTGAAGACTATTTTTGGTACGATTTGAGATTCCGCTCTCAAATTTTGAAGAAAATAAGGTGTTGGAATGCTTATATCCGACCAGGAGACCTAATGATATCGACTCCCATTCGACGATATGGGGCCGCGATACTCATGTTACTCACCATGGCATTTTCAGGTGAGGTGCTTGCAAAGACGCACGCGGATACAACGAGTAAGAAAGCCCACGTAATAAAGACGACAAGCAGTAAGGTTAGCAGTAAACAAGAGTATTCTCGCAATAGTGCAAAGAGTAGTTCACTTCCTGATTTGCGAAAATACCCTTCCGGGACACCACGAAAAAAAGCGTTTCTCCGGACGGTCATGCCTTACATTAAAAGTCAAAATGCCGCGATTACTGCGGATCGTAACTGGCTGATCTCCAAACAGTACGATAGCCGCTGGTCGCCGTCTGAGCGCACGCGCCTGAAAGACATCGCCAAACGCTATAAAGTGAAGTGGAGCGGAAACACGCGTCGCGTGCCGTGGAACTCACTGTTAGAACGTGTGGACATCATTCCAGGCAGCATGGTGGCGACAATGGCCGCCGCCGAAAGCGGTTGGGGAACCTCGAAGCTGGCCCGCAACAACAACAATCTATTTGGCATGAAGTGCGCCAAAGGTCGTTGTACTAATGCACCCGGCAAGGTGAAGGGGTATTCACAGTTTGAATCAGTGAAAGATTCCGTGAATGCCTACGTGGTGAACCTGAACACCCACCCGGCCTACTCCTCGTTCCGTAAGTCACGCGCTCAGCTGCGTAAAGCGGATCAGGAAGTGACGGCTACGGCGATGATCCACAAGCTGAAAGGGTATTCCACTCAGGGACAGCGTTATAACAACTATCTGTTCTCGATGTACCAGGATAACCAGCGTCTGATTGCCGCGCACATGTAATGAAAAACGCCTTCCACTGGAAGGCGTTCTCTTTTCTAGAGCAGGACTTCACTGTACCGTTCCCGGTACTCCTTCGGCGTGGTGTCATATTCTTTCCTGAATACCGAATAGAAATACTGTAGCGACGGGTAGCCGCACATCTGTGAAATCTCGTTGATCGACAGCGAGGTGGAGATCAGCAGACTGCGTGCTTTCTCCAGCTTTTCCGCATGGATCACGGCATGTATCGTCTCACCCACTTCCTCTTTGAAGCGCTTCTCCAGATTTGAACGTGAAATTCCGACCGAATCCAGCACCTGATCGACCTTAATACCTTTGCAGGCATGATTGCGAATGTAGTGCATCGCCTGAATCACGGCCGGATCGTTTAAGGAACGGTAGTCGGTAGAGCGGCGCTCGACCACGCGAACGGGCGGAACCAGCAGACGCTGGAGCGGCAGGGATTCGTTGTCTAACAGTCTGTGTAGCAGCTTCGCAGCCTGATAGCCCATTTGCCGCGTACCCTGCGCCACGGATGACAGCGCCACGCGCGACAAATAGCGCGTAAGCTCTTCATTATCGATACCAATCACGCACAGCTTTTCAGGCACCGGAATATGCAAATGCTCGCACACCTGCAATACGTGGCGGGCGCGGGCGTCCGTCACGGCGATAATCCCTGTCTGGGGCGGCAGCGTTTGCAGCCAGTCAGCCAGCCGGTTTTGCGCGTGCTGCCAGTTTTCTGGCGCGGTTTCCAGCCCCTGATAAACGACACCGCGATACTTCTCCTGGGCAACCAGCTGGCAGAACGCATACTCACGCTCCATTGCCCAGCGCTTGCCGCTGGTGGCGGGCAAACCGTAAAACGCAAAACGGTGTACGCCTTTCTCCTTTAAATGGAGGAAGGCGGTCTCGACCAGGGCATGGTTATCGGTGGCGATGTAGTGAACAGGGGGATAATGTTCCGGTGAATGGTATGAGCCGCCAACGCCCACGATAGGAACGTCGACGCCACTCAGCAGCTGTTCAATCACGGGGTCGTCAAAGTCAGCGATGACCCCGTCTCCCAGCCAGTCCTTAATGTTCTCCAGACGGGTACGGAAATCTTCTTCGATGAAAATATCCCATTCGGATTGCGACGCCTGCAAATATTCACCAACCCCTTCAACCACCTGACGGTCATAGGCTTTGTTGGCATTGAATAACAACGTAATGCGGTGACGCTTTTCAAACATGGCTCACTTTCCCAAATTAGTCACGATACGGTTCTCAGGCGCGCCGCTTGGTGGCAGAGTCCATCCAGACTGCCAGCAAAAGAATGGCTCCCTTGACGATATACTGCCAAAACGTCGGCACGTCCATCATACTCATCCCGTTATCCAGCGAAGCCATAATAAATGCGCCCATCACCGCACCCGCCACGCTGCCAATGCCCCCGGCGAGGCTGGTTCCGCCAATTACGCAGGCGGCGATGGCGTCCAGCTCGGCAATATTACCGGCAGACGGAGAACCCGCACCCAGTCGCGAGCTGAGGATCAGCCCCGCGATGGCTACCATCAGACCGTTAATGGCAAAGACGGCGAGTTTGGTGCGCTCCACGTTAATGCCGGACAAACGCGCGGCTTCCAGGTTGCCGCCGATGGCATAAATGCGGCGGCCGAAAGCGGTACGTGTGGCCATAAACATCCCACCTAACAGCAGCAGCGCCAGCAGCAGAACGGGCGTCGGGACGCCGCGATAATCGTTGAGCAGCCAGATGGCACCCAGCACAATCACGGCGGTAAGCGCCTGACGACCCACCACCGAGGTAGAAGCAGGCGAGGCCAGACCCAGCGCCTGGCGACGCATGCGCCCCCGCCATTGCCACGCGACAAACGCCATCAGCCCAACCACGCCGATCGTAAAACCGACACCATCAGAGAGGTAGCTTTGGCCAATCTGGGACATAGAGGCGCTGGTGGGGGAGACGGTGGTGCCGTTGGTGATACCAATTAAAATGCCGCGGAAGGCCAGCATTCCCGCCAGGGTGACGATAAACGACGGGACTTTCCGGTAGGCCACCCACCAGCCGTTCCACGCCCCCAGCAGCAGACCCAGTACCAGCGTGACCGCAATCGTCAGCGGCAGCGGCCAGCCGAGCCAGACGTCAAAAATCGCCGCCACGCCGCCGAGCAGGCCCATCATCGACCCTACCGACAGGTCAATTTCCGCTGAGATGATAACGAAGACCATCCCCACCGCCAGGATCCCGGTGATGGCAGTCTGACGTAGCAGGTTAGAGACGTTACGTGCGCTCAGATAGGAGCCGTCGGTCATCCAGGTAAAGAACAACATGATGACGATGATGGCCGCAATCATCACGAATACTTGTAGATTCAGCGACTTAAGTCCTGCGAACGCACCGGGCGTCGGATCAGCGACTTTGATATCAGACGGGTTGCTTTTCGACATGGCGTTCGCTCCTTAGGGCAGCTTCCATCACCTGCTCTTGCGTCAGGTTCTGGTTGTTCAGGTTGGCTTTGAGTTTCCCTTCATGCATGACCAGCACGCGGTCGCTCAGGCCCAGCACTTCAGGCAGTTCGGACGAGATAACAATGACGGCAATCCCTTGCTGCACGAGCTGGTTGATCAGCTTGTAGATTTCGTACTTCGCGCCGATATCGATTCCCCGCGTGGGTTCGTCCAGAATTAAAATGCGCGGATTAAGCAACAGGCAGCGCGCCAGAATCGCCTTTTGCTGGTTGCCGCCGCTCAGGCGTCCTATCGCCAGCTCCGGCGAGGACGTTTTCACCTTAAGCCTTGCGAGCGACTGAAGAATGCACTGCTGTTCTGCGGCATCGTCCAGGCTGCTCAGCGCGCCGGAAAACTGGCTGAGCGCCGCCAGCGTGATATTTTTTCCCACCGCCATGACCGGCACGATGCCGTCTTTTTTGCGGTCTTCGGGCACCATGGCAATGCCTTTGGCAATGGCCTGCTGGCAGTTGTCGATTTTTACCGGCTGACCGTCGACATAAATTTTGCCTTCCCAGCGCCCCGGCCAGACGCCAAACAGACACTGTACGGCCTCGGTTCTTCCGGCACCCACCAGGCCCGCAATGCCGAGAATTTCGCCTCGGTGCAGCGAGAAGGAGAGGTTATTCACGCGCTTGATATGGCGGTTAACGGGGTGCCACGCCGTCAGGTTTTCCACGCGCAGGATCTCTTCGCCAATCGCGTGCAGCTCGTTGGGATACAGCGCGGTGAGTTCGCGGCCCACCATCATGGTGATGATGTCATCCTCACTCATACCTTCTGCCTCACGCGTGCCGATGTGCTGCCCGTCGCGGATGACGCAGATGGTGTCGGAAATGGCTTTCACTTCATTAAGCTTGTGCGAAATATAGATGCATGCGATACCGTGGTTTTGCAGGTCGCGGATGATATTGAGCAGAACGGACGTTTCCTGTTCGGTGAGCGAGGCGGTTGGCTCGTCGAGGATCAGCAGGCGTACCTGTTTATTCAGCGCCTTGGCGATCTCCACCAGCTGCTGCTGGCCCAAACCTAAGTCGCCCACGCGCGTATCCGGTGAGATAGCCAGGCTCACCTGAGCCAGCAATTTTTCGCAGCGCAGCGTCATGGTGTCGTAATCCAGCACGCCGTGGCGCGAAAGTTCGGCCCCAAGAAAGATATTTTCCAGCACGCTTAGGTGCTTCACCAGCGCCAGCTCCTGGTGAATGATAGCGATGCCTTTACGCTCGGTATCGCGAATGTGCGTGGCCTGGAGCACCTCTCCGGCGAAGACGATTTCGCCCTCGTAGCTGCCGTGCGGATAGATCCCACACAGCACCTTCATCAGCGTGGATTTCCCCGAGCCGTTTTCGCCGCACAGCGACATGACTTCGCCGGGATTCAGCCGCAGGCTGACGTTGTCGACCGCTTTCACCGTCCCGAAGGCTTTGGTGATGCTTTTCATTTCAAGTAAATAAGACATAACTGCTCCGCATAGCCCGACAGATGAACAGGGCAGGTCGATGCGCCCCCGCCGGGCAGGGGCTGCGCTGGATTACAGTTCACTCTTCTTATGGAAGCCGTCTTTCACCACCGTGGCGTCAATGTTCTCTTTGTTGACTTCGATAGGGGTAAGCAGGCGAGCCGGTACGTCTTTCAGACCGTTATTTAACGTTGCGTCTGCTTTAGGCTGTTGGTCATTGCCCAACTCAACGGCAATTTCAGCAGCCGTATTGGCAAGCTCGGTAATGGGTTTATACACCGTCATGGTTTGGGTGCCCACGATAATGCGTTTAACACCCGCAAGATCGGCATCCTGTCCGGATATTGCGACTTTTCCGGCCAGACCCTGCGCGCTCAGCGCCTGAATAGCGCCACCCGCGGTGGCATCGTTAGAGGCCACTACCGCATCGATTTTGTTGTTATTTGCGGTCAATGCGTTTTCCATAATTTTCAGCGCGTTTTCCGGTAACCAACCGTCAACCCACTGGTCGCCGACGACTTTGATTTTGCCCTCGTCGATATATGGCTTAAGCACTTTCATTTGTCCCTGACGGAACAGCTTGGCGTTGTTATCCACTGGCGAACCGCCCATCAGGAAATAATTCCCTTGCGGCACCTTAGCGACCAGACTTTTAGCCTGTAACTCACCTACTTTTTCATTGTCGAACGAAATATAATAATCAATATCTGCATTATTAATCATGCGGTCATAGGCCAGGACTTTTATGCCTTCCTGTTTAGCCTCTTTCACCACGTTGCTTAATACCTGGCCGTTATACGGGATAATGACCAGCACATCGACGCCACGGTTGATCATATTCTCGATTTGCGACATTTGCGTCTCTTCGTTGCCGTTAGCGGACTGAACGAACACCTCCGCGCCGAGGGATTCCGCTTTTTTAACAAAGATATCGCGATCTTTTTGCCAGCGCTCCAGGCGTAAGTCATCAATCGCCATGCCGATTTTGACCTCTTTGGCGTGGCCGGCAAAGCTTGCAAGCAGGAGAGTAGTGCAGAGCGTTAGGGTCAGGTTCTTTATCTTCATAATTATTAGGCCTTTTTGTAGGGGTATGTGTCGCTGAGATAAAAGAAACGTTCACTGCTGAGATGCAGCAAATTTTTAACGTGGAAAGGCCTGCTGGCAATTACAGATTTTTATCTTCTCATTACGAAATTTGGTTTATTTCTGAATTTATGACCGCGATCGGATTTTAAAAAGCGTAACCTATTAATTACATTTGATTCTGGAATATGCGCCGAAAAATAGTTTGCCTGCACATTATTTTGCGAGCCAGCGCACAATTGTGCATTCTCTCAATAGCAGTGTGAAATAACGTAATTGAGCAACCCCCAATGTCTATTCACTATTACTCCAGAAGCAAGACCACGCCGCATACCCTGATTATGGAGCTCAATATGCAAGCTTATTTCGACCAACTCGATCGCGTTCGTTTCGAAGGCACGAAAACGACCAATCCTTTAGCATTTCGTCACTACAACCCGGATGAGCTGGTGCTGGGTAAGCGCATGGAAGATCACTTGCGCTTTGCCGCCTGCTACTGGCACACCTTCTGCTGGAACGGTGCCGATATGTTCGGCGTGGGCGCTTTTGACCGTCCATGGCAGCAGCCGGGCGAGGCCATTGAGCTGGCGAAGCGTAAAGCCGACGTCGCGTTCGAGTTCTTCCATAAGCTGAACGTGCCGTACTACTGTTTCCACGATGTGGACGTGTCGCCTGAAGGGGCATCGCTGAAAGAGTATCTGAACAATTTTGCGCAGATGGTCGATGTACTGGCTGAAAAACAGCAGCAGAGCGGTGTAAAGCTGCTCTGGGGGACGGCTAACTGCTTTACCAACCCTCGCTATGGCGCGGGTGCGGCAACCAACCCCGATCCGGAAGTCTTCAGCTGGGCGGCAACCCAGGTCGTGACTGCGATGAACGCCACGCATCAGCTGGGCGGCGAGAACTATGTTCTCTGGGGCGGCCGTGAAGGTTATGAAACGCTGCTGAATACCGACCTGCGTCAGGAGCGCGAGCAGATTGGTCGCTTTATGCAGATGGTTGTGGACCACAAACATAAAATCGGCTTCCGCGGCACATTGCTGATTGAGCCTAAACCGCAGGAGCCAACCAAGCATCAGTACGACTATGATGTCGCCACCGTGTATGGCTTCCTGAAGCAGTTTGGTCTGGAAAAAGAGATCAAAGTGAATATCGAGGCTAACCACGCTACCCTGGCGGGCCACTCCTTCCATCACGAAATTGCCTCTGCGATTGCGCTGGGCATCTTCGGATCGGTGGATGCGAACCGCGGCGATCCGCAGCTGGGCTGGGATACCGACCAGTTCCCGAACAGCGTCGAAGAAAATGCGCTGGTGATGTACGAAATCATCAAAGCGGGCGGTTTCACCACCGGCGGCCTGAACTTCGACGCCAAAGTTCGTCGCCAGAGCACCGACAAATACGATCTGTTTTACGGGCATATTGGCGCGATGGACACCATGGCGCTGGCGCTGAAGGTGGCGGCCCGTATGATTGAAGACGGTGAGCTGGATAAACGCGTGGCGAAGCGTTACGGCGGCTGGAACAGTGAGCTGGGCCAGCAAATTCTGAAAGGTCAGTTATCGCTTGCGGAAATCGCGAAGTACGCTGAACAGCATCAGCTGGCCCCGCAGCATCAGAGCGGGCATCAGGAACTGCTGGAAAACCTGGTCAATCACTACCTCTTCGATAAATAACAGTTGCAGCATGCAGGCCCGGTAAGCGCATCGCCACCGGGCATTTCTGTCAAAGGAGTCACCACAATGTATATCGGGATTGATCTTGGCACGTCGGGTGTGAAAGCCATTCTGTTAAGCGAGCAGGGCGATGTGTTAGCAACCCAGACTGAAAAGTTGCAGGTTTCACGCCCGCATCCGCTGTGGTCTGAGCAAGATCCGGAGCAGTGGTGGCAGGCGACGGACCGCGCGATGAAAGCCTTAGGCGAGCAGCACAGCCTGCGCGACGTAAAGGCGCTGGGCATTGCCGGGCAAATGCATGGGGCAACGTTGCTGGATAGCCAGCATCGCGTTCTGCGCCCGGCTATTCTCTGGAACGATGGCCGCTGTGCGGAAGAGTGTGCGCTTCTTGAAGCGCGTGTGCCCACGTCCCGCGACATTACGGGCAACCTGATGATGCCCGGTTTTACCGCGCCAAAACTCCTGTGGGTGCAGCGTCATGAACCCGATATTTTCCGTCAGGTGGCGAAGGTTCTGCTGCCTAAAGACTACCTGCGTTTTCGCATGACGGGGGATTTTGCCAGCGACATGTCTGACGCCGCAGGCACGATGTGGCTCGACGTGGCGAAACGGGACTGGAGCGAGGCGATGCTGGATGCCTGCCAGCTGACGCGCGACCATATGCCCGCACTGTTTGAAGGCAGCGAGATCGCGGGCACGCTGCAACCCTCCATTGCTGAACGCTGGAATATGCCGGCCGTACCGGTTGTCGCTGGCGGCGGCGATAACGCGGCGGGCGCAGTTGGCGTGGGGATGGTGGAAGCAGGGCAGGCGATGCTCTCGCTCGGCACTTCCGGCGTCTATTTTGCCGTCAGTGACGGCTATCGCAGTAACCCTGAAAACGCCGTACACAGCTTCTGCCACGCGTTGCCGGGCAAATGGCATCTCATGTCGGTGATGCTGAGTGCCGCTTCCTGCCTCGACTGGGCGGCAAAGCTAACCGGAATGGCGGACGTACCGGCGCTTATCGCAGCGGCGCAGCAGGCGGATGATAATGCCGGTGCGGTCTGGTTTTTACCGTACCTTTCCGGCGAGCGCACGCCGCATAACAACCCGGAAGCGAAGGGGGTGTTTTTCGGGCTTACCCATCAGCATGGCCCGGCAGAGCTGGCGCGCGCGGTGCTTGAAGGGGTCGGCTATGCGCTGGCAGACGGCATGGATGTCGTGCATGACTGTGGTCTGACGCCATCCAGCATTACCTTAATTGGCGGGGGGGCGCGAAGCAGCTACTGGCGGCAAATGCTTTCTGATATCAGCGGGTTGCCGCTGGACTATCGTACGGGGGGTGAGGTTGGTCCGGCGCTCGGTGCGGCACGGCTGGCGCAAATCGCGGTGAACCCGGATAAACCACTGAACTCGCTTTTGCCCCAGCTTCCGCTTGAACAGCAGCATCGTCCTGATGCGAAAAACCATGCTCGCTATGCTGAACGACGAGTCGTGTTCCGCAAAATCTATCAGCAGCTTTTACCGCTGATGTCCTGAACATCCGCCGGGTGGCGCTGCGCCGACCCGGCCTGCAACTCCCCGTCCATCTGGCTAGCTTACAAACCTGCGCGTATCGATTCTTTGCAGCAACATTGACAGCAGCAGGCTGACAGCCAGCGTAGCGGTAAATATCCAGATAATATCCAGCACCGGCCAGCTTTTTAGCTCAACGCCGCGGGTACGCAGGGCGTGGATCACCAGCGCGTGAAAACCGTAAATACCCAGCGAGTGGCGAGAGATAAAGCCCAGCACCGGAAGCGGACGTTCGTTGAGGGTGTTTTTCATCAGGGTCAGCAGAGAAATCGCGCAGATAAAGACCATCGGGCCGCAATACAGATACCAGGTATCGGCAAAGTTGCCGCGCCATTGCAGCTCGTGCAGTGTCCCGCGAGAGATAATAAACACACCGGCGATAAACGCAGCCGCGCAAAGCCAGTTCATTCCTCGCTTTTGCGTCTCCATCATGCCGATGGCGCGCCCCAGCATGCCGTACAGCACGTAATAAAACGTGTCGCCGTTGATATAGAGATTAACGGGAAGCCATTCAAAGCCATCAACTTTTTGTGAGAGAGTATTCGGGTTTGCCACAATCCCGATGATCGCCATCAAGGCCAGCAGCATTTTACCGCTGACGTTTTTTACCTGAATTAACGGTGAAACCAGATAAATAACGATTATCGCGAAGAAAAACCACAGATGATAGAACACTGGTTTTTGCAGCACATTGAGCAGGGAACGTTCGGCGTTAATGGAAGTGAACAGGATGATATAGAGCAGCGAAATGGCGCTGTAAAACAGCAGACAGTAGAGAATACGAATGAAATGTTTCGGCTGCGCGCTACGCTCACCAAAAAAGAGAAAACCGGAAATCATAAAGAACAGCGGGACGCTCACGCGGGAGGCCGAGTTCAGAATATTGGCGACATCCCAGTTAACGGGGCTGATACTGTGCGCGTTCGTGACATACCAGGTCGTTGTGTGGATCATTACCACCATCAGACAGGCTATTCCCCGCAGGTTATCAATCCAGTTAATTTTTGACTGCATCAGTTCCTCTGTATTCCTGATAAAGAAAGTGTGACTGCGGTAGCGTAAAACTTTTCCCTTGGAAAATTCTGAGTTTAGCCAGGCTGTCTTGTCGCGAGCTGGCGAGATTCGCAGAATGTTGAACATTAATCTATAAACGTGTTGCTACTAAAAATAACAGCCACTGACCGGGGCGGTAATAAAAATGATGATGAAGCGTGGGGCGTCACTCTTTCTGCTGCTTTTATTAGCAGGGTGCAGTGCTTCTCAGGAGGCCCCTGTCCAGAAAGCGCAGCAGGGGAAAATGAGCCCGGAGCGTTCTCTGAATATGGAACAGCTGTGCATAGATGAGGCGGCTCATCGGTATAATTCCGAGGTACAGAAAATTCATATAAATGGCTTCGAGCGCTTTCAGGGCAGCTATGAACTGAAAGGCTATACTGCGCGTAAAGAGGGCTTTGTCTGCTCTTTTGATGCAGACGGCCAGTTTTTACATCTCTCGATGCGCTAAATTGCTCGGATAATCAGCAACCAGAGCCCTCGCCGGTTCTGGCAGTAGACCTTATTCCCCAATTTTCCCTAAACAACCCCGTTTCGTACTGTATATCTTGCAGCCAGCGGGTATACTGATCCCTTCCATTTAAAACCACACGTATCCAGCACGAAATACTATGCAAAAGTTTGATACCAAGACCTTCCAGGGCCTGATCCTGACCTTACAGGATTACTGGGCTCGTCAGGGCTGCACCATTGTTCAACCTTTGGACATGGAAGTTGGCGCAGGCACCTCACACCCGATGACCAGCCTGCGCGCGTTAGGGCCAGAGCCAATGGCGACCGCCTACGTGCAGCCATCCCGTCGTCCGACCGATGGCCGTTACGGCGAGAACCCGAACCGCTTGCAGCACTATTATCAGTTCCAGGTGGTGATTAAGCCATCACCCGACAATATTCAGGAACTGTACCTCGGGTCACTGAAAGAGCTGGGTATGGATCCAACCATTCACGACATTCGCTTCGTGGAAGATAACTGGGAAAACCCAACGCTGGGTGCCTGGGGTCTGGGTTGGGAAGTGTGGCTGAACGGCATGGAAGTGACCCAGTTCACTTACTTCCAGCAGGTCGGCGGTCTCGAATGTAAGCCGATCACCGGTGAGATCACCTACGGTCTGGAACGTCTGGCAATGTACATTCAGGGCGTAGACAGCGTTTACGACCTGGTCTGGAGCGACGGCCCGCTGGGTAAAACCACCTACGGTGACGTGTTCCATCAGAACGAAGTGGAGCAATCCACCTATAACTTCGAATACGCGGACGTGGACTTCCTTTTCACCTGTTTCGAGCAGTACGAGAAAGAAGCCCAGCAGCTGCTGGCGCTGGAGACTCCACTGCCGCTGCCTGCCTACGAGCGTATTCTGAAGGCTGCCCACAGCTTCAACCTGCTGGACGCCCGCAAAGCGATCTCCGTGACTGAACGTCAGCGCTACATTCTGCGAATTCGTACCCTGACCAAAGCCGTTGCAGAAGCTTACTACGCGTCCCGTGAAGCCCTTGGCTTCCCGATGTGCAATCGAAACAAATAAGAGGCGGCCATGTCTGAGAAAACTTTCCTGGTGGAAATCGGCACTGAAGAGCTGCCACCAAAAGCCCTGCGCAGCCTGGCTGAATCTTTCGCTGCGAACGTTACTGCCGAGCTGGATAACGCTGGCCTGGCGCACGGTAAAATTGAGTGGTTTGCTGCGCCGCGTCGTCTGGCGCTGAAGGTGGCAAACCTGGCGGCGTCTCAGCCGGATCGTGAAGTTGAGAAACGTGGCCCGGCCATTGCTCAGGCGTTCGATGCGGAAGGCAAGCCGAGCAAAGCGGCAGAAGGCTGGGCGCGCGGTTGCGGTATCACCGTTGACCAGGCCGAGCGTCTGACCACCGATAAAGGTGAATGGCTGCTGTATCGTGCCCACGTGAAAGGCGAAAGTGCGGAAGCGCTGCTGCCAGATATGATCGCGACTTCGCTGGCTAAGCTGCCGATTCCTAAGCTGATGCGCTGGGGCGCGTCCGACGTACACTTCGTGCGTCCGGTGCACACCGTGACCCTGCTGCTGGGCGATACCGTTATTCCGGCGACCATTCTGGGCGTAGCGTCCGATCGCGTGATCCGCGGCCATCGCTTTATGGGCGAGCCAGAGTTCACCATCGACAATGCTGACCAGTACCCGCAGATCCTGCTGGAGCGCGGTAAAGTTATTGCTGACTACGAACAGCGTAAAGCCAAAATTAAAGCGGACGCAGAAGAAGCGGCGCGTAAGATTGGCGGTAATGCCGATCTGAGCGACAGTCTGCTGGAAGAGGTAACTTCTCTGGTGGAATGGCCGGTTGTGCTGACCGCGAAATTCGAAGAGAAATTCCTGGCCGTTCCGGCAGAAGCGCTGGTTTACACCATGAAGGGAGACCAGAAGTACTTCCCGGTTTACGCCAACGACGGCAAGCTGCTGCCAAACTTCATCTTCGTGGCGAACATCGAATCGAAAGATCCGATCCAGATTATCTCCGGTAACGAGAAAGTGGTGCGCCCACGTCTGGCGGATGCAGAGTTCTTCT
This sequence comes from Enterobacter genomosp. S, assembly GCF_001631805.1. Taxonomy (NCBI): domain Bacteria; kingdom Pseudomonadati; phylum Pseudomonadota; class Gammaproteobacteria; order Enterobacterales; family Enterobacteriaceae; genus Enterobacter; species Enterobacter genomosp. S. The sequence goes on along the minus strand of NZ_LVVA01000008.1, from coordinate 9,029 downwards.
TCAACACCGACCGTAAAAAACGTCTGGAAGATAACCTGCCGCGTCTGCAAACCGTGCTGTTCCAGCAGCAACTGGGTACGCTGCGCGACAAGACCGACCGTATCGCGGAGCTGTCCGGCTGGATTGCCCGTGAGATTGGCGCAGATGTGAACCACGCTACCCGTGCGGGCCTGCTCTCCAAGTGTGACCTGATGACCAACATGGTGTTCGAATTCACCGACACCCAGGGCGTCATGGGCATGCATTACGCGCGTCACGACGGCGAAGCGGAAGACGTGGCGGTGGCCCTGAACGAGCAGTATCAGCCGCGCTTTGCCGGTGACGATCTGCCGTCCAACCCGGTTGCCTGCGCCGTGGCGATTGCCGATAAGATGGACACCCTGGCGGGTATCTTCGGTATCGGTCAGCATCCGAAAGGCGATAAAGACCCGTTTGCGCTGCGCCGCGCCGCGCTGGGCGTGCTGCGTATCATCGTTGAGAAGAACCTGAACCTCGATCTGCAAACGCTGACCGAAGAAGCGGTGCGTCTGTACGGCGATAAGCTGACTAACGCGAAGGTTGTGGATGATGTTATCGACTTTATGCTCGGTCGTTTCCGCGCGTGGTATCAGGACGAAGGTTACTCCGTTGACACCATTCAGGCGGTGCTGGCGCGTCGTCCGACCCGTCCGGCAGATTTCGATGCGCGTATGAAAGCGGTATCCCACTTCCGTACGCTGGAAGCGGCGTCTGCTCTGGCTGCGGCCAACAAGCGTGTATCTAACATCCTCGCGAAATCCGACGAGACGCTGAACGAGCGTGTAAACGCCGCGACGCTGAAAGAGCCGGAAGAGATTGCTCTGGCGATGCAGGTTGTGGTGCTGCGCGACAAGCTTGAGCCGTACTTCGCGGAAGGCCGCTACCAGGAAGCGCTGGTGGAGCTGGCGGAGCTGCGTGACATCATCGACGCCTTCTTCGAGAAAGTGATGGTAAACGTGGAAGATAAAGAGCTGCGTATTAACCGTCTCTCTATGCTCGAGAAACTGCGTGAGCTGTTCCTGCGCGTGGCGGATATTTCGCTGCTGCAATGATGTAAAAAACCCGCCCCTGACAGGCGGGAAGAACGGCAACTAAACTTTATTCTTCGTAGGCCGGGAAAGCGCAGCGCCTCCCGGCAAAAGCCCGATGGCGCGAAGCTTATCGGGCCTACGTTATAGCCTTACACCCTCTCAAATACCGTCGCGATCCCCTGACCCAACCCAATACACATCGTTGCCAGCCCGAACTGGGCATCTTTGCGTTCCATCAGGTTGATCAGCGTGGTGCTGATACGCGCCCCGGAGCAGCCCAGCGGGTGTCCGAGGGCGATCGCGCCGCCGTTGAGGTTAATTTTCTCGTCGATCTGATCCATCAGGCCCAGATCTTTAATGCACGGCAGGATCTGTGCGGCGAAGGCTTCGTTCATCTCGAACAGATCGATATCACTTGCGCTCAGCCCCGCTTTTTTCAGCGCCAGTTTTGACGCCGGAACCGGACCGTAGCCCATGATCGACGGGTCGCAACCCACGACCGCCATCGCACGCACGCGAGCGCGTGGCGTCAGGCCTAATTCGCGGGCGCGGCTTTCGCTCATCACCAGCATCGCGGCGGCGCCGTCGGACAGGGCAGAAGAGGTGCCCGCCGTTACCGTGCCGGTGACCGGATCAAAAGCCGGACGCAGGGTAGAAAGCGCGTCGACCGTGGTTTCAGGACGGATAACTTCGTCGTAGCTGAACTGCTTCAGTACGCCGTCCGCGTCGTGTCCGCCGGTTGGGATAATCTCATTCTTAAAAGCGCCAGACTGCGTGGCGGCCCAGGCGCGGGCGTGAGAGCGCGCGGCAAAAGCATCCTGCATTTCGCGGCTGATGCCGTGCAGGCGGGAGAGCATCTCGGCGGTCAGGCCCATCATGCCTGCGGCTTTCGCCACGTTGCGGCTCATGCCCGGATGGAAATCGACCCCGTGGCTCATCGGCACATGGCCCATGTGTTCAACGCCGCCGACCAGACAGGCCTGCGCATCGCCGGTCATGATCATGCGCGCCGCATCATGCAGCGCCTGCATTGACGAACCGCACAGACGGTTGACGGTGACCGCCGGAACTGAATGCGGGATCTCCGCCAGCAGGGAGGCGTTACGGGCGATGTTGAAGCCCTGCTCCAGGGTCTGCTGCACGCAGCCCCAGTAGATATCGTCGAGCGCTGCCGGGTCCAGCGCCGGGTTACGCGCCAGCAGGCTACGCATCAGGTGCGCGGAGAGATCTTCCGCGCGCACGTTACGGAACGCACCGCCTTTTGAACGGCCCATCGGGGTGCGAATCGCATCAACAATGACAACCTTTTCCATTGTGACTCCTTAAGCCGTTTTCAGCGCGCCAACCGGACGGGCTGGCTCAACTGCTGGGTAGTAGGGTTCGTTATGGCGCGCTTTGTTACGCAGGCCTTCCGGCACGTCGTACAGCGGGCCGAGGTGCTGATACTGCTGCGCCATATCGAGATAGCGGGCGCTGCCCAGCGTATCCAGCCAGCGGAACGCGCCGCCGTGGAACGGAGGGAAGCCCAGGCCGTACACCAGCGCCATATCCGCTTCTGCCGGGCTGGCGATAATGCCTTCTTCGAGGCAGCGCACCACTTCGTTGATCATCGGAATCATCATGCGGGCAATAATTTCGTCGTCGGTGAAGTCGCGTTTCGGCTGGCATACGTCGGCCAGCAGGCCATCCACCGCCGGATCTTCCTCTTTCTTCGGCTTGCCTTTGCTGTCTTCTTTATAACGCCAGAAGCCCATGCCGTTTTTTTGCCCGAAGCGGTTGGCGTCGAACAGGGCGTCAATCGCGTCGCGATAATCTTTCTGCATGCGCTGCGGGAAGCCCGCTGCCATCACCGCCTGAGCGTGATGCGCGGTGTCGATCCCGACCACGTCCAGCAGATAGGCCGGGCCCATCGGCCAGCCGAACTGTTTTTCCATCACTTTGTCGATCTTGCGGAAGTCCGCGCCGTCGCGCAGCAGCTGGCTGAAGCCGGCAAAGTAGGGGAACAGCACGCGGTTGACGAAGAAGCCCGGGCAGTCGTTAACGACGATTGGCGTTTTACCCATCTTGCTGGCCCACGCCACGACTTTAGCGATGGTTCCGTCAGAGGTTTTTTCCCCACGGATCACTTCGACCAGTGGCATACGGTGTACCGGGTTGAAGAAGTGCATTCCGCAGAAGTTTTCCGGACGCTTCAGCACGCTTGCCAGCTCGCTGATAGGAATGGTGGAGGTGTTGGAGGCCAGCACGGTCTCAGGACGCACCTTATCTTCCGTTTCGGCCAGCACCGCTTTTTTGACTTTCGGGTTCTCAACGACCGCTTCAACCACCACGTCCACGCGGTCAAAGCCGCTGTATTCCAGCGTTGGCTGGATGGTGGAGATCACGCCGGAGAGTTTCATGCCGTCAATTTTGCCGCGCTCAAGTTGTTTATTCAGCAGCTTGGCGGCTTCGGTCATGCCCAGCGTCAGGGATTTTTCGTTGATGTCTTTCATCACCACCGGCACGCCTTTCCAGGCCGACTGGTAAGCAATACCGCCACCCATAATGCCGGCGCCGAGCACCGCCGCGTGTTTTGGCGTTTCAACGTTTTTGGTTAGCTGCTTAGCCTTGCCCTTCACGAACTGATCGTTAAGGAAGATGCCAACCAGCGCGCGGGCTTCATTGGTATGCGCCAGCGGGACAAAGCTCTGATTTTCAAGCTTCAGGGCTTCATCACGGCCCAGACGGGCTGCCGCTTCAATGGTTTTCACTGCCGTGATTGGCGCCGGGTAGTGTTTACCCGCCGTCTGCATCACCATGCCTTTGGCGATGGTGAAGCTCATGGTGGCTTCGATTTTGCTGAGCTTTAACGGCTCCAGCTTCGGCTGGCGTTTGGCTTTCCAGTCGAGGTCGCCGTTGATCGCCTGACGCAGAATGGCTAGTGCACCTTCAACCAGCTTCTCTGGTTTCACGACGCCGTCGACCAGACCGATTTTCTGCGCCTGTTCCGCGCCGACATCTTTACCGGCAGCGATGATTTCCAGGGCGCTGTCCGCACCCAGCATGCGCGGCATACGCACCGAGCCGCCAAAGCCCGGCATGATGCCCAGCTTGGTTTCCGGCAGGCCGATGCGCAGGTCCGGCGTTGCCAGACGATAATCTGTCGCCAGCACGCACTCGCAGCCGCCGCCCAGCGCGTAGCCGTTAACGGCGGAAATCGTTGGCACAGGTAAATCTTCCAGACGATTAAAGACGCTGTTGGCAAAGTGCAGCCACTGGCTCAGCTGCTCTTCAGGAACCTGGAACAACGACAGGAATTCGGTGATATCCGCACCAACGATAAAGGCCGCTTTGTTGGAGCGCAGCAGCAGCCCTTTTAAATCTGATTGCTTTTCAAGTACATCCAGCGCCTGGCCAAGACTGGCCACCGTCGCGGTATCAAGCTTGTTCACTGAGCCGGGGGCATCGAACACCAGTTCGGCAATGCCATCTTCCAGCCAGTCTACGTACAGGGTGTCGCCTTTGTAGAGCATGTCGGTCTCCTGAATCCAGCAATTGGATCTGGTCATACCAGATGAGACGGAGTGTGGAATTTATGTTAATAAAATGCAAATCACTCATTAAGAAATTGCTGCACTGATCACGGTCGGTGGAAATCACGCAGCCGGAGTGAGGTGTGCTAAGATGCGATGACTTGAGGTCAAAAAAACGAAAGGAAGAATGATGGACTCACTGGCTTCGCTTTATAAAAATCATATCGTTACCCTACAGGAACGTACCCGTGATGTACTGGCCCGCTTCAAGCTGGATGCTCTGCTGATCCACTCCGGCGAGCTGATGAATACGTTTCTTGATGACCATGCTTATCCCTTCAAGGTTAACCCGCAGTTTAAAGCCTGGGTGCCGGTGACACAGGTTCCAAATTGCTGGCTGCTGGTGGATGGCGTGAACAAGCCGAAACTGTGGTTCTACCTGCCGGTGGATTACTGGCACAACGTGGAACCGCTGCCGACCTCATTCTGGACCGAAGAGATTGACGTGATTGCGCTGCCAAAAGCGGACGGCATTGGCAGCCAGCTGCCAGCGGCGCGCGGCAACATCGGCTACATTGGTCCGGTTCCCGAGCGTGCTCTGGGTCTGGATATTCCGGCAGATAAACTTAACCCGAAAGGCGTGCTGGATTATCTGCACTACTATCGCGCTTACAAGACTGACTATGAACTTTACTGCATGCGTGAAGCGCAAAAAACGGCGGTGAATGGCCACCGTGCGGCGCATGAAGCGTTCCAGTCCGGCATGAGCGAGTTCGATATCAATCAGGCCTACCTGACCGCGACCGGCCACCGCGATACCGATGTGCCTTACAGCAACATCGTGGCGCTGAATGAGCATGCCTCTGTTCTGCACTACACCAAACTGGATCATCAGGTTCCGGCTGAGATGCGCAGCTTCCTGCTGGATGCGGGGGCAGAATACAATGGCTATGCGGCAGACCTGACCCGTACCTGGGCGGCGAATGCGGATACCGATTTCGCGCAGCTGATTAAAGACGTGAACGATGAACAGCTGGCGCTGATTGGCACCATGAAAGCGGGAACCAGCTATGTGGATTACCACATCCAGTTCCATCAGCGCATCGCGAAACTGCTGCGTAAGCATCAGATTGTCAAAGACATGAGCGAAGAGGCGATGGTTGAGAACGATCTGACCGGGCCATTTATGCCGCACGGTATCGGCCACCCGCTGGGTTTGCAGGTTCATGACGTCGCAGGCTTTATGCAGGATGATACCGGTACGCACCTGGCGGCACCGTCTAAATATCCTTATCTGCGCTGCACCCGCGTTCTGGCGCCGCGTATGGTATTGACCATCGAGCCGGGCATCTACTTTATTGAATCCCTGCTGGCACCGTGGCGTGAAGGACAATTCAGCAAGCACTTCAACTGGGAGAAAATTGAAGCGCTGAAGCCGTTTGGCGGCATTCGTATCGAGGATAACGTAGTTATTCACGAGAACAGCATTGAGAACATGACGCGAGATCTGAAGCTGGCCTGATGGAAAGCTGGCTGATACCGGCTGAGCCGGTCACCTTTGTTGAGGAAATCAAAAAAAGCCGCTTTATCACGCTGTTGGCGCATACCGACGGCGTGGAGGCGGCGAAGGCGTTCGTCGAGTCCGTTCGCGCGCAGCACCCCGATGCCCGCCACCACTGTGTGGCGTGGGTCGCAGGGCCGCCGAATGACTCACAGCAGCTCGGGTTTTCTGATGACGGTGAACCGGCGGGCACGGCCGGAAAACCGATGCTCTCCCAGCTAATGGGCAGCGGTGTGGGTGAAATCACCGCCGTCGTTGTGCGCTACTACGGTGGCATTTTGTTAGGCACAGGCGGCCTGGTTAAAGCCTACGGCGGTGGTGTTCAGCAGGCGCTTAATCTTCTGATAACGACCCGCAAAACGCCGCTAACAGAATATACTTTGTTATGCGATTACGCCCAGTTATCGGGTATCGAAGTACTGCTTAAACAGTTTAACGGTGTCATCGCACACAGTGATTATCAGGCAATGGTGCAACTACGCGTGGCGCTTCCTCAGGCGGAACTGGCTGCTTTTTCAGCAAAACTCGCTGATTTTAGTCGCGGTTCATTGCAATTACTGCCGATTGAAGAATAATCCCCACCTCATCATTTTGAATACCTAAGGAAGCGGCAGAGATGCATTTTCGTGCCATTACCCGAATCGTTGGATTGCTGGTCATACTTTTCTCCGGGACGATGATCATCCCCGGACTGGTGGCGCTCATCTACCGGGACGGTGCGGGGCGTGCATTCACGCAAACCTTTTTTGTCGCGCTGACGATTGGCTCGCTGCTGTGGTGGCCAAACCGTCGTGAGAAGGGTGAACTGAAATCCCGTGAGGGTTTTTTGATTGTGGTCCTGTTCTGGACGGTACTGGGAAGCGTGGGTGCGCTGCCGTTTATCTTCTCTGAACAACCGAATCTCACCATCACGGATGCGTTTTTTGAATCGTTCTCCGGTTTAACGACCACCGGCGCCACCACGCTTGTGGGGCTGGATTCGCTCCCACATGCGATTCTCTTTTACCGGCAGATGCTCCAGTGGTTTGGCGGTATGGGGATCATTGTCCTGGCGGTGGCTATCCTGCCGATTCTGGGCGTCGGGGGGATGCAGCTTTATCGGGCAGAAATGCCCGGCCCGCTGAAAGATAACAAGATGCGCCCACGTATTGCAGAGACGGCGAAAACCCTGTGGCTTATATATGTCCTGCTGACGGTGGCCTGCGCGCTGGCGCTGTGGTTTGCCGGGATGCCCGCGTTCGACGCCATTGGGCACAGCTTCGCAACTATCGCCATCGGCGGGTTTTCTACCCATGATGCCAGCGTCGGTTACTTCGACAGCCCGACAATTAATACCATCATTGCCATTTTCCTGCTGATCTCAGGCTGTAACTACGGTCTACACTTCTCGTTGCTCAGCGGACGTAGCCTGAAGGTGTACTCGCGCGACCCGGAATTCCGGATGTTTATTGGCGTCCAGCTGACACTGGTGATCATCTGTACCCTGGTACTGTGGTTCCATGATGTCTATAACTCGGCGGTCACGACCCTCAACCAGGCCTTCTTCCAGGTGGTATCGATGGCGACAACCGCCGGTTTCACCACGGACAGTATTGCGCGTTGGCCGCTGTTCCTGCCGGTGCTGCTGCTGTGCTCTGCGTTTATCGGCGGTTGCGCCGGTTCGACGGGCGGTGGTCTGAAGGTGATCCGTATACTGCTGCTGTTCAAGCAGGGGAACCGTGAGCTGAAACGTCTGGTCCACCCGAATGCGGTTTACAGCATTAAGCTGGGTAACCGCGCGCTGCCGGAGCGTATCCTCGAGGCGGTGTGGGGATTCTTCTCCGCTTATGCGCTGGTCTTTATTGTCAGTATGCTGGCGATTATCGCCACGGGTGTGGATGATTTCTCTGCCTTCGCCTCTGTGGTGGCAACGTTAAACAACCTGGGGCCGGGGCTGGGCGTCGTGGCGGATAACTTCGCCAGTATGAACCCGGTGGCGAAGTGGATCTTAATTGCCAATATGTTATTTGGGCGTCTTGAGGTCTTTACGTTGCTGGTGCTGTTTACCCCAACATTCTGGCGTGAGTAAGGAGACATAAGTGAAAACGTTAATTCTTTTCTCAACGCGTGACGGTCAAACGCGTGAGATTGCTTCTTATCTGGCTTCTGAACTCACAGAGCTGGGCATTTATTCTGATGTGGTGAACCTGAATCGCACAGAACAGATTGCCTGGCAGGATTACGACCGTGTGGTCATTGGCGCTTCAATTCGTTACGGTCATTTCCACCCTGCGCTGGATCGTTTTGTGAAAAAGAATACGGCGGAACTCGCGAAGCGGCCTGGCGCGTTTTACTCGGTTAACCTGGTTGCCCGTAAAGCGGAGAAGCGTACGCCGCAGACCAACAGCTATACGCGCAAGTTTTTGCTGAATTCGCCATGGCAGCCCGATATCTGTTCTGTCTTTGCGGGCGCGCTGCGTTACCCGCGCTATAGCTGGTATGACCGCTTTATGATCCGCCTGATCATGAAAATGACGGGTGGTGAAACGGATACACGTAAAGAAGTGGTCTACACCGACTGGGCTCAGGTCGCCAGTTTTGCTCGTGAAATTGCGCGTTTAACGGACAATTCGCGGGTTAAATAAGCGTTGAGTTTGAAAAGTGAGCGAACGAAAAGTTTTTTGTATTTAATGCTTGTCACTTCGGAAGAACTCCCTATAATGCGCCTCCACTGACACGGAACAACGGCACGCAAGCCGCCGGGTCAGCAGAGAAAGGCAAAATAAACGCTTGACTCTGAAGCGGGAAAGCGTAATATGCACACCCCGCGCCGCAGCGAAAACGTAGCGGCACTGCTCTTTAACAATTTATCAGACAATCTGTGTGGGCACTCAAAGTGACATGGATTCTTAACGTCGCAAGACGATA
>NZ_LVVA01000007.1:0-74907 GCF_001631805.1 Enterobacter genomosp. S | reverse complement strand
CTCGGGGGGGGGGCGCGGGGGGGGGTTTTTGGGGGGGGGGGCGGCCCCCGCCCCCCCCCCCCCGGGCCCGGCACCGCCCCCCCCGCCACCGGGCTATTTCCCCACCTGCGGATGCGTATCAAACCCTGCCATCACCGCCGTAAGTTCCGCCAGCGTAAAGCCGTGCTTCGGGTCGTCAACGCCCAGGCCAAACCGCTCCTGCATGAGCTGATACAGCGCCTGTGCATCCGGCAAATGGATCTGCTCCTCCACATGACCATTCTGCCAGTGTGTAAAATTAAAGTTGGTCAGCGTCAGCTTGCCTCCGTCCGGCAGGTGGCGACACATCAGCAGATGATGACGAAAATGGGACTGCGGCCAGTGCGCCGACCAGAAGTTTCCCATCACGTAATCGTTGAAGTATTGTGTCCCCAGGTCAAAATGGTACATCGACTGCCAGTGTTCGTGATGGCGGAACTGTAATACCCAGTCGTTACCCTCGCTCAGAAGACGGTACATGCCGTGCGGGGTTTCCTGCTCCTCGTTGGCGATCAAACGAATCGGCGCCGTCAACGTTTGTCCGCCAAATCCCACATCGGCGATCCAGCGTTCGCCGTTCAGCTCTACCATCAGCAGCCGATGCGTGCGCGGCGGCATCTGGGACGGATTTGCCAGCACGACCCGCCCCAGCACGCTGCGCACGGTAAACCCGACTTCACGCAGCACCCGCTCGAACAGACCGTTTTGCTCGAAGCAATATCCCCCGCGTCGCGCCGTCACCAGCTTGTCGACCAGACATTGATCTTCAAGATGGATTTCGCGTGGCAGGACGACATCAATATTTTCGAACGGGATCGTACAGTTGTGGTGTAAATGCAGCCCCCGCAGGGTATCGATATCAACCTGTACGGGCTGCTGCCAGCCCGTGCGGGCGAAATAAGCACTCAGAAATGGGGACATGATTTGCTCCAGAATGGGATATTCCCTGTTTATAAACTATTTTGCCTAATGCATATGCGCAAAAGTGCTTTTTCGTCATACTCATCGTGTACATGAGGAGATCCTATGAGCCACTTTCGCCCCGTTGAATTACGCCATGCCAGCCGTCTTCTGAATCATGGGCCCACCGTGCTTATTACCAGTCGGGATGAAACGATAGACAGACGCAACGTTATGGCCGCCGCATGGTCCATGCCGGTGGAATTTGAACCGCCGCGCATCGCGATTGTGGTGGACAAAAGCGCCTGGTCACGAGAGCTGATCGAGCGCAGCGGTAAATTCGGCATCGTTATCCCGGGCGTGGCGGCAGCCAACTGGACCTACGCGGTCGGCAGCGTCAGCGGGCGCGACGAGGACAAATTCAACTGTTACGGGATCCCGGTCGTGAACGGCCCTGAGCTCGGGCTGCCGGTGATTGAAGAAAAATGTCTGGCGTGGATGGAGTGTCGGTTATTACCTGTCACTTCTGCGGCAGAAAAATATGACACTCTGTTTGGGGAGGTCGTTTCCGCCGCGGCGGATGAGCGCGCTTTTGTGGCCGGACGCTGGCAGTTTGACGAGGATAAGCTGAATACGTTGCATCATCTGGGGGCGGGCACGTTTGTGACGAGTGGGAAGATGGTGAAGGCGCTGGATTGAGTTTATCTATCATATCCTTTTCAATTATATCAAATATTTATGGCATTTTATGTTTACCACGACGATGTAAAACGGAGGATATTCCAGAGGTTGTTGCAGAAACAATCTTTCATTAAGGAAATATCAATGTCATGGAATAAAGATGGTGCAGTATCATATGCGAAATCCCACGCGCAACCCAAGAGCACGGGCTATTGTGCTCGTTACGTAACAGAAGCGATCAGAACGGGTGGAAGATTAAAAATTCCCAACACGCGTCTGGCAAAAGATATGGGGCGCACATTGGTCAACGCAGGCTTCCGCTTGGTATACGACCAACCCCATGCAGGCGACGTCGCAGTTATTCAAAATATTGTTGGTCATGATAGCGGTCACGTTTGCATATACGATGGTCAGCAGTGGATCAGCGATTTTGTTCAACGCACCATGTACCCAGGGCAGGCTTACCGCAACATACAACCACATTACGAACTGTTCAGGCATGATTAATGAAACCACTCTATTTTTTACTTTTCGCCCTTTCTCCGCTCGCGACCGCAGAAAACGTTTATGCACCGGGTCAAGCGGCGCTTAAATTCAATCACTGGTATATCACGCAGTTAAATCAGAACAAACCGCCCGTACTTAACCCAGATATTATGAATGATTACGTTGCCTCAGGGACAATCGCAGCAATAAAAAAGTTGTATTCAGGTGACAGTAACGAAAAAGATATGCCCGATGCAGATATGTTCATTAAATCACAGGATTGGGATGAGGACTGGAATCAGATAACCGTCCTGCACTCTGATTTTGACGCCGTTTGCACAAACGTCTATATCGCGTTTGGTAAGAAGCAAGATCACGTTGTTGCAGATTGTCTTGTTGAAGAACAAGGGAAATGGAAAGTCCGCTCGGCAACACTCATTAAGTAACATGGATAATCTCCGTGTCGTAAAAAAAAACACATGGCAGCCTACCGACTACCATGTGTAATTAATTAACTCTTCACGCGCTTCGCAATAATCTCATCCGCCACATTTCGCGGAGCCTCCGCAAAATGGTGGAACTCCATCGTATACGTTGCGCGCCCCTGGGACATCGACCGCAGCGTGGTGGCATAGCCAAACATCTCGGCCAGCGGGACGTCAGCGCGAATAATCTGGCTGCCATACTGCTCTGCCATCCCCTGCACCATGCCGCGACGGGAAGAGAGATCGCCCATAATGTTCCCGGCATATTCCTCCGGCGTTTCCACCTCAACGTGCATCACTGGCTCAAGAATTACCGGGTCCGCCCGCCGCGCGCCCTCTTTAAAACCGAGGATCGCCGCCATGCGGAAGGCCATCTCCGAGGAGTCAACGTCGTGGTACGAACCAAAGGTCAGGGTCGCTTTCACATCCACAACCGGATAGCCCGCCAGCACCCCGGTGTTCATGGCTTCACGCAAGCCTTTCTCCACCGACGGGATGTACTCGCGCGGCACCACGCCGCCTTTAGTGGCATCTTCAAACACAAAACCACTCCCGGCCGCTAGCGGCTCCAGGCTCAGGACCACATGGCCGTACTGCCCTTTCCCGCCGGACTGTCGGACAAATTTCCCTTCAATATCCTTCACCGCTTTGCGCAGGGTTTCACGGTAGGTGACCTGAGGACGACCAATGTTCGCCTCGACGCCAAACTCGCGCTTCATGCGGTCGACGATGATTTCCAGATGCAGCTCGCCCATCCCGGAGATAATCGTCTGGCCGGATTCCTCATCCGTGTGCAGGCGGAACGACGGGTCCTCCGCCGCCAGGCGCTGTAATGCGATCCCCATTTTCTCCTGATCGGCTTTGGTTTTCGGCTCGATCGCAAGCGAAATGACCGGATCCGGGAACTCCATCCGCTCAAGGGTGATCATCGCGTTCGGGTCGGTCAGCGTGTCGCCGGTAGTGACATCTTTCAGCCCGACACAGGCTGCAATATCCCCTGCACGCAACTCGTCTACCTCATGGCGATCGTTGGCATGCATCAGCACGATGCGCCCAATACGCTCTTTCTTGCCCTTCACCGGGTTGTACACTGCGTCGCCTTTACGCAGTATGCCGGAATAGACGCGGATAAAGGTCAACTGGCCGACGTACGGATCGCTCATCAGCTTGAAGGCCAGCGCCGAAAACGGTTCATCATCGCTTGGATGACGCTCAGCGTGCTGCCCGTCTTCGTCTACCCCATCAATAGCGGGTACGTCCAGTGGAGACGGCATCAGCTCAATTACCGCGTCAAGCATGCGCTGCACGCCCTTGTTCTTGAATGCGCTACCGCACAGCATCGGCTGGATTTCGCCGGAGATGGTCCGGACGCGCAGCCCCTGGATGATTTCCGCTTCATCCAGATCGCCCGTTTCCAGATACTTATCCATCAGCGCATCGCTGGCTTCTGCCGCAGCTGAGACCATTTTTTCTCGCCACTCCTGGGCAGTACTGAGCAGATCGTCCGGCACCGGCGCGTAGCTAAACGCCATGCCCTGCGTGGCATCGTCCCAGAGGATGGTACGCATCTTGATGAGATCCACCACGCCGGTGAAGTGTTCTTCCGCACCCACCGGAATCACGATCGGCACCGGATTGGCTTTCAGGCGCTCCTGCATCATCCGCACCACGCGGAAGAAATCTGCGCCCGGGCGGTCCATTTTGTTGACGAATGCCAGCCGCGGGACGTGGTATTTATTCGCCTGACGCCAGACGGTTTCCGACTGCGGCTGCACGCCACCGACGGAGTCGTACACCATCACCGCGCCGTCGAGTACCCGCATGGAGCGTTCCACCTCAATGGTAAAATCGACGTGCCCGGGGGTATCAATAATATTGATGCGGTGCGGTTCAAAACCTCTGTCCATGCCGGGCCAGAAACAGCTTACCGCTGCCGAAGTAATGGTGATCCCGCGCTCCTGCTCCTGCGCCATCCAGTCGGTGGTTGCCGCGCCATCGTGTACTTCACCCAGCTTGTGGCTCATCCCGGTGTAAAACAGGATGCGCTCGGTAGTGGTGGTTTTGCCGGCATCGATATGCGCGGAGATACCGATGTTGCGATAACGTTCGAGTGGAATGGGTCGGGGCATGATATTTCCTTAAGTCTTTGAGACTGGTTTGTGACGACCGGGATGGTCGCGTTTGAGTTCGTTTGTTATAATAGTCCTATTGTACGAGTATTATCGAACTATTTTTTAACGGTTGACCTATTGTTGATATAGCTCAATCTGACGCGAGACGCAGGAAAACGATGATCCCAAACCACCCGGAACCTGAACAAATACTGCTGGAAAATGTGCTGTTCGCCCTCGGCAATCCGTTGCGATTAGCGATCGTCCGCAGGCTGGCCGACGGCAGCGAACTGAGCTGTAACGCGCTGCGCCCGGACGACGTGGTGAAATCCACCATGACTCACCACTGGCGCGTGCTGCGCGACAGCGGCGTGATCTGGCAGCGCCCGCAGGGACGCGAAAATATGATTTCACTGAGAAGAGAGGATCTGGACGCCCGCTTTCCGGGACTGATGGCGATCCTGTTACAGTCGAAATCATAAGCGCTCACTGTAGGTCTTCAGCCAGCGCGCCCAGTGTCGCTTTTAGCCAGTTGGTGACGCCTCGTTTACCGCTGCGTTTATGCGAATAAATTTTTACTTCAAACGGACTGATGTGGAACGGCAAATCAAAAATTTTGATATTGGTGGCGGGCAGTAGCTTTTCAGCGGCGAATCGGGGTAATGCCATCAGCAGATCGCTTTCTGCAATAACAAACGGGGCGCTGAGCATGGACGGGGTTTTAATCGCAATGTGTCGGGTATAGCCCATGCGTTCAAGCTGCAAATCCAGCACCCCCTGCTTCTCGTTCCACGGCGTAACCACAAGATGCCGGGCGGCGAGATAATCTTCCAGCGTCAGTGCCATCCGGCTCACATTGCTAATCACGACATACTCATCTTCGAACCAACTAATCTCTTCCAACTCCGGGTAACGGGGATCCTCGACGGTGCTGAATCCCAGGGCCAGATCCACCTCTCCAGCCAGTAACTCCGTCAACGCTGGGCTGTGCGGCAAATAACGTAATTCCAGACGCAGGCCAGGGGCCTCATGTTGAAGTACATTCATGAGCGCAGGAAATATGCAGAACGCAGTGAAGTCCGTTATCGCAATCTGCAAACACGCTGTACTCACAGCAGGATCAAACTCCGGCTGCGGCGAGAGCTCCCGATCGAGAGACTTCAGGGCCGAGGCAATAACAGGCGCAAGCTGCGTGGCATAGACGCTGGGACACATTCGATGCCCCTCCCGGTAAAACAGCGGGTCGTTGAGCGAAACACGCAGCCGTGACAGAGCATGGCTAAGCGCCGAGGTGCTCATCGCCAGCTCATCCGCCGCCAGTCGAACGGAACTGTGGCGATAAATCGCGTCAAAAACTGGCAGGAGGTTTAAATCAAGGCGCCTTAAGGCCGGATGCATAATATTCATCATTGGTTGATTTCATTGCACTTAATTCTTCTGACATTAGCCTTTATGCTTACCTCCATCAACTACAAACTCTAATAAAGGGAAACCAATGAGCATTACGATTCGTCAGGCGCGACCTGAAGATGCAGCGGCAATTTACGATATGATTTACGAACTCGCGGTCTATGAAAAAGCGCCAGAAGAAGTGGTCACCACCCCGGACGAGATCCGCAAAACGCTGTTTGGTGCAGACAGTAAAACCGAAGCGCTGATCGCCGAATATGCTGGCCGCGTGGTGGGGTATGCCGTTTTTTTCACCAGTTACTCCACCTGGCTTGGCCGCAACGGTATCTATATGGAAGATTTATATGTCTCCCCGGAATACCGCAACAAGGGAGCGGGAAAAGCACTGCTAAAAAATATCGCGCAATGCGCAGTGGAACGTGACTGCGGCCGGCTGGAATGGAGCGTGCTTGACTGGAACCAGTCTGCCATTGATTTTTATTTAAGCATCGGCGCGTTACCGCAGTCCGAATGGGTACGCTATCGCCTTGATGGGGATGCGTTGCGGGCATTTGCTGGCTAACGAAGCCATCGTGTGAAAACGCCCCTCTTTCTCAGGGGCATAATGTCAGTGTAGGCGTTACTGAAGCACGGAATATCTGAGAAAGAAATTACCGCCATTTTCCGTCCTCTCTGAGGCACTCGAAGGATCGGTGACCGAGGTTCATCCCGGCTGAGTCAGGCTGTAGACGGGGATCTGCCGGGTTGTCATCGTCAGCGTATCGAACACCTCAGTCTCTGACGTCACAATCCTCATGCCCGTTTTTCTTAACCGCTGCACGTCGGCGGCTATGCGCTGAATACCAAACCAGAACAGTCCGTCAAGCGCCGTGACCGCAAGCCCATTTTCCAGCGCCAGCTTGAGGCGCTCGCGAGGGGCTTTCACCTGCTGAGCAATGTGCCGGTAAGGTACTTCCGAACCGCCTGCCGCATCGATTCGCTGAATACGGGTCTTAAGATGATAGGTAAACTCATCGGGAATGCCGTTCAAATCCTGCTTGAGGCTGTAGACGCAGCCAAAGCGTTTACCGTTGAAAAGGACATTTTTTTGACTGAGCTGAAACTCATTTCTGATCCCATCAACCAACTGCGGGGCGCGAGTGAGGAGTAACCGGAAGGGAAGCTCAAAGCTGGTGACATAATCCACATTCAGCAGCGCGAGACGCAGGCGCTCTTCGGCCCCTGATTTCTGGTCATGGCATTCGCGCATCACTTCCGCCCACTGACGCGTCAGGCGTTCTGGCTCGGCGGCTTCGGTGAGGAGGTATTTTTCGAGGTGATAATCGACTCTTCCGGTCATGTTTTGCATCCCGACAATGTGGATGCGGTAATTCTATCCAGCGCCGCAGGTTTTATAAAGGGCGGAGCGCACCGGCATCCGCCCCCCTTTTCTACTGCTGAATACGCGACTCGTCCGACATGTCGCTGGCAGAGAAGGTTCTTGCTGGAGAACGGGCCTGTTTTTTGCGTGCATAGCGGTCCGGCTGGCCTTCCGGGCGGGTTTTGAAGCGGCGATGCAGCCACATATATTGCTCGGGTGCCATCAGCACGGCGCGCTCAATCGCTCTGTTCATCTGCGTGGCCACCGACGCTTTATCGCCCCCCTGCAACGTATCGCTGATATCTTCCAGGATAATCAGCTCATACCCTGTACCGTCTGCTTTACGGCGCGGTACAAACGGGATCACGGCCGGTCTGGCGCTTTTCACCAGCATGTAGCTCCCGGCCGTAGTGGCAGCGTCCGGGACGGCAAAAAACGGCACAAACACGCTATTCGCTTTGCCATAGTCATGGTCCGGGGCATACCACAGGATCTCATTTTGCTTCAGCGCGCGGATCATGCCCTTTAGATCATAGCGGTCAAGCATGGTTTTATTGGAACGCAGGCGCCCGCGCGTCTGTAGCCAGTCGAGCAGTGCATTATTGTTGGGTCGATACACTCCAATACCCGCGTTGAGCATACCGAAGATGCGCGCGCCCAGCTCGAGCGTGAGAAAATGCATGCCGATAAGCACCACGCCCTTTCCTTGCGCCCGAGCCTGTTCCATATGTTCGTAGCCGGTCACGCTAAAGTGTTTGCGCACGCGCCAGTCAGGCCAGAACCACGCTATCCCCGTTTCGATGACGCCCATTCCAACCGATTCAAAATTACGCTCGAGTAAACGCTCGCGCTCATCCTCTTTCATCTCCGGAAAGCAAAGCTCAAGATTTCGTCTGGCGATCTCCACTCGACGTGGAAGCAGACGCATGGCCAGACGCCCGAGGCCGTGCCCTGCTTTTAACAGAAGCGAATAAGGGAGCTGGACCGTGCACCAGAGTGCGGCGATGCCTGCCCAACTGAGCCAGTAACGAGGATGAATAAAGGCGAGTGAAAACCGAGGTAATTTTGTCATGAAAAAATTATCCTTTTACTATCTGTACTTAATCTGATGCAGTTGTAGTGCTTACCTGCTGATTTAACGAATATTGTTCGGAAGGAAGAATTGTAGCGGAATCGTTATGGTTTTTATTATCGATTTTTGCGATAGCAAATAAAGGCGGGGATCGCCGGGTGATAATGCACCACCCGGCAAGCGGGTTACATCGAATAGCCGGGTTTCTTAATCAGCTTATCGAGTTTCGGGCCGATCTCGGTATCCCAGACCTGCGCCTTCCAGTCAGCTTCCTGAACTTCCTGAAGCGCCACGGAGATTGAGCGATCTTTGCTGTTCAGATGACGGGCGATCGCTTCGGCGATATCCGCCGCCAGCGCCGTTTTTTGTTCATCATTCAGATCGCGTGGAAAACATTTGATATCAATATGTGGCATGGGCAGGGCTCCTTTTAGAGGTGAGTGTTCCACGTTATCAGATTATTTCGTTAGCTTTTAGCACCTTGTGCAGTTCCGGCAGCGCACAAACCGCATCCGCGATGGCGGTGACATGGGGCGTGTTGGTGGCAAACCACTCATGACGTGGCCCCCAGGTACGCGCGACGGCAATATAGACGTCAAGCAGCGTCAGCTGTGTGCCAAAAGCGAAAGGCGAGGCGCTGAGTTGCGTGTCGAACCACAGATAGAGCGATTTTCGGTACTCAATGCAGTTTTTCTTCAGCTGTTCGGGAGCATCAGGCACCCAGCGTTCCGGATAGTCTGCATACGTAAAGGTGGGATAGACGTTGGCCACAAACCAGATGAGCAGGCGCTGAAACTGCTGCCGCTCGGCCTGCCCTACGGGCGGCGCGAGATCGGGACATCTGTCGAGCACCATCAGGGCGATCGCCGCGGTTTCCGTCACGATTGTCCCGTTTTCCAGCTCCAGCGTCGGCACCTGGCACAGCGGGTTCAGTTTTAACAGCAGTTCGCGCTGCGGGCCGGGCTGGTCAAACCCGTCCACGTTGATGAACTGATACGGGATGTCTGCCAGAGTCAGCATCACTTCACCGATTGCCGATCCCCAGCCGGGTACGCCATAGAGTTTGATCATGTTGCCCCCTCAGGGATGAAAACCCTAAGTGTAGAGCAGCATGACCAGGTTATCCCAGGCGGGAAAACTACAATACTTTCGACAAAAACTGGCGCGTTCGTGGATGCGAAGGTCGGTTTAACACGTCGTCGCTGCTGCCCTGCTCCACAATTTTTCCGTCGACCATAAACACCACCTGGTCCGCCACTTCCCGGGCAAAGCCGACCTCATGGGTAACCACTACCAGCGTCGTGCCGGAACGGGCCAGCTTCTTAATCACGTCCAGCACTTCGCCAACCAGTTCCGGATCAAGCGCTGAGGTGGGCTCATCAAACAGCATCACGCGGGGGCGCAGCGCCAGCGCGCGGGCAATGGCGATGCGCTGCTGCTGGCCGCCGGAAAGGTGACGCGACCAGGCATCGGCTTTTTCGCGCAGGCCGACCACATCCAGCAGGCTGTATGCGTTCTCGATGGCCGCCTTTCGGGTGAGTTTCTTATGCGCGATCGGCGCCTCAATCAGGTTTTCCAGCACCGTAAGATGCGGAAACAGATTGAAGTTCTGAAACACGTAGCCCACGTTAACGCGCTGTTTGAGGATCTCTTTCTCTTTAAGCTCGTACAGTTTGTCACCCTGGCGGCGATAGCCAATGTACTCTCCGTCAATCTGAATAAAGCCTTCATCAACGCGTTCCAGATGGTTAATGGTACGCAGCAGCGTGGATTTCCCCGATCCGGATGGGCCGAGGATCACCGTGACGGAACCCGGCGGGATCTCAAGCGTGACGTTATCGAGCGCTTTATGTCGGCCAAAAAACTTGCTGACGCCGGTAATAGAAATGTGTCCTTCAGGAGAGGCTTGCATGGACAGGCTCCTGTGTTGGGGAGGTGGTAACGGAACGCGTCCGGCTGGCTGCCCGATTCTGGTTTACGGCGGAGCGGCGCTCGCTGCGGGCGAGCCCACGCTCAACGATATGCTGGATGGCAGACAGGACGGTGGTAATCACCAGATACCAGACGGCTCCCACCATCAGCAACGGGATCACCTCCTGCGTACGGTTGTAGATCATCTGGATCGTGTAGAACAGCTCCGGCATCGCCAGCACGTAAACCATCGCCGTACCTTTGGCGAGGCTGATGATTTCATTGAATCCGGACGGCAAAATGGTGCGCAGCGCCTGCGGAAGAATAATGCGCACGGTGCGACGCCATGCCGGTAGCCCAAGCGCGGCGGCCGCCTCATACTGTCCATGATCGACCCCAAGGAAGCCCCCGCGGATAATTTCCGCCGTATAGGCGCTCTGCACCAGCGTCAGCCCCACGACGGCGGTAGAAAACTGCCCGAGCACGTTGATGGTTTCAAAGCTGCCCCAGGTAATGCCGGTAAAAGGCACGCCGAGAGAGAGCGTGTCGTAGAGATAGGAGAAGTTATAAAGAACGATCAGCACTACGATCAGCGGCAGCGAGCGGAAAAGCCAAATATATCCCCACGCCAGGCTGCTCAACAGCCAGGATGACGAGAGCCGCGCCAGCGCCAGCATGCCGCCAATCACCACGCTCAGCACGGTGCCTATCAACGTGAGCAGCAGCGTCTGACCGACGCCTTCGAGGATCACCGGATCAAAGAACCAGCGAGCAAATACCGCCCACTCCCAGCGGGGATTGAAGGCCACGGACTGAATCACGACCGCCAGCACAAACAGCGCCACCGCAGCGCCGACTGCGCGTAGCGGATAACGTGCGGGGACCACTTTTATGGTTTCAACGTTGCTCATCGTCGCTCCTTATGCGGTTTTGCTGAGCGCTTCGCGGATCAGCGTCTTGGTGAAACGCAGCCGACCATCGAACGGCGGCTGGCTGTACTCTTCCGGATCGCGGTTGAGATCGAACTGCGGCTGATACCCCTGACTCAGATAGAGCTGTACCGCCTCCGGCTGACGAAACCCGGTAGTCAGGTACATGTGACTGTAGCCCGCCAGTATCGCCCGGCGCTCCAGCTCCTGTACCACGCGCGCGGCCAGCCCCTGCTGGCGCAGCGTTTTATTCGTCCAGATACGTTTGATTTCTGCCGTGCGTTCGTCGAAGGGCTTGTAAGCGCCGGTAGCGATGATTTCGCCATCGCGCTCCAGCACGATAAACAGCCCCTGCGGCGCCAGGTACCACTCCGTCAGCTCGACTTCCGCATCCTTTGAAAAGTAGTCGCCGTAACGAGCGGCGTATTCACCGAACAGACCGTTAATAATGGGCTGAAGATCGCTATCTTCCGGCGAAACGTCACGAAATTGTTCCCGCATAGCGCCTCCTTAATCGCCCAGACCAGCCGGGTTAACCTCGGAACGGGGGATACGCTCAACGCCTTCTCCCCAGCGGTTCAGCACTTTGTCGTAATCTCCGTTCTTAATTACGCCGTTAAGCGCGGTTTGAACCGGTTCGACCAGGCCGCTCCCTTTTCTCAGCGTCACCGCGATATGCGCCGCCTTCGGCCAGCCGCCGTCGACGCTGCCGACCAGTTTGGTTTTACCGGTCAGCGCCGCTTTCCAGGCGCCGATCACGTTCGGGCCAAAATAGGCGTCCGCACGACCTGACTGTAGCGCAAGGGTTTGCGCCGCATCGTCTTTGGTGTAGACCGGGATAAACGGCTTAAGCCCTTTTTTAAGGTTCTCTTCGTTCCACGCCAGCAGGATCGCCTCCTGGTTAGTGCCGGAGCCAACGATGATGCGCAGCCCAGCGATATCTTCCGCCTTCTGGAGCGACACGATCGGGCTGGTGGATTTCACGTAAAAGCCAAGAGAATCCTTGCGATAGGTGGCAAAGTCGAACTTCTCTTTGCGCGCTTTGGTGACGGTGATGTTGCTGATCGCTGCGTCGTATTTCCCGGATACCACCCCCAGCGGCCAGTCCTCCCAGGAGGTGGGAACCACGTTTAGCTCCAGCCCGAGGCTGTCCGCCACCAGGCGCGCAATGTCGACCTCACTCCCCAGCAGGGTTTTGTTGTCGTCGGAAAAGACCGTCAGCGGCGGCTGATTCAGCCCCGCCACCGCCACGGTAAATTTCCCCGGCACGGCAAAGCGATAGTCTTTCGGCAGCTGGGCGATCGCATCGCTGTTTTTGGCGGTATCGATCGGCGTTTTATTAGCCTCAATGCTCACGCCGGTGCCGTTAATATTGACGTTCTCTGCCCAGACGGCAGGGGTAAAGGCCAGCGCAAGCGCCAGAATAAGCGATGATTTCTGCATAGCGTTTTTCTCTTTTATTGTTGTGTGAACTGATTTTTGGGTTCGTCTAAGCCCAGACTTTCGCGCAGCGTGGTGCCGGGATAGTCAGTGCGGAACAGGCCGCGCGCCTGTAAAACGGGCACCACCTGGTCGACAAAGCGCGGGAAGGTATCCGGCGTGCCGCCCTGAATGATGAAGCCGTCTGCCGCCTTCTCCTCGAACCAGGCCTGTAAACCATCGGCTACCTGCTCCGGCGTGCCGGCAAAACGCGGGCGCGGCGATGCGGCTTCCAGCGCGACCTGACGCAGAGTTAAGTTGCGCTCACGGGCGTTACGCTTGATGTCATCGGTGGTGCTGCGAAAGCTGTTTTTGCCTAAATCGCCGATATCCGGGAACGGCGCGTCAAGGGGATACTGGCTGAAGTCGTGATGCTCGAAATAACGCCCGAGATAGTTGAGCGCATCATGAATGGAGACCAGCGCCGCCGTGGTTTGATACTGGTTTTCAACGTCATTGGCGTCGTTTCCGACAATCACGCTGACGCCCTGGAATATATGTAAATCACCCGCGCGGCGACCGTGACTTTCGAGCTGCCGTTTGACGTCGCGGTAAAAGGCCTGCGCTTCATCCAGCGTGTCATGGTGGGTAAAAATGGCGTCGGCGTGTTTTGCCGCCAGCTTTTTACCGTCGTCGGACGCGCCGGCCTGAAAGACAATCGGACGTCCCTGCGGCGTGCGGCCAATATTCAGCGGGCCGGAAACCTGGAAGAAATCACCGTGGTGATCCAGGGTATGCAGTTTCGACGCGTCAAAAAACTGTCCGCTCTCCTTATTGCGGATAAAGGCATCCCCTTCCCAGGAGTCCCACAGCCCTTTCACCACGTCGAGATACTCATCGGCAATGCGGTAGCGCAGCGCATGCTCAGGGTGTTTTTCGCGGGAGAAATTCTTCGCCGAGCCTTCCAGCGGTGAGGTCACTACGTTCCAGCCCGCGCGACCGTTGCTCAGGTGATCGAGGCTGGCAAACTGACGCGCAACGGTGAAAGGCTCGCTGTAGGAGGTGGACAACGTGCCGACCAGTCCCAGGCGCGAGGTGACGCTTGCCAGCGCGGACAACACCGTCAGCGGTTCAAAACGGTTTAAAAAATGCGGAATGGATTTCTCGTTAATATAAAGACCGTCAGCAACGAAGATAAAGTCGAGCTTGCCCTCTTCCGCTTTTAATGCCGTTTCTTTGACGAAATCAAAATTTATACTGGCATCCGCGACGGCCGCCGGATGACGCCAGGCGGACATATTTCCGGATGCACCATGCAAAATGGTCCCCAGCCGCAATTGACGATGTGCAGACATATTCACCTCAAATAAATTAAACGTGTTGCAGGGCTTTTTCCGCGAGCTGTGCAAAATAGCGGGCAGCGGGTTCAATTAATGCTTCGTCAGGGTTAAATGCCGGATGATGTAAACCAAACGGGCTGTTACTGCCAATGCTGACAAACGCGCCGGGAACGTTTTGCAGATAGACCGCAAAATCTTCTCCGCCCATGTGCAGTTCAGCATGACGGGTTTCATACCCCGCCTCGCGCGCGACCGAGTTGGCAAACCCGGCCCAGCGCTCGTCGTTCACCAGCGCGGTGGGTCCGGCGTACCAGGTGATGTTGATCTGCGCGCTAAAGGCGCTGGCAAATCCGGCAGCGATTTCACCGACGCGTGCCTTTACGTTCTGCTGCACTTCCGTGCGGTGCGTGCGCAGCGTGCCCTCCAGCTCAACGCTTTCCGGCAGCACGTTCCAGGTATTCCCGCCGGCGATGCGCGTCACGCTCAGCACGACTGAATCCAGCGTATTAACGTTACGGCTGGCGACGCTTTGCAGCGCGGTCACCAGCTGGCTTGCCAGCACGATGGCGTCGTTACCTTCATGAGGGCGTGCGGCATGCGCGCCTTTACCGGTGATGTGAATAACGAAGCGATCGACGTTGGCATAGAACGGGCCGCCGCGCGTGGCAAATTCACCAACCGGCAGTGACGGCTCGTTATGCATCCCGAAAATCGCGCGAACGTCGCGTAACGCCCCGGCCCGCACCATGCTTTTCGCTCCGCCGAAATTTTCTTCCGCAGGCTGGAACAGGATCCGCACGCGACCGTTGAGCGAAGCTTCCCGCTCCTTCAGCTTTAACGCGGCGCCGAGGATCACGCTGGTGTGAACGTCGTGACCGCAGGCGTGCATCACTCCCGCACGCCGGGAGCTGAACGGCACTCCGCTGCGCTCGTCGATAGGTAACGCGTCGATATCGGCGCGCAGCGCAATCAGTGCCTTGCCTTGACCTATCTCCGTAACCAGCCCGGTCTGAAGATCGTAATCCAGCGGGGCGATCCCGGCCGCCGTCAGCCACTGGCGCAGGCGGGCCGTTGTTTCGACCTCCTGACCGGACAGCTCAGGGTACTGGTGCAGCTCCCGGCGCCAGGCAATCAGCTGTTCGCTGAAGTTCATACGGTAACCTCCCTGTTAAGACGCGCCTCGGCCAGCAGTCGCAGGGACTGCACGCGCGTTGCGCCGTCAGCGACCGGCGTGTCGATGATAAATTCGTCAATGCCCCACTGCTGATGCAGCGCGTTGAGCTGTTCAAGCACCGACTCCGCCGTTCCGGCCAGCAGAGACTGCGCCCGACGCGCGATGTGCACCGGTTCACTCCCCGCCTGCCGCGCGAAGGCGTAGGCCTGTTCTTCGCTAGCCACGGTAACGCGCTGCCCGTTTGCCAGCGCCACGCCCCACACTTCCACCTTCTGCGCCAGCGCGTCGGCCTCGGCCTGGGTTGGGGCAACTATCACCTGCACGGCCACCATCACCTCCCGGACGCTGTGTTGACGCCAGGCGGTGACCACCTCGCGCAGCAGTTCAGGGTCACCGTTCAGGTGTGCGGCAAAGACAAAATGCCAGTCGAGGGAGGCCGCCAGCAGCGCGCTTTCGGTGCTGGCACCCAGCAAGAAACTCCGGGCGGGTACCGGAGGCAGAGGCGTGGCGCGAACCGTCTCCTCCGCTAACTGAATGTCAGGGCGGAGCCAGCGATCGAGCTGCGTCAGTTGTTCCGCAAAGCTGCCTTTCTCCTGCGGATTATGGCCGTGCTGCAAGGCGCGGGTTGAGAGCGGCAGACCGCCGGGCGCTTTCCCGACGCCCAGATCAACCCGGCCCGGCGCGAGGGCGGCCAGAACGTTAAAGTTTTCGGCGACTTTATAGGGGCTGTAATGTTGCAGCATGACGCCACCTGAGCCCACGCGAATACGCTTTGTTTGCCCGAGGATCCAGGCAATCAGCAGTTCCGGCGAGGGGCTGGCAAGCTGCGGGGTATTATGGTGTTCGGCAATCCAGAAGCGGTGATAACCCAACGTTTCCGCCTGCTGCGCCAGCGTTAAGGTACGCGCCAGCGCATCGGCGGCGGTTTCGTGTTCTGCGACGGGGCTTTTATCCAGAATGCTGATTCGCCATGACATGTTGCGTTCTCGTTTGACTTAACATGTCGTCATTATTAAGGGCGGATTTCACCTCTGAGAAACAATTAATTTACATTTGGATTGCCGGAAATCAGCTATAGCTTACCGCTACGCGTTTGGATACTGTTCGTCGGTGACCTTTTCCAGCCACGCCACCGGACTCCCGTCGACCGCTTCGGCGATGGCGATATGGGTCATCGCCGTCTGCGCGCTGGCGCCGTGCCAGTGCTTCACGCCGGGTGGGATCCAGGCGATATCCCCCTGATTCAGCGGTTCCGCCTCTTTGCCCCACTCCTGTAACCAGCCGCGTCCCTGCGTCACGATAAGCGTTTGCCCAAGGGGATGCGTATGCCAGGCGGTACGCGCGCCGGGTTCGAAGGTGACGGTTGCGCCGCCAACTTTTGCCGGTTCAGTCGCCTGAAAAGGCGCATCAATGCGCACGCTGCCGGTGAACCAGGCGTCTGGCCCCTGGACGGAAGGTAAAGAACCGCTACGGATAATTTTCATGATTTGCTCCTCTTAGCTGTTGCGTTAACAGTAGCGTAAAGCCGCCATGAGCATTAGAGTGCATAATCAAAAAGGAACCATGAATTCAATTCATAAATCGGATGCGCCGCCATGCTCAAAGACAATTTCAACGATCTGCTCTCCTTTATGGTCGTCGCCCGTGAGCGCAGCTTTACCCGTGCCGCTGCGCAGCTGGGCGTGTCACAGTCGGCACTCAGCCACGCGATGCGCAATCTGGAGGCGAGGCTGGAGGTGCGTCTGTTGACCCGCACTACCCGCAGCGTGGCCCCAACCGAGGCCGGCGAGCAACTGTTCATGCGCTTAAGCCCACATCTGCTGGAGATCGAGCAGGAACTCACCGCGCTGCGAGATACGCGGAACAAACCCGCCGGGAATATCCGCCTTACCGTCGGGGAGCACGCCATGTCTGCCGTGCTGTGGCCGGTACTCAAATCCTTTATGGCGCAGTATCCTGACATCAACGTTGAAGTCACGGTGGACAATGGCCTGACAGATATTGTCGATGGCCGCTTTGACGCGGGCGTGCGTCTGGGAGAGCAGGTGGCGAAAGATATGATTGCGGTACGTATTGCGCCGGACATGCGGATGGCGGTCGTCGGATCGGCAGATTATCTGCACCGTTTCGGCGTACCGGAAACGCCAGAGCAGCTTGAACAGCACCGCTGCATGAATATGCGTTTGCCTACTCACGGGGGATTATACGCCTGGGAATTTGAGCAAGACGGTCGTGAGATACGCGTGCGGGTTGACGGTCAGCTGATCCTTAACAGCCTGCCGCAACGCATCGATGCCGCCGTAAACGGGCTGGGCCTGGCGTATGTACCAGAAGATGCGATACTCGACGCGCTTGCTGAAGGACGGTTAGTGCGTGTCCTTGAGGACTGGTGCCCGGTATTTACGGGTTACCATCTGTATTATCCGAGCCGCCGCCAGCACACAACTGCCTTTGCGTTGCTCATTGAAGCCCTGCGGCATTCATAATCTCTACCTGGCAGTAATTATCAAGTAAACCTGATGGATTAATCAGCGTTTACCGGCCTTTTTGCCTAAAAAAGCGCCACGATTCAGCGCATTGCGATCCCCGTCTGCTCTGACCACACGATTTCCTTCGACATGCATCACTTTCGACACGGTTATATTTTGCGTCGCTTATCAATTGCGGGTAGGATGCCTCGCCATGTTTTGCCTTATCCATACACAGAATGACTGGAAAGGCAGCATGTGTCTGCGCAGAAGCAATCGTTTGTTTCGGCCTCTGCCAGGCAGGACTATCACGTTAATGGTTCAGACAGGCAAACAGGTAACTCAATGAAAACAAGCAATAAAAGCGCAGCCGATCATCATGCTGCGAAACGTCGCTGGTTGAACTCTCACGAAGAGGGCTATCACAAGGCGATGGGCAACCGTCAGGTGCAGATGATCGCCATCGGCGGCGCTATCGGTACGGGTCTGTTTTTAGGTGCAGGCGCACGTCTGCAAATGGCCGGCCCCGCTCTCGCCCTGGTCTATCTGGTGTGCGGGATCTTCTCTTTCTTCATTCTTCGTGCCCTCGGCGAGCTGGTGCTTCACCGCCCTTCCAGCGGCAGCTTTGTCTCTTACGCCCGTGAGTTTCTCGGTGAAAAAGCCGCGTATGTCGCAGGCTGGATGTACTTTGTAAACTGGGCCATGACAGGCATCGTCGATATCACCGCCGTCGCGCTGTACATGCACTACTGGGGCGCGTTTGGCGATGTGCCACAGTGGGTGTTCGCTCTGGGCGCGCTGGCGATTGTCGGGACCATGAACATGATCGGCGTGAAGTGGTTCGCCGAGATGGAGTTCTGGTTCGCGCTGGTGAAGGTGTTGGCCATCGTGATCTTCCTGGTGGTCGGTACCGTATTCCTCGGCACCGGTAAACCGCTGGACGGCAACGCGACCGGCTTCCACCTGATAACCGATAACGGCGGTTTCTTCCCGCACGGCCTGCTGCCAGCCCTGGTTCTGGTGCAGGGCGTGGTGTTCGCCTTTGCCTCCATTGAGCTGGTAGGTACGGCGGCAGGTGAATGTAAAGATCCGCAGACGATGGTGCCAAAAGCGATTAACAGCGTAATCTGGCGTATCGGCTTGTTCTACGTTGGCTCCGTGGTGCTGCTTGTACTGCTGCTGCCGTGGAACGCATACCAGGCGGGACAAAGCCCGTTTGTGACCTTCTTCTCTAAGCTGGGCGTGCCGTACGTGGGCAGCATCATGAACATCGTGGTATTGACCGCTGCGCTCTCCAGCCTGAACTCCGGCCTCTATTCAACAGGCCGTATTCTGCGCTCCATGTCGATGGGCGGATCTGCGCCGAAGTTTATGTCGAAGATGAGCAAGCAGCAGGTACCTTACGCGGGTATTCTGGCCACGCTGGTGGTGTACGTCTTCGGTGTGTTCCTGAACTATCTGGTTCCGTCTCAGGTGTTTGAGATCGTACTGAACGTCGCCGCGCTGGGCATCATCGCCTCCTGGGCCTTTATCGTGGTGTGTCAGATGCGTCTGCGTAAGGCGATCAAAGAAGGGAAAGCGGCTGACGTCAGCTTCAAGTTGCCGGGCGCGCCGGTGACCTCCTGGCTTACCCTGCTGTTCCTGCTGAGTGTGCTGGTGCTGATGGCGTTCGACTACCCGAACGGTACTTACACCATCGCGACCATCCCGCTGCTGGCGGTGTTGCTGATTGCCGGCTGGTTTGGCGTGCGTAAACGCGTGAACGAAATTCACAGTACCGCACCAGTTCATCCTGAAGAGGGCAAACAGGACCGTCCGCTGGTGGAAGAGACGTCGCGTTAATTCGGCCTATTGGGAGCGTAGCTGTAAAATGAGACATTGAATAAATAATAAAGTTTGACCCATCAAATCAATCAGATTGATGCTCAAAAGGATCTCAAGGAGATCCTTTTGATTTTGCTGATCGTTATGCACTACCAGTTACCATACGGATAGTGCTTTCCTTTGATAAAGTCGCGAATAAAGGGATCGTAACCGTTAGCCTCGATGTAATTAAAATCAATCCGATTGGGAACATTTTTGCATATCATCATATCATCCCCCATCAGGGTGAACTGCCGGGCAGGGGCCTGGAGTACGGATGGATTCCCGTGATCCTCAAGCCAGACCCGTACAACTCCGCCGGGTGCCAGACCAACTGCCATTCGGTTTCGGTAGTAAGATTTACCAGGATGATAGGTATCAGGATAAGCAGTGAGCATCTGCTGCCATGTCTCTTGCCCAAACCAGATCTCCGTTTCATACGCTTTCTTGTCGATAACCGACTCCCAGCACACCGTCATCCTTACTGGCAGCGCTTTCACCCGATTAAAATTTCCGCCATTTCCCCCCATCAAATCATGCCAGCGACCGACACTCAGATCGCTGATATCCATAGGATCTAACCGGCGGAAAATGTTTTCCCGTATATCACCGTCTTCCAGGTATACCATCGTCACCAGTGCCGGCAGCTCCTTAGGGTATATAAAACTAAAATTCCAGCTATCGTAAGGTAGCCTTTTCCCCCACTTTTCCACGCCATCCCCTAACAATGACTTCATACCTTCCCTGCGATCATGGCAGCCGGTAAGTAAAATGACACCCAACACGGCCACTATCACCGATAATCGTTTCATCCCTGCCTCCTCAGAAAAGTCCGTCCAGAGCATCTGCATTCGCCCGCGCCCTGTCTTCCCACTGCTGCTGGTCATCCATCCGCCACACCGTCCGCACCCACCCCTTTCCCGGTACCATCGGCCACACGAAGGAGCGCTCGTCCGTTGGTGCATAGTGGTTTCGCAGAAAAACCTCTCCTGAAGACGGACTCACCCACAGGCTCAGGTCCGAGTCGATGTTCCAGTTCGCTGAACAATGCAGATAACGCCCGATAGTCTGCATCTCCTGCGCCGTGAAGCTCTCAGGTACCGCGCAGCGCCGAATTGCGCGGCCCTGCGCTATAGCTTTATCACACAAGGGAAGCAGTTCTGACGGTAGTGACAGCTCTTTGTTACTGCTGAGTATCGGTGCAAAGATAACCCCGGCGTCCTGCGCCGCATCCAGCATTACCCTCATGCATACCTTTTCCCAGTCGTTCGGCACCGCCCTGCGCGTCATAAACACCGCCGCGCCGACTTTTTTCTCAAAAATAAACGCACGCGCCTTGTCCCGGTTAACCAGCGGCCAAGAGATCATTTTCGTTTCCACCTCACCGTGCGGCATCAGGTATTTCAGCGCCGGCAGCGAATACAGGACCCGACGCATCTTCTCCGCCTTACGATACACCTCTGTCTGCATCTCGTCCGCGCTATCGCTTATCACTTCAAAGTCCGGCATTGTGAGAAGGGATATCTCATCCTCCCCTGCGTTGTAGCCCCCGCCGATGTCCGAGTGCGCACCTGGTAGCGCCAGCTCCGGCCACATCCCCGAAATGCTGTTCAGGCTGAAGTTGTACCGGCATTCGTGCATCGCGCTTATCTGAAACACCTTCTGCGCTACGGAGGGTCGCAGCTCAAGGTTGACGCCGGGGTTACTGGGCCCGTTGATGTCGTAGAAGTTCAGCAGGCTCCCGATGGCCGCCACCGTATCAAACAGCCCCAGAAAGCGCACCTCTCCCGCTGCTTTTCCGTAGTGCCCGGTCAGGTCTAACCCTTTATCAATTGCAGCCGCTATCTCCGCGTCCTGATTCATCACACGGTTGGCAAAGTGCCGTGCCGCCGCCGCCCCACGGCTGAAACCGAACACGTCAAACTGCACCCTGGCGATCGCCACTTTGTCACGATTACGATCGATGAAAACGTTTAGTGCTGAAGCAATTTTTTCAAGAGCTACATCAGTCTTCGTCACCACCCCCTCAAACTGCTGAATAAGGCTGCTTCCCAGCGCTTTACCCAGCATCGAATCGCTTTCTCCATCCGCCGTCCCGATGCCGCTGACATAGGCTTTGACCTGCGCCTCCATCTGATCTTCATCAAGGACAGTGTCAGATTTGTATAGGTCATAGAGCCGAGAAATATTTGTGATTCCCCCCTGCCAGCTGCCGTTACCAAGGTCCGCTCTGGCATGCTCTTCATACTTCGCGCATGCCTGGGCTCGCTCCTCGCCAACCAGACCGGCGCAGTGGGTATAAGCCAGCTTCAGATCGTTTGAGTTCGACCGATTATTTCCTGTACCGTCAAAAAATACTCCCACGGTCAGCGTGATCCCCCTGACACGCACCCGCCGGCAACAGACGGTTTTAAAGCTGTTGTGAATGCTTGTCTGGTAGGTATTGTCCCCAATAACTTCATACAGGTAATAGCCAGTATCTTCTGGTGCGGCCTTTCCGTCTGCGCCCATAGAATATCCTTATAGTTTGCATGGTTGATTAATGGCCCATCATACCCTAACCAAAACCAACGCTCTATCTTCAGTATATGATGCAATTGCTCCCTTAAACATATGAAGAGAATCGTACCCGTCCGTAAATACTTTTTTGTGAAGAGCGGTTTTATACCGGCAAGTCTGGCAGTTTAATTCGCCTGTTTGGTGGTCTTTATCCTGAAGGCAAGTTGTCGTGTAGTGCTGAATTCTCGACTAAAGCATTTACAGTCATCGCCATGCTGAGTCGTGCCAGTACCTTTTATGCGCGGAGGGGTGTTTAAACGGTTTTCCTAATGCCATGGCCCGTCCAGTATCGACGTTTGCGTGCTCGATTAGCAGATCCTGCTCAAACTTAGCGACAGGCAGGATAATCTCATGATTCTTTTCCCCGCCAGACTACTCATACCAACACCTTCGAGCGACGGGCATTGCGCCCTGATACACAATGCAGACAGGTGTTCTAGTGTTTACCCGACTTTAAAACATTTCGTCCAGGGTGATTCAGTTTCATATACTTCCTGTTGGGTATTGAACCCAGCGTTTTGAATTCATCGACCAGGGCGCTAAAAAAAGGAAGGCATCTGCCTTCCCTTTATATTTTTGCCGGAAAACGGCCACGCTTAACCTGGCCTAAATCCGTAGTTATAACGCAATACGAATCACATCGTCAGGCTGGGTTGCTTCCTGCTGACGGGTAGACTTCTGTTTCACAGTCACGTACAGCGTCTTGCCATCCGCTGACAGCGCCAGGCTGTTCGGGTAAACCGGCGTATCGTAGGTTTTGGTCACTTTGTAAGTTTTAGCGTCAATCACGCTCACCTTACCTGCCTCGCGGTGCGTCACGTAGGCTTCATTGCGTGCCGGGTTAAACAGTACGGCCAGCGATTCTGGCGCGGCGATTTTCTGCATCACGCTGCCATCTTTCAGGCTCACCACCAGCACTTCTGGCTGTTTAGAATCCGTCAGGAACGCGCGCTGACCAGCAGTGTCCAGGCTCAGGTTCAGGTAGAAGTGCTCTTTACCGTCGTCCTGCACCTTCTTACGGCTGAGGATTTTGTTGGTCGTGGTATCAATGGTGACCAGCTCGCCGTCCGCATTGGTGGTGTACAGACGTTTTGCCTGCGCATCCAGCGCCAGGCCGGTGCTGAACGTGCCGGTGTTCGTGATGGTGTCTTTCAGCTTCAGCGTTGCGCCGTCCACCACCCAAATCACGCTTTCTTTACCGATACCGGTAATGTACACCGTATTGGTCGCGTCATCGGCCACCAGCTGGCGCGGCTGAAGAGGCTTCACCGTGTCGCTACGCTTGCGATCGTCCAGCACCAGGCGCCCTTTCACCTCGCCCGTTTTGGCGTCAATGGCCGTTACGGCGCTGTTGACGGTGTTTCCGAACCACAGGGTCTGAGCGGCTTTATCGATCGTGGCGCCAAACGGCTTGAGATCGTTATGAATCGCCTGCGTCACTTCCAGCGTGACCGGATCCAGGCGATAAACCACGCCGCCTTTATCGGTTTTGCGGCTTTGAGTCGTCGCAACCCACAGCGCGTTTTCCTGCTGGCTAACGGCCATTTCATACGCGCCCTTGCCTACCGCTTTGCGCAGCATCTCTTCAGCAGCATGAGCCTGGAACGTACCGGCGATCAGTAAAGAACCCAACAGCAGAGACCCACGCAGGCGCGGCGAGCACAGATGACGTAAAGACATAACAATTCCTTTTTAAATGAGGAGATATACCGCTGACATCGCTTCCGGGGGGCAAAGTCATCGCTTTGCCGCTATTTTAATGAGAATAGTAATCATTAATGAGTTGAATGTGGAGTATTTCTTTCCCTCATTCCATTACATTCACGAAATGTGCGGTTATAGTTTTCATAAGATTTACAAAGGATTTAACATATATATACAGGTTCCAGTTGATTTGGTTCGAATTTTTCTTAAACGGTTTATTCCATGAAAATCATTTCTGCCCGCAGGGCATCGCTACCATTGCTTTTCGTTCCCGTCGTTTTTGGCCCGCTGAATGCGTTGGCCGCAGAAGAACAAACCCTGATTGTGAGCGCTACGCCGCAAACCGTCTCCGAGCTTGATACGCCAGCCGCAGTCAGCGTGGTACAGGGTGAAGACATGCGCCATGCCGCCCCACGCATTAATCTCTCTGAATCTCTGGGGAGCGTCCCTGGCCTGCAAATCCAGAATCGCCAGAACTATGCCCAGGATCTGCAACTTTCAGTCCGCGGATTTGGCGCGCGCTCAACCTTTGGCGTACGTGGGATCCGCATGTACGTGGACGGCATTCCGGCGACCATGCCCGACGGCCAGGGGCAAACGTCAAACATCGATCTCAGCAGCGTAGAGAGCATCGACGTGCTGCGCGGCCCCTTCTCCGCCCTGTACGGGAATGCCTCCGGCGGCGTGATCAACATCAATACCCAGACCGGACAACAGCCTGCCACCGTTGAAGCCAGCAGCTATTACGGCAGCTACGGCACCTGGCGTTACGGCTTGAAGGCCACCGGCGCGGTGGGCGACGGTACGCAGGCGGGAGACGTGGACTACGCCGTATCCACCACCCGTTTCACCACCCATGGCTATCGCGATCACAGCGGCGCACGAAAAAACCTCGCCAACGCGAAACTGGGTGTCCGCATTGATGACGTCAGCAAGCTGACGCTGATTTTTAACAGCGTGGACATGAAAGCCAACGATCCGGGCGGACTGAGCTATCAGGAATGGCAGAACAACCCGCGTCAGTCACCCCGCGGCGATCAGTACAACACGCGGAAGACCATTAAGCAGACCCAGGCCGGGCTCCGCTACGACCGTCAGCTGAGCGAGCAGGACGACCTCAGCGTGATGATGTATGCCGGTGAGCGTGAAATGACCCAGTACCAGTCCATTCCTGCTACCACGCAGACAGCAAACCCTGCGCATGCGGGCGGCGTGATTGATATGCAGCGTCACTATCAGGGTATTGATACGCGCTGGACACACCGGGGCGAGCTGCTGGTGCCGGTGACCTTTACTACCGGCCTGAACTACGAAAACATGAGTGAAAATCGTCGCGGGTATGAAAACTTCGTGATGAACAACGGCGTGCCGGAACTTGGCGTGAAGGGCAACAAACGCCGGGACGAACGTAACCTGATGTGGAACCTCGATCCCTATCTGCAAACCCAGTGGCAGCTAACGCAAAAACTGTCCGTTGAGGCGGGCGTGCGGTACAGTTCGGTCTGGTTTGACTCCAACGATCGTTACATCACCCCGCAGAACGGCGATGACAGCGGCGACGCCAGCTACCATAAATGGCTTCCGGCAGGTGCAGTGAAATACGCCGTGACCGACGCATGGAACCTGTATGCCGCAGCGGGACGTGGATTTGAGACCCCAACCATCAACGAACTCTCCTATCGCTCTGATGGGAAAGGTGGCCTCAATATCAACCTGCAACCGTCAACCAACAATACCTACGAGGTTGGCAGCAAAACCCGCATCGGCAATGGCATCCTGACGGCAGCGCTGTTCCGCACGGACACCGACGATGAGATCGTGGTCGACGAAAGCAAAGATGGCCGCACTACCTACAAAAATGCGGGAAAAACGCGCCGACAGGGTGTGGAAATTGCGCTCGATCAGCAGTTTGCCGAGAACTGGAAGCTGAAAATGGCGTGGACCTATCTTGATGCCACCTACCGTACTAACGTCTGTAACAATGCAGACTGTAGCGGCAATCGTATGCCGGGTATTGCCCGTAACATGGGGTATGCATCGTTTGGCTGGGAGCCGGAGGAAGGCTGGTACGCGGGTGCAGATGCACGCTACATGAGCGACGTTATGGCAAACGATACTAATACCGCCAAAGCGCCCTCTTATACCGTGGTCGGTCTGAATACCGGGTATAAGCTCAATTACGGCAAATGGGGAATGGACATCTTTGGTCGCGTCGATAACCTGTTCGATAAAGAGTACGCCGGTTCAGAGATTGTTAACGCTGGCTACAACCGATATTACGAACCTGCCCCTGGTCGTAACTATGGCGTGGGCCTGTCGGTCTCGTATCGTTTTGAATAAAACAGTCTCCGGCAGCGCACGTTGCCGGTGAAAATTAAAAAAGTAACATTATTCCCGGTTGCCTGATGCGCCGGGAATTCATTCAGGAAATGTTAAACAGGTATAAACAGATAAGTCTGCCAGAAAGCGCCTTAACTGTAGTACTGCCGTTGCAGAAGAATATTGGCTTCGTCGATAGCTTTATCAATCGCTTCCCGGCTGGCCGCCACATCCCTTTTCTCAAGCGCAGAAAGCAGATCGTCATAATGATAGGTCTCTGCGGGCACGTCACTCAGCTCTTCATGCAGGTAGTTGATACACGGCCCTATCCGTACCCACAACTGCTCAATCAGCGAGTTCAGGGTCGGCATCTCGGCATATTGATAGAGCGTAAACCGGAATACGCGGTTGGCCTGAATCGCTTTCTGCACATCGCCCTGATGCATGGCGGTGCTGAAATTATCAGCCAGCGCACGTAGTGCATCCAGTTTGGTGTCGGTCATATTCTGGCACGCCGCCGCAACGGCCATCGGCTCAAGCTGCTTTCTGATGGCGTTAATTTCGTTATACCGTTCCAGCGTGACTTCCGGGACCAAAAACGCCTGCGCAGGCGTGGCCTGTAAGGCGCCCGCCGACACCAGGCGCAGCAGGGCCTCGCGCACCGGCGTGATGCTGGTGCCTAATTTATCCGCAATCTCTTTGGTGATGAGTCGAGCCCCAGGTTTTAATGAGCCCGTAATTAACGCTCCCTTTAAACTGTTCTCAACTTGCATAGTCAGACTGATTCTTTGTGCTTTTTCCAAATTATCCAAATCAAGCATGTCAAATTCCCGTAGCCAAAACAAAATGCCATTTTCGGCGACTGTTTAAAAAAAAGATCGCCGGTTCGATATAATCCTGTATCGTCATGCCTGGTAAGTTGGGCGCGCGTTAAAATAAAAAATCGTTCAAATAATAGTGCGTTTCCCACTTATGGCTCAGCTGGGCCGAAGGCGCGCAAAGCTTATGGGTTAATTAAAGACAATATATCGTATCTGCACAAATAATTATGGCGGACCCCGTCCGCCATAACCGATGCCCTGATTAGTCTGCCGCCACGCGGATCACGACTTTGCCGAAGTTTTTCCCTTCAAGCAGCCCAATCAGCGCGTCAGGGGCCGCTTCCAGCCCTTCCGTAACCTGCTCGCGATAGTGAATTTTGCCTTCCTGCACCCAGCGGCCCATTTCTTGCTGGAACTCGTCGATACGATGACCATAGTCCTGAGCGATAATAAAGCCCTGCATGCGGATGCGTTTTTTCAGGATGGTTCCCATCAGCAGCGGTAACCGGTCCGGACCCTCCGGCAGGTTGGTCGCGTTGTAGCCGCTGACCAGTCCACAAACCGGTACGCGCGCGGAGGTATTCAGTAGCGGCAGCACGGCGTCAAAGACTTTACCGCCGACGTTTTCGTAATAAACGTCAATGCCCTGCGGGCAGGCTTTCGCCAGTTGTTCAGCAAAATCGTCCGCACGGTGATCCAGACAGGCGTCGAAACCGAGCACATCAACCGCATGACGGCATTTTTCCTCACCGCCGGCCACGCCGATGACCCGGCACCCTTTTATTTTACCGATCTGCCCCACCGTTGCGCCTACCGGCCCCGTGGCTGCGGCCACGACAAGCGTTTCCCCCGCCTGAGGCTGGCCGATATCAAGCAGCCCCATATACGCGGTGAAACCCGGCATCCCCAGCACGCCGAGTGACCACGAAGGGCGCGACGGGTTTTCGCCCAGTTTCACCAGCCCCTTCCCGTCCGACAGTTCATAGTCCTGCCAGCCGCTGTAACCCAGAACCCATTCACCTTCTTTATAATCAGGATGGCGGGACGTCTCGACGCGGCTTACCGTACCGCCCACCATCACGGCACCAATCTCGACCGGAGGTGAATAGGATGGCGCATCGCTCATGCGGCCTCGCATATACGGATCCAGCGAGAGCCATACGGTGCGTAACAATACCTGGCCCTCTGCGGGCGTGGGGATAGGCTGTTCTTCTAAGCGGAAGTTATCGGCGACCGGCGCGCCGTGCGGACGGGAGGCCAGTACCCAGCGTCGGTTTTGCGTAGTAGATTGACTCATTCATCTCTCCTTACTGCTAAAAATGTCATTCAAGCCTGGCACGTTATGCTGCGGATCGCTTTTGCATTATGAGCCGGACTGATTAAGCCGCACGACCAGATAAAGGCACGCTTCATCCGTTTCGTTGATAAACCGGCAGTCGTTCGGCGGCCCGAGTTCCAGACAATCTCCGGCCTTCATTTCATGGCGGGTGTCCCCCTCCAGAAAGACCAGCTCACCGGCCTGCAACCAGATCAGCTGTCGCGCCAGCGCATAGGAGGAGGCAGGCATTGGCACATCGCTGCCCGCGGGCAGTTCGACCTGGACGAGATCGATAGGCAGATCGGTACGCGGCGACACGTGGCGACGCACATAGTGGGTTTGCGGATCGCGCCACACGGGCTGGTTCGCCAGACGTAACAGCTTGCCCTCCTGCATTTCCGCCCGCGCGATGAGCGTTGACATGCTGATACCAAAGGCACCGGAAAGACGGGCAAGCAGCGTCGCCGTTGGGCTACTGTCGCCCCGCTCAATCTTGTGGATCATGGCGCGCGAAATCCCCGCCCGTTCGGCCAGTTCGCTTATAGACCAGCCCCGAGACTCACGTTCAAGGCGGATACGGGCGCTAATCCGTTGATTCATATTGTCTGTTATTGTGTTCATGACGTCATACTATAGTGTATGGATGCTCTCTCTGGGCGGTCTGGCGGTAAAAAAATAGGGATTTTGTCGTAGCGGTGCAATACAAGAACTGTGTAATATTGTGAGCAGATCGTACTACTATAGTGAACAACACAGCCAGAGGTTAACCATGATTGTTCGTCATGCCTGCAAAGAAGATTGTGCCGCTATCGCTGAAATTTATAACCATGCGGTTCTGCACACCCCCGCCATCTGGAACGATAAAATCGTCGACACCGATAACCGTATCGCATGGTTTGAGGCGCGTACGATGGTGGGTTATCCGGTACTGGTCAGTGAAGAAGACGGTGTGGTGACGGGATACGCCTCATTCGGCGACTGGCGGGCATTCGACGGTTTTCGCCATACGGTGGAGCACTCGGTGTACGTTCATCCTGATCATCAGGGCAAAGGCATTGGTCGGCTGCTGATGAAAGAATTAATCAATGAAGCCCGCCGGATCGGTAAGCATGTGATGGTTGCTGGCATTGAGGCCCAGAACCGGGCGTCCATTCATCTGCACAACACTCTGGGCTTTATTACTACTGGAAATATGCCGCAGGTGGGAACCAAATTTGGCCGCTGGCTGGATTTAACCTTTATGCAGCTCCAGCTCGATGAGCGCAGCGATCCGGATGCTCTTCCATGAATCAATCGTTGACGTTAGCGTTTCTGGTAGCCGCCGGGATTGGGCTGGTGGTGCAGAACACCCTGATGGTGCGCATTACGCAATCCTCCTCCACCATTCTTATCGCCATGCTGCTCAATTCGCTGGTGGGGATCGTGCTGTTTGTCAGCATCCTGCTGATGAAAAATGGCCTGGCGGGGGTTAGCGAACTGGCGTCAACGGTGCGTTGGTGGACGTTGATCCCCGGGCTGCTGGGCTCGTTTTTTGTCTTTGCCAGTATAAGCGGGTATCAGAACGTGGGCGCGGCAACGACGATTGCCGTACTGGTGGCAAGCCAGCTGATTGGCGGCCTGGTGATGGACATCCTTAAAAGCCACGGCGTCCCGCTGCGCGCGCTGATTGGCCCGGTCTGCGGCGCAGTGTTGCTGGTGGTCGGCGCCTGGCTGGTGGCGCGGCGCCAGTTTTAACCCTTACAGAATAGTCCCGCCCTGCGTAAGGTGAGCATGGCGCGTCTCCGCTTCTTCTTTATGTTGCTTACCGTGATGTGAAATCGCGGTGCGCAGGCGCTGCTGCTGGGTATAGCGATCTTCACGGCTCAGCTCTGCATCATCGCTTAATGCGATCAGCAGTTCATTCATGTGGGTAATAACGCTCTCTTCGATGGCGGCATCAACGCGGGCGATAACATCGTTTAAATGTGACATTGTCACTCCTTTTAACGTACCCGGTGGCGCCAGGCGTACCGGGCCTGCGGGTGCTGAGTGTAGACCGGGTAAGCCTGGCGCCACCCGGCAATAATACGATCAGTTCAGCTTCGCTTTCGAAAAATCACTGCCCATCAGACTCACGCTGTAACCCGTCACGTTGCTGCGGGTCGCGTAGAACGTTTTGCCGTTAGCTAACGCAATCCACGGCGCCTGCTGGTAGAAAATCTCCTGCGCCTGGCCGTACAGCTTCGCGCGTTCTTCCGGGGTGCTGGTCAGCTTAGCCTTTTGCACAAGCTCATCATACCCCTTATCACACCAGCGCGCGGCGTTGGATCCGGTTTTAATGCTGTTACAACCCAGCAGTACGTCAGCGAAGTTATCCGGATCGCCGTTGTCGGACATCCAGCCGAACAGCGCGGAATCATGCTCGCCTTTACGCATGCCGGAGAGGTACTCACCCCACTCGTAAGACACAATTTTTGCCTTCACGCCCACTTTCGCCCAGTCGGCCTGGATCATCTCCGCTATACGCCGGGAGTTCGGGTTGTACGGACGCTGAACCGGCATCGACCAGAGCGTGACCTCCGCGCCCTTCTCCAGACCCGCCTGCTTAAGCAGGGCTTTTGCTTTTTTCGGATCGTAGTCGTAATCCTTCAGGTCTTTATTAAAGCCGAGCATGTTCGGCGGGATCGGCGATTTGGCTACCGTGCCAGATCCCATAAAGACCGCGCTCACGATGGCCTTTTTGTCCGTCGCATAGTTCAGGGCCTGGCGTACCAGCACATTATCAAACGGTTTTTTCTCTGTGTTAAATGCCAGATACCCCACGTTCAGCGCGTCCACCGAGTGCAGCGTCAGGTCTTTGTTTTTCTTAATCACTTCAAACTGCACCGGCGACGGAGCAGGAACGATCTGGCACTCGTTGGTTTGCAGCTTCGCCAGACGGGTTTCCACGTTTGGCGTGATGGAGAAGATCAGATGTTTGGTTGGGACTTCACCGTCCCAGTAGTTTGGGTTGG
This sequence comes from Enterobacter genomosp. S, assembly GCF_001631805.1. Taxonomy (NCBI): domain Bacteria; kingdom Pseudomonadati; phylum Pseudomonadota; class Gammaproteobacteria; order Enterobacterales; family Enterobacteriaceae; genus Enterobacter; species Enterobacter genomosp. S. Next base: position 43,566 of record NZ_LVVA01000007.1, on the reverse strand, counting down.
CGACGTAGCGGATCAGCGAGTCCACTTTGTACTGCTGAAGCACATAGGGCCCGGTGCCGATTGGCCAGGTGTCCACATTTTCAGGCGTGCCTTTTTTCAGCATCGCATCCGCGTACTCGGCGGAGAGGATTGAGGCAAAGTCCATTCCCCAGTCGGCCAGAAATGCTGCGTTGGGTTCACTCAGCGTGAACTGAACGTGGTAATCGTCGATCTTTTTCACATCCTGAATGAGCTTGTCGAGGCCCACGTCATTAAAGTATTCGTAATTACCCTGGGAAACGTTGTGATACGGATGCTTAGGGTCTTTCTGACGCATGACCGAGAAAATAACGTCATCGGCATTGAAGTCGCGCGTCGGTTTAAAGAATTTATTGCTGTTGAACTTCACCCCTTTTCGCAGGGTAAAGGTATAGGTTTTGCCATCCGGTGAAATGGTCCACGACTCGGCGAGCGAAGGCACAGGGGTATTTTTCACCGGATCGAAGTTAATCAGTCGGTTATACAGCGTTTGCGAACTGGCGACAAACGAGGGTCCAGAACTGGCGATTTGCGGGTTAAACGACTCCGGTGACGCTTCGGAGCAGTAGATAATGGTGTCTTTGTTTGCCGCCCATACGGCACTTGTCGGCAGCAGCGCGCTCAGCGCGAGGGCGAGCACGGTTTTCCCTGTAGACATGGTTATTACCCTTTCGGTTTTATTATAGTGGACAGTAATAACAGCACAGGCGATATAACCTGACAAATAACGAATCACTATCAGGTTATTCTAAAGCCGCACTTTTCGCTGGTTTAAGCAGCAGCCCACGAAAAACGATTTGCCTTAAGGTGCGTTAGTCGTCAAGCACAACCGTCCCGATCAATGCCGCAAGAAATCGTCCCTTTTGCCGTCTCCTCAGCCGTTTGTTTGCAATCGCGTTTAGCTAAAGTAACGGCGTGAAAAAGTCTACAGGACCAAATCGTGGCAAAAACACTTTTACGCAGCGGCAATCTGGATGATTTTCAGGCCGTTGGCGGCGGCGGACAGGCCGTTTTTGAATCAGCCCTGCAAATTCGGGAAGCGCTTCGGTTGCGCAAACAGCAGGCTATCGTCGATTGTCTGGCCATTCCTCAGGTCAATGACGGCGCCGACCGCGTTGACTGGTACTCCCCGGTAGAGGGCACGGTCTCCAGCTGGAAGGCGGCGGACGAAGACGATCGCTTTCGTGCCCTGCGCTACCTGGAAAACACGCTCGCCAGCGTGGAGTCGCTGAGTAAAAAATGCCTTCAGTCACCGAAAACGGCGCAACAGCTGTTTGGCTCTCTGCTTTCAAAAGCCTTCCAGTTTCCCGGGGAAAACTTTGTCTATCTCGTCGATGGCATGCCGGTGATCTGCTTCTGGGGTTTCGTCAATCTTAACGAGAATGCGCGCGATGACGTGCTGGACTGCCTGCGCGAATCGTTAATCCCTGAGCCTGAGCCAGAGGTGATTGTCGAACCTGAACCGGAGCCAGAACCCGCCCCGGCGGTGACCTTTGAGCAGGCCGATGCCCCGCTTATCACGCCTGCGGCTACCGTCCGTATCACCGAAGATGAACTCTATACGCCAGAGCCGGTGCGCATGAACGTCGAGCCGCCAGAGCCCGCACCGACGGTCGTACAGAAAAAGCGTCGCTTCCCTCTGTGGCTACTGCCGGTTGCCGCGGTCATCGTTGCGGCCATTGCCACCCCGCTGCTGTGGCCAAAACAGGCCGCCACGCCAGCACCAGTCCCCGTGGCGATTGCGCCGGCCCCCGTTAAGACGGTGGAGCCGCTTGAGTTAAAACTCCCGCTACACCAGGCCGAAGTGGTAGAGCCGAAGGTAAAAGCGCCTGCTCCGGCGGCCGAGCCTGTGGTCATTACCGCGATACCGAAAGATGCAATGGTGATGGAGGCAAACCAGGTCAAGGCCGGGTTAACGCGCTTCCTGAACGGTACCTGGCGCGCGTTTCTCGATGTGCAGGACCCACTCACGGGCAAACCGCCATCGCTGCGCTATCAGATCCAGAACAACAAAGGTTTCGCCCGGGTCGTGCATGGCGACAACATTGTTTGCCGCGTAGACGTCTTTTCCGGATTACACAGCAACGGCGAGCTGTTGATCAAAACGCGCGGCAACGCACGTTGCACCGACGGCTCACGGTATCCGATGCCGGAAGTGACCTGTAAGGCGGGTGCCAGCGATGTGGCGGAATGCACCGCACGTTACGATGCTAACACCGTCGTTCCTTTGACGTTCAAGAAAGCAGGTGTCTGATCCTATGCTGGTTAATCTTTGCGACTATAAAAAGAGCGTTACGCTGATTGCTAACAGTGGCGTACAGTTCCTCGATTTTGGCCTGACGCCGCAGGACACCGCCAGCAACGGGCGTTTCGTGCGTAAAACGGCTAATGGCCCGCTGCTGCGTCTGGATTTTGATCTGGTTAACGGTCGGTACACGCTGCCTGCCGCCGATGGCGGGCAGCCGGAAGTGGTCAAGCCTGAAAGCACTATACCGCTGCACGACTCTTTGACCGTGCTGGACGGCGTCTGGCTGCCGCTCCCTTTCCTGCGCTTTAATCCGCCGCGGACGTTTGTTGATGGCCCGGACAACTGGGCCCGCGTCCAGGTGCGAAAGCTTTCCACACCCGACGCGGCTGGCAACACGCACCGCGTCACCATCGCCCTCGACAGCCAGATTGCAGAGCATGCAACGTCCGCACTGTCGCCGATTGAAAACGATATCCTGAACGGGACGCGTTTTGCACTCGCCTGGCGCGACAATGAAGTTGAGAGTTTTCTCGACCAGACCTGGATTGACGGCTGGCTGCGCGAAGCCTTCACACAGTTTGCCGACGGGGTTGAAAAACGATCTGAACGCGAGCTGCATCAGGCCATGCGCAGCTTTGAGTATCAGGCACACTGGCTCAACCTGCTCTCCATGCTCGGTGAACAACTGACCGTGCCGGTAGTAAAGTTTGTTACCCACACCCTGAGCACCCCTGCCATTCCTGTCGATCTGATCCTTGACGTTGGTAACACCCACACCTGCGGCGTGATTATTGAAGATCATGGTGATGCCAATGACGGCCTGCGCCAGACGGCTGAACTCCAGGTGCGCTCTCTGAGCGAGCCGCAATTCCTGAATGAACCGCTGTTTACCAGCCGTCTCGAATTTTCCGAAGCGCGCTTTGGCAAGCAACACTTCTCGGTGGAAAGCGGCCGTGAGGATGCGTTCGTCTGGCCATCTATTGTGCGCGTGGGTGATGAAGCGCGTAAGCTGGCGATGCAGCGTCAGGGTACTGAAGGCAATAGCGGGATCTCCAGCCCCCGTCGCTACCTGTGGGACGAAACGCCGGTTTTGCAGGACTGGCGCTTCAGCCAGATGAACAGCAAAACTCAACGCGAACCGCTGGCGACCGCGTTTCCGCTGATGAACCTGATGAACGACGACGGAGAACCGCTCTTCACGCTACCGCAGGATGAACGCCTGCCGGTCTTCTCTCCGCAGTACAGCCGCAGCACCCTGATGACGCATATGCTCTGTGAGCTGTTGGCTCAGGCGCTTGGCCAGATTAACAGCGTTGCCACGCGCCTGCGGCTCGGCTTCCCGGCCTCTCCGCGCCAGCTGCGTACGCTGATCCTCACCCTGCCTTCGGCGATGCCGAAACAGGAGCGCGAGATCTTCCGTCGCCGCATGTTCGAAGCCATTGCCATCGTCTGGAAAGCGATGGGCTGGCATCCGCAGGATGAAGATTTTGCCAGCCGGAAGCAGCAGGAAAAAAGCGTGGTTCCGGTTCCTGAGATCCAGATGGAGTGGGACGAAGCCAGCTGCGGCCAGCTGGTGTGGCTCTATAACGAAGCCATTTCCCACTTCGGCGGCCAGACCGAAGCGTTTTTCGCCTCCCTCGCCCGTCCGGATCGGGCACCTGAGCCGGGCGTCCAGCCGGGGCGTGCGCTGCGCGTTGCCTCTATCGATATAGGCGGCGGCACGACGGATATGGCCATCACGCACTATCAACTCGATGATGGCTCCGGTAATAACGTCAAAATTACCCCGCAGCTGTTGTTCCGCGAAGGATTCAAGGTAGCCGGCGATGATACGCTGCTGGACGTGATCCAGCGCTACGTACTACCCGCGCTGCAAACCCAACTTCAGAAATCCGGCATAGCCGATGCCTCCCTGCTGATGGCGTCCCTGTTCGGCGACTCCGGGCGGATTGATACCCAGGCGGTCCTGCGCCAGCAAACTGCGCTTCAGCTGTTTATGCCGATCGGTCACGCGATCCTGGCGGCGTGGGAATCGAGCGATATTGACGATCCGCTGGCCGGGCTGCACGCCACCTTTGGCGACCTGCTGACCCAAAAACCGACGCGTAACGTGATGAATTATCTTCAGCAGGCGATCGACCATGCGTTGCCTGCTGGCTCAGAGCACTTTGATCTGTTCAGCGTGCCGCTGCACGTCAATTTCCGGGAGATGCAGGATGCCATGCTGGCGGGGCAGTTCACGCTCGCCGCCCCGCTTCATTCGGTATGCGAAGCAATCTCTCACTACAGCTGCGATATTTTGCTGATCACGGGACGGCCGGGCTGCCTGCCGGGCGTTCAGGCCCTGATTCGCCACCTGCAACCGGTGCCCGTCAACCGTATCGTCTGGCTGGATAAATACCAGGTTCATGAATGGTATCCGTTCAGCCAGCAGGGACGGATTGGCAACCCGAAATCCACCGCCGCCGTGGGTGCGATGCTCTGTAGCCTGGCGCTGGATCTTCGTCTGCCGCGCTTTAACTTCAAAGCGGCGGACATTGGCGCGTACTCTACGGTGCGTTATCTGGGGGTGCTGGATAACACGATCAATACCCTGCGGGACGAGAACGTCTGGTATCACGACATCGACCTCGATAAACCCGGCGCGAAACTGGACGCCCGTCTGCACTTTCCGCTGCGCGGTAACGTCACGCTCGGCTTCCGGCAGCTGGCCAACGCCCGCTGGCCTGCAACGCCGCTTTACACCCTGAGCATCAACTCTGCCGAGCTGGCGAAAGCCATCGCGGGCGACGGCGTGCTGAACGTGCGCCTGAAGCTGCGTGGCGGCAACAGGCAGGAAGGCCCGGAATCGTTCGAGCTGAGCGACGCCTGGCTCCAGGACGGCACGCCCGTGCCGCCGGATGCCCTGACGTTTAAACTGAATACTCTGGCCGATCGCCGACACAGCGGCAGCCATTACTGGATCGACAGCGGGAGCGTATACCTCAAATGACCGGGACGACTGCCACCACCCAGGCCTTAATCGGGTGGATCAACGAGACGCGACAGCACGCCCCGATGCTGGATAACGACGCCGACGCCCTGCTTGCCCGCCTTAACGCAGCCCGCGCGCGCGAAGAGGCGCTCGATCGCGCCCTTGTCAGCCGGAGCAGCATTGGCTTATACGGCCACTCGCAGACGGCGAAAGCACACCTGCTGGCCTCCCTGTGCGGCAGCGGCGACGAACGGCTGAACGTCACGCCGGGTCAACGCACGTTCGATTATTTCTCGCATATCAATCCGGGACATGCGCCAACCAACATGGCCGTTCGTTTCAGCAGGTCGTCCGGCGAGATTGCCGATGAGGCGTTTCCGCTGCGCCTGCGCCTGGTGACGGAGGCCGAGCTGGTGCAGTTGTTTATCGCGCGCACCACGTTGGATCCGCAGATCCGCGCGGTGGATAAGTCCGTGATTGAAGCCCGGCTTGAAAAATGGCGTGCGCTGCGTCAACCGCAGAGCGTGCCGGGAATGACCGAACAGGAAGTGGCGACTATTGCCCGTTTCTGGCAGAGCAGGGTCCCGGCTGCTAAGCAGCAGATTGACGATGCCCTGTGGCATCAGTTTGCCCTGCTGATACCGTCGCTGGATCTCAGCACGCGCGCCAGCGTCTGGTCCCTGCTGTGGGGTGAGCAACAGGAGTTAACCCAGCAGTGGCTTAAACTCGCCCATGTACTGCATCAAACCGGCCATGCCAGCGCGCTTGCCGCGCCGTTGAGTCTTCTGGTGGACAGCTTTGGCCTGCCGTGTGAAGGTTTCCTGACTCATGGGGCATTTGTCCCAGAAGCGCAGGAAACCCTGCTTCACCCGATTAATAACGGCGAGCTGCTTAATGCCATTAGCCTGCCCGTCGATGTACTGGCATGTTTGTCACGCGAACTGGTGCTGCCCGTTGAGAGCTGCGCCCTCGATAACGTCGATATTGTTGATATTCCGGCCATTACTGAGGAAAACACGCCGCTGATGACGCAGGCTAAATGCCAGTGGTTGCTTGAGCATTATCGTCAGCAAATTCAGCCGGATGTGCTCGTTATCTGCAACGCAACAGCGCACCACCAGCAAACGGCAAAAACGGCCAGGCTCCTGCAAAACTGGGTCAAAGAGACGCAGCCGGTAGAAGAGTCCGCATTGCCGGGGCTGGTCTGGGCCATTACCCCTCATGATGCGCGGTTCACCACGAAGCAGAACCTTGACGAAGCAGTGCAACAGTTGCTGGGCCAGCCGGGTCTGCGCTGGGGCACGCTCCAGGCGCTTGATTCCCACAGCATGCAGCGGGTGATCGAATGGCTGTCGCAGGCTACCCTGCCGGCCCAGCGCCAGCAGCGTCTTCAAACGCTTAAAAGCGTGTTGCAACAGTCGCTGTCGGCACTGATGCGCCCGTATATCGGCCCTCTTACCCGCGACCCAATAGCTGAGCGGGCTCAGGCCGAAAAAATGGTTCGAACGCTGCAAGGCAGCGCCGCTCGTCACGGTGAACTGCTTGAAGGACTTCTGCCGCCGTTAAAAGCGTTTGAGACGCTGCTGACGGTTCACCAGCCTCGTGAGGAACAGGTCAACGGCCTGTTTAACGACGTTATCGATCTGTTTGCGGAAGATGCGCAGGAAAATCCTGGCGTGTTGCAGACCAAGGATAAGGCGCGAATGGCCCATAGCGTATGGGTTAACCATCTTCGTCAGTGGAGTCGCAACGACGCGGCGGCTGCCCGGCTGGGCCTGGACGCAGGCGTATTACAGCAGATTGCCGACGTGCTGATCGTCACCAGCTACCGGCTTAACCTGCCGCAGCAACTGCAACGCATTGTAGAAACAGATAAAAGTAGTGCCGCACAGCTGCACGCCGCGATAGGCAATTTCATTGGCTGGCTTGGATATGAACTGACTCCCGTCGCTGAACGGCCTGCAAGCCGGATCCGTAAAGGTCAGGCCATTTTCGTGACGCCGGTTGTGAGCAGCGCCTTACCCCGCCTCACCCGGTTGGGTGAGCAGCCTGTTCATGCGGCGACAGCTTACGTTTATGACTGGCTGGTTGCGCTCTACACCCGCGCCATTGAAAACGTGGATTATCAATGTCCGTATGACGTTCAGCCTGACGCGCGCAAAGCACTGTCTGCCCTGTTGTCTTAATCATTGCAGCCCGCTTAAGTGCGGGCTGCCCATTCATGCTCCGCTCAGAAAGTCAGACAAAGCCTGAGCCAACGCGGAGGGATTTTCCCAGGACATTGAATGGCCCGCATCGGGGATAATTTTTACCGGAACGCCTTTTTGTTGCAGGCGATTAAAATCTTCATCAGGCAGAGACCGCTCACCAAAAATTAACCTTATCGGGCAGTTCAATGACAAGAACAGGTGTTCCCAGTCACTCGACGAGGCTCGTTGCGCCGCGCCAGACGGCCCAGGGGGCATTGCTTTGAAGGCTTCCCGCCCACGCCGACGTTTCCGCCCGCAGCAGGTCATCATATCCCTGCTCCAGAAAATCTTGTTCGGTTTGGGCCGCAATAGATCGGCTGAACATCCCGCCACCTGCACGAAAATTGGGTTCAGACACGATCAGGCCCTTCACGCGCGACTTCAATAGCGTTGCCGTTTCGATCGCGATACTCCCGCCCATGCTATGACCATAGAGCCATAGCCTATCCAGACCGAGATGGTTTAACAGTTCAACCACCACCTGCGCCTGTTCGCTTGTGCGATAACGGTAGTTGCCAGGTTTGTCACTGTAACCGCTACCGGGAAGATCAATCAGAATGGCTCTGCGCCCGCCGAAACGGGTATCACAGACAATACGAGGATATTCATACGACGATGCACAGCCCAACCCGTGGATAAACACAACCGGGTCACCGAATCCGGGAAGATCTTGCCAGCGAACGGTACAGCCTGCTTGCTGTGAATAGAAACTGTTCATAAGCACTCCATGTATGATGACTGTATATTTATACAGGCTCAATTTATGGAATGCTATGTCTGGATGACAATTCTGGAAGCGTGCTTCAGAAAAGTGAGATCAACAGGGCAACAGGAAAGCTCATCGGCCAGGTGGAGCCCACCAGGAATGCGCTCAACAGGCGAATACGTTTACGATCTTTAGACAGGAACCAGGTGATTAAGGCACAGACAGAGGCCATGATTGCGTAAAACACCAACATCTTTTGATACAACGTCATTCTGTTTACCTGAGCCAAAAAATAACCGCACGCAATATGCGTCATATGTTGACACAGATCAAGTTTTTTCATTACATCATAACCACTTAAATGCTAAGGATAATAACAACTGAGTATCTTGTGTAACAACGCCGGGTAAAGCAAACCGGTTATTATTGATAAGATGCATATAAAATGCACTTTTTGATAAATTCATTCCCTCAGAAAGCAGTCTAATAAAAGCAGGCTTTCAAGGGAGGAAACATGCTACGCATTCCACAGAGTTGCATACACACCCGTTCCACGCCTTTCTGGAACAAAGAAACGGCCCCCGCCGGCATTTTTAAACGCCATCTTGATACGGGTACGCGTCCGGGCGTTTACCCTCGCCTGTCGGTGATGCGCGGCGCAGTGCGTTATCTGGGCTATGCTGATGAAATTACGCCCGAGCCTGACAGCGAACTCGTCATTGAGGCGGGTCATTTCGGCGTTTTCCCGCCAGAAAGATGGCATCACATTGAACTGATGACCGACGACACCCTGTTCAATATTGAATTCTTTGTTGAACCTGAGGTGCTTAAGTCCCTTTAAGCGCCCGATATCATGAAGGAAACTATTATGTTACGTATTCCTGAAAACTTTGTTCACACCCGCTCTACCCCGTTCTGGAATAAAGAGACCGCCCCAAAAGCGCTTTTTACCCATCACAACACCAAAGCTGGCGTGTACGGGCGTTTGTCCGTTATGCAGGGTGCGGTGCGTTACTTTGGCTTTGCCGATGGCGATGCCACCGAACCCGATCTGGAAGTGGTGATTGAGGCCGGTTCTTTTGGCATCTCCCCTCCGCAAAAATGGCACCGCATTGAGCTATTGACCGACGATACTTACTTTAATATCGACTTTTTCGCGGATCCTGCCGTCACGCTCAGCGGCGCGGGTATTGGTAAAGTGGTCAACACGCATAAGGAGTAAGTTATGGGTAAGGCAACCTATACCGTGACCGTCACCAACAACAGCAACGGCGTGTCGGTAGATTATGAGACAGAGGCGCCCATGGAGCTGTTGATCCCGGATGTCGCGGCAGATGTCGTGAAGGATCTGGTGAATACCGTTCGCGCCTACGATACGGAAAATGAACACGACGTGTGTGGCTGGTAAGCACATCGCCCGGCACTGCGCCGGGCGTGAGGGTTTAGTGTTTGATCATGACATGTCGCACAACCGTGTAATCTTCAAGGCCGTAAACCGACATATCTTTGCCATAACCGGATAACTTCATCCCGCCGTGCGGCATTTCACTCACCAGCATAAAATGGGTATTCACCCAGGTACAGCCATACTGCAACCGTGCGCTGAGCCGATGGGCGCGCCCTACGTCTTTTGTCCAGACGGACGAGGCCAGGCCGTATTGCGAATCGTTGGCCCAGGCCAGCACCTGCGCTTCATCCTCAAACGCCGTCACGCTGACTACCGGACCAAACACTTCTCGCTGGACGATCGCATCTTCCTGTTTCGCCCCGGCCAGCAGCGTTGGCTGGAAGTAATATCCGCCCCCCTCTGCTTTACTGCCGCCGGTGACGACGCGGATATGTCCGAGGGCTTTGGCTTCATCCACGGCAGCACAAACGCGGGAAAGATGCGCTGCGGAGCTGAGCGGACCAAGCTCCGTTGATGCATCGTCCGGGGCGCCCATTTTCAGGCTGGCAACGGCTGCGCCAAGCTTTTCAACCAGGGCGGGATAAATTCCCTGCTGGGCATAAATTCGACAGGCTGCGGTACAGTCCTGGCCGGCATTGTAGAAGCCAAACGTACGTACCCCCTCAACCACGGCATCCAAATCTGCATCGTCAAAGACAATGACCGGCGCTTTTCCACCCAACTCCATATGGGTACGTTTAATAGAGGATGCGGTATGACCAATGATATGCTCCCCGGTGGCGATAGAGCCGGTGAGGGAAACCATGCGTACTTTTTCGTGACCGGTCAGCGGATCCCCTACGGTCTTGCCGCGACCAAACAGCACGTTCAGCACGCCTGCCGGGAAGATATCTTTCGCCAGTTCCGCCAGCTTCAGCGCCGTCAACGGGGTGATTTCTGATGGCTTGATGACGACACAGTTTCCCGCTGCCAGCGCGGGGGCCAGCTTCCACGCGGCCATCATCAGAGGATAGTTCCAGGGCGCGATAGAGGCGACAACGCCAACCGGATCGCGGCGAATCATCGAGGTATGGCCTTCCAGATATTCTCCGGCAGCCAGCCCATTCAGGCAGCGGGCGGCCCCGGCAAAGAAGCGAAACACATCAACCACGGCAGGAATTTCATCTCCCAGAGCACAATGGAACGGCTTTCCGCAGTTAAGGGATTCCAGCTGCGCGAACGCGTCGGCGTTGGCTTCTATCACGTCAGCCAGCTTTAACAGACAGTCGGCGCGCGTTTTCGGCGTCGTTTGTCCCCACTCCGTGAACGCGCGATCGGCAGCCTGGACAGCGGCGTCCACCTGTGCAGCCGATGCTTCAGCAATCTCAAGCAGCACCTCACCCGTGGCAGGATTAAAAACCGCCTGCATCTCCCCTTCGCCGGCCACCAGTTCACCATTAATCAGCAATTGATTTTGCATAGCACCGTCCTGTTAAAGTCGACATTATTTTCGCTGTCAGCACACGTTTTGTCGGATCGAGACGTGACAACGTCACGCTTTTAAGCCGTACCCCCTTATTAAAGGTAGACCGCGCGCTCTGCCGCTTCAGGAATTTTCATCAAGGTGTGACTGGCGGCAGCATCATTTGGCGAATTAGCGCCGCCAGCTGGACGACCGCCTGTTCCTCCCGCTCGCTCCAGCCCCATGAGGTATTGAAACGGAAAAACGGCGTCCAGATATCGGAAGTGGAAAACATCTTGCCGGGGGCAATGCTGATTTGATGGGTTAATGCCTTTTCACTCAACTGCCCCGCATCCAGCTGTTCAGGCAGCTCCAGCCATAAAAAGTAGCCGCTGTCGTTATGATGGATTTTGACGCCGGCAGGCATATGGCGCAGAAGCGATTGCCAGGCCTGCTGTTTACGTTCAGCAAGCGTACGCCGCAGGCGACGAAGGTGGGCGTCGTAACGTTTGGTCGCCAGATAATCCACCAGCGCCAGCTGCATGGGAGAGCTGGTCGATAATGTACTCATTAGCTGCAACTGCTGAATACGGCGCGCATGTTTTCCCGCCGCCACCCAGCCAATGCGAAAACCGGCCACCAGACATTTGGAAAATGAGGAGCAGTGCAACGTCATGTCCTGCTTATCCCAGGCTTTTGCCGGAAGCGGCTTTTCACGGCCAAAATAGAGTTCGCTGTAAACATCGTCTTCGATCAGCGTGACGTTGTACCGGGTTAACAAGGCCACCAGCTGGGCTTTCTTCTCTGCGCTCAGCGTAAAGCCGAGCGGGTTCTGACTGTTGGTCATCAGCCAGCAGGCTTTCACCGGGTAGTCGTTTAATGCCTGCTCAAGGGCATTGAGATCGATACCTTCCCGGACGTCAGTGGCAATCGACAGCGCTTTCAGCTTCAGACGTTCAAGCGCCTGGAGTGCGCCATAAAAACAGGGGTTCTCAACAATAACCCAGTCACCAGGTTCCGTGACGGCCTGCAAACTGAGATTGAGTGCTTCGAGCGCGCCCGCGGTGATCACAATTTCATCCGGGGAGATATTCATCCCTTGCTGAGCGTAGCGGCGGGCAATGGCATGACGTAAGTCGACATTACCCGGCGGCAGGTTTTCAATCACGCTCATGGCCGTGGCCGTTTTACTGACGTTAGCCAGCGAGCGGTTGAGTTGCTGAAGCGGAAAAAGGCGCGGATCGGGAAATGCCGAGGCAAAAGGGACAACGGAGGGGTCGCGGCTGGCCTGTAACACGTCGAAGATATAGGTGTTGATGTCTACCACTTCGTCGCGCATCACCTGCGCGGGCGGTGCAGGCTGGTGCGTGGTCGGGCGCGCGGCAACGTAGTAACCCGACTGCGGTCTGGCAACAATGCGCCCCTGACTTTCCAGCATCTGATACGCGTGGCCCACGGTCATGAAGCTCATGCCGCTGCTTGTCACCTGTTCCCGCAGAGAAGGCAGCTTATCGCCCGGCAACCATACGCCAAGCTCAATCTGCGAGATAATTTGTTGCGCCAGACGCTGGTATTTTTTCATCAGATTCTCCTTATTGCTGACAGTGTATATCAGCAGGAGAAAAAGAGAAGATTTTGCTAACTGTTATGGGAAATGCGGTGGCTTACTTGCGGTACTCGGTAACGTGATGCTGAGCAGAATGCGCAGCGGCCAGATGATCGAGCGTTATCATCGGCGATTTGCAGAAAATGCATTTCGCGCCGAACGGGTTTTTATCAGACACGTCAAAAGCTGAGGTGCGGTACTGCGAGCCATGACAGCATGGGCAGCGGAAATGGATATAAGAAGTCATAGGATTCTCCTGTAAACGTAAAAACGTAAATTACTCATGAGCCGATCAGGCATAAATGGTTCGATACAAAACGAATCGGAATGTAGATAAAGACCCAAGAGAGGCTGCGGAGAGGCACAACGTGATGAGAACTGCTTTATAAAACTACGTCAGATATTTATTTGGATTCAAAACCAGAAATCCATTAACGCATGTTGCTGGTGACAAAGCAAGCTGTTTAATGCGTAAAAATCATAAAAAGAATTTTTTATTCAAGATTGTCTACAGCATCATTGATTATTCAAGAAACCGATTTCGAAGCGCCAACACATAACCAATTGAAATATAATTGTTTTATATGGCATTTTATGCCTACCTGGTTGGTTCGCCAGAGGCATTAACTTTTCAGATTCACACAGAAAAAAAGGATCTACAGGATGGCAATTCCAGCATACCTCTGGCTTAAAGATGACGGCTGCGCGAACATTAAAGGTTCTGTCGATGTTGTGAATCGTGAGGGAAGTATTGAAATTTTGAGTTTTGGGCACGGCCTGTATCTCCCTACCGACAACATGACCGGAAAGATCACAGGTACCCGTATTCATAGCCCACTTAATTTTGAAAAAGAGTTCGACAGCTCAAGCCCCTATTTGTACAAAGCAGTAGCAAAAGGACAAACCTTAAAAAGCGCTGAGTTTAAGTGGTATCATATCAATGATGCAGGCCAGGAGGTCGAATACTTCAACATGCTGCTGGAGAACGTGAAAGTTGTCTCTATCTGCCCACTCATGCATGATATAAAAAATCCCGCGACTGAAAAACATAACCATCTCGAAAGTATCGCACTTCGCTACGAAAAAATCACCTGGAAGCATTGCGACGGGAATATTCTCTTCTCTGATGAATGGAAAGACAGATGATTAGATGTACTTTTCATTTAAACGGGGGGCAACTTTCAACGCTGAGCTGTCCTGGCCTGGGCTTTTTCCCCGCATATTCAGGAAACGCAGGCCACAACAGAAACAATCCTGATGCCGTTGCAACGCCTGCGGTGGGGCCATTACCGCCCGGACTCTATTATATCGTTACACGTGCTCGAGGTGGGTTAGCTACCCACTGGCATGATGTTATCAAAGAGTTTGAAAGCGGATCGAACCGTGATTTTTGGTTTGCTCTTTATCGTCATGATAATCACATTGACGACACAACGTTTATCAACAGAGTTGAGCGGGGATCTTTTCGCCTACACCCTGCGGGACAGTCTGGTATTAGTAATGGATGTATTACATTACCAAACCATGCTCACTTCAGAATATTAATGCATGGACTACTGGCGTCCGGCACAATAAAAGTCGCTGCTGGATTAAATGCACTCGGCACCATACAGGTATATTGATGAATGCAAAAAAACATGCCCTGACGTGGGTGGTCGAAACATTGATGCTTTTCATAATTTATTCGCTGGTATGCTACATCATGCCGGATGTTTTGCTTTATCACCTATACACCAGACATTTTGGATTTGTAACTGAACTTGAATGGAGTGAAAACTACACATTATTACTTTTTATTTTTTCCTTTCTGCTTAACGCCGTATTGATCTACCTTTGGGCATTACGAAAGTGAGCGTTAACATGGGCGGTAATATTACCGCCAGATACAAGTTTCACATAGACGGTCAGGAAAACTGTTATAGATAAATAACATCGGTCTGTCTCTGCAACCCAGACCTGGCACGGCTTAAAATCGCATCGAATTTTTTGCACTGCGGAGTTTTGCATGTTTGGTCTAGATGCGTTTCATCTTGCGCGAATACAGTTCGCCTTTACCGTATCCTTTCATATTATATTTCCAGCAATCACCATCGGCCTGGCGAGCTATCTCGCCGTGCTGGAAGGGTTGTGGCTGAAAACCAAAAATCCCGTCTGGCGTTCGCTGTACCATTTCTGGTCGAAGATCTTCGCCGTCAACTTTGGTATGGGCGTGGTCTCCGGCCTGGTGATGGCTTATCAGTTTGGCACCAACTGGAGCGGGTTTTCGCAGTTCGCGGGCAGTATTACCGGCCCACTGCTGACCTATGAAGTGCTCACCGCGTTCTTCCTGGAGGCAGGTTTCCTCGGGGTGATGTTATTTGGCTGGAATAAGGTCGGGCCGGGGCTGCACTTCTTTTCAACCTGCATGGTCGCGTTGGGAACCATCATTTCTACGTTCTGGATCCTCTCGTCAAACAGCTGGATGCAGACACCGCAAGGGTATGAAATCGTAAACGGTCAGGTGGTTCCTGTGGACTGGTTTGCCGTGGTGTTTAACCCCTCCTTCCCTTATCGCCTTCTCCACATGTCGATAGCGGCTTTCCTCAGCAGCGCGCTGTTTGTCGGTGCCTCTGCGGCGTGGCATTTGCTGCGTGGTAACAATACGCCCGCCATTCGCACCATGTTCTCCATGGCGTTGTGGATGACGTTGATCGTAGCCCCTGTCCAGGCGCTGGTGGGAGATATGCACGGGCTGAACACCTTAAAACATCAGCCAGCGAAAATAGCCGCTATTGAGGGCCACTGGGAGAACCCGCCGGGTGAACCCACGCCGCTGCTGCTGTTTGGCTGGCCGGATACGGAGCAGGAACGGACCCGTTTTGCACTGGCGATACCCGCGTTGGGCAGCCTGATCCTGACCCACAGTCTTGATAAACAGGTTCCGGCATTGAAGGCGTTTCCGAAAGAAGATCGTCCGAACGCCACGATCGTCTTCTGGTCTTTCCGCATTATGGCCGGTTTAGGAATGTTGATGCTGCTTTTGGGCGTGGCGGCACTGTGGCTGCGTTACAAACACCGCCTCTATACCTCGCGTCCCTTCCTGTGGTTTGCCCTGCTGATGGGGCCGTCCGGGCTGATCGCCATCCTCGCCGGATGGGTAACTACGGAGGTCGGCCGCCAGCCCTGGGTCGTCTATGGGCTACAGCGCACAAAGGATGCGGTTTCCGCGCATGGCGATCTGCACATGAGCATTAGCTTGCTGGCTTTCTTCGTGGTTTATACCGCGGTGTTTGGCGTGGGCTACAGCTATATGGTGCGTCTGATTAAAAAAGGGCCGCAGCCCCATGGATCCTTTGCGACCGAATCCGACGGCCGCCCTGCTCGTCCGCTTTCTGCCGTCACCACTGAATTTAAGGAGTAACCGTAATGGGTATCGATCTTTCCATTATCTGGTTCGTTATTATCGTTTTCGCCACCTTGATGTATATCGTAATGGATGGTTTTGACCTGGGGATAGGTATCCTGTTCCCGGCAACGCCGGATGCAGATGATCGCGATGTGATGGTCAACAGCGTGGCCCCGGTCTGGGACGGAAACGAAACCTGGTTGGTGCTTGGCGGTGCGGCTCTGTTTGGTGCCTTTCCTCTCGCCTATGCGGTCATCATAGACGCGCTCACCATTCCCCTGACCATAATGCTGATCGGGCTTATATTTCGCGGAGTTGCCTTTGAATTTCGCTTCAAAGCGACCCCGGCGCACCGCCCGTTCTGGGATAAGGCCTTTATTGGCGGGTCGATTGTGGCGACGTTCAGCCAGGGCATTACCGTCGGCGCGGTGATCCATGGATTCAGCGTCACCGGTCGCGCTTACAGCGGCGGTCCATTTGACTGGTTTACCGCATTTACTCTTTTTTGCGGTACGGCACTGGTGGTGGCTTACGCGCTGTTAGGATCAACATGGCTGGTCATGAAAAGCGAAAATGCCCTGCAACGGCGGATGCGTAAGATATCGAAGGTGCTCCTGCTTCTCCTTCTGGGGTGCATTGCAGTAATCAGTATCTGGACGCCTCTGGCGCAACCGGCCATTGCTGCACGCTGGTTTACGCTGCCGAACCTGTTTTACCTGCTGCCCGTCCCTGCGCTGGTTGTGATCCTGAGCCTGTGCCAGTGGCGCTGTCTGAATAATCCGGCGAGCCATACCCTGCCGTTTATCATGACATTAGGACTGGTATTCCTTGGTTTTAGCGGGCTTGGGATCAGCATCTGGCCGCACATCATCCCACCGGACATAACTCTCTGGGAGGTTGCCGCCCCACCCCAAAGCCAGGGCTTTATGTTGGTGGGAGCACTGTTGATCATTCCCGTAATTCTGGTCTACACCTTCTGGAGTTATTACGTTTTTCGCGGAAAAGTACAGCATGGGGAGGGTTATCACTGATGCAACAACCTGTATGGAAACGTTTGATGTGGCTTGCCATCATCTGGGGCGGCAGCGTACTGGCGCTGGCCTGCGTCAGTATGCTCTTCAAAATGCTGATGGCAGCGGCTGGATTTAAATCTCATTAAGTATCTCACCGGGTGCGCTGCCGCCCGGTCCTTTCTCGCACTTTCAGATAAACCCCATTAACACCCAGGAGGGTATCGTTACACTGAAAAAATATTTACAGCATTGATAGTTTGAGAAGAAAAATGAAAAAGCTCGCGGCAGTAAGTTTAATCAGCCTCGCACTGGCTGGATGTGTTAACCCTGGCAAAGCCTCCGTTCAGACCGTACAGCTAGAGAATCACCGCTTCGTGCTGGAAAACGTTGATGGCAAAGCGGTGAAAGTCGGTAAAACGCAGCCTGAAATTCGCTTCAGTGCGCAGCCTAATATCAGCCTGATTAACAACATTGTCGTCTCCGGCACGATGTGCAACGGCTTTAACGGACAGGGGAAATTGTCCGAAGGAGAATTGACCGTCAAAACGCTGGCCATGACGCGGAAACTCTGCACCGAGCCGCAGCTTAATGCACTGGATCAGACCATCGCCGATATGCTAAGCAAAGGCGCACAGGTAGACCTGACCGAAGACCAGTTAACGCTGGCGACAGCCGATAAGTCATTGATGTTTAAGCGAGTAGAATAACTCAGTAGCTTCCGCACGACCCTACGGCAAGCGACTGCTCACTACAGCGTTTGCCGTTGGGCAATGCGCACATGCCGATGGCGGAGCCGTCGAGCTGGCGGGCAACGGAAAGTGACCCTCCAATCATTGCGCAGTTAGCTTGTCCAGAGCTGGACATAGCCGCTCTCATACCCGGCGTAACGTGTGCCGCCGTCGCCTGCTGTACTGGTTCATTGCTGCATGCCGACAACAGTAACGCGGCACATCCTACCCAAAATGCTGAACGCATACCTTTCTCCCCATAATTAAAGCGAAACCTAAGCATAATAGGCATCACGCGCCGCATCGTCGAGAGCGGATGTGCGTATTTATGCGCTCTGGTAACAATTTCTCGCAATTTTTTTACGCAACTAGCCATCGAGTCATTGATACAGCGCATACCGAGGACACAAAAGCGAAAATCGTAAACCCTGAGCTTTGCTAAAATACACAGATAATATTCAGGGTCTGTCGTCGTTTTACAGGCCCCTCTTTTTGCGCAATGTAAGGGTGTTGTCCTATGCAAACTATTGACGGCAATGGTGCAGTCGCGTCGGTTGCGTTTCGTACCAGCGAAGTTATCGCCATCTACCCAATTACTCCAAGCTCAACAATGGCTGAACAGGCAGACGCCTGGGCCGGGAATGGGTTAAAAAACGTCTGGGGCGACGTCCCGCGCGTGGTTGAGATGCAGTCCGAAGCTGGCGCCATTGCCACCGTGCACGGTGCGTTGCAGACCGGAGCCCTGTCGACCTCGTTTACGTCGTCACAGGGTCTTCTGCTGATGATCCCCACGCTTTACAAGCTGGCAGGACAGTTAACGCCGTTTGTCCTGCACGTTGCCGCGCGCACCGTGGCCACTCACGCGCTCTCTATTTTTGGCGATCACTCGGACGTGATGGCCGTGCGTCAGACCGGCTGCGCCATGCTCTGCGCCGGTAGCGTGCAGGAGGCACAGGACTTCGCGCTGATATCGCATATTGCCACGCTGAAAAGCCGCGTGCCGTTTATTCATTTCTTCGATGGTTTCCGCACGTCACACGAGATCAATAAAATCGTTCCGCTGCCGGACGACACTATTCTGAACCTGCTGCCGCAGGCTGACATTGATGCTCATCGTGCACGTGCCCTCAATCCGGAACACCCGGTGATTAGGGGAACGTCCGCAAACCCGGACACCTATTTCCAGTCCCGCGAGGCGACAAACCCGTGGTACAACGCGGTTTACGATCATGTCGAACAGGCGATGGACGATTTTGCCGCTGCGACGGGTCGCGCGTATAAGCCGTTTGAATATTACGGCCATCCGCAGGCCGAGCGCGTGATCGTCCTGATGGGTTCAGCCATCGGCACCTGTGAAGAGGTAGTCGATGAACTGCTGACGCGTGGGGAAAAAGTGGGCGTGCTCAAAGTTCGCCTCTATCGTCCATTCTCAGCGAAACACCTGCTCGCAGCCCTGCCGGAAAGCGCGCGTGCTGTGGCGGTACTTGACCGCACCAAAGAGCCTGGCGCACAGGCTGAACCGCTCTATCTTGATGTGATGACGGCGCTGGCTGAGGCGTTCAATGCTGGCGAACGCGAAACGCTGCCGCGCGTCATTGGCGGGCGTTATGGTTTATCCTCAAAAGAGTTCGGGCCAGAATGCGTCCTGGCCGTATTCACTGAACTGCGCGAGGCAAAACCGAAACCGCGCTTTACGGTCGGCATTTATGATGACGTGACTAACCTTTCTCTCCCGCTGCCGGAAAACACCCTGCCCTCGAATGCGAAACTGGAAGCGCTGTTCTACGGCCTGGGCAGCGACGGCAG
Organism: Enterobacter genomosp. S; assembly: GCF_001631805.1. Classification (NCBI taxonomy): domain Bacteria; kingdom Pseudomonadati; phylum Pseudomonadota; class Gammaproteobacteria; order Enterobacterales; family Enterobacteriaceae; genus Enterobacter; species Enterobacter genomosp. S. Next base: position 23,984 of record NZ_LVVA01000007.1, on the reverse strand, counting down.
CGTCTCGGCGACCAAGAACAACATCAAAATTATCGGTAACTCCACGCCGTGGTATGCGCAAGGGTATTTCGTCTATGATTCCAAAAAAGCAGGCGGGCTGACCGTTTCCCACCTGCGCGTTAGCGAACACCCAATCCGCTCGGCGTACCTTATTTCTCAGGCAGATTTTGTTGGCTGTCACCAGCTCCAGTTCATTGATAAATACCAGATGGCCGAGCGCCTGAAGCCCGGCGGTATTTTTCTGATCAACACCCCGTACAGCGCCGATGAGGTTTGGGCGCGACTGCCCCAGGAAGTCCAGGCAGTGCTGAACCAGAAACAGGCGCGCCTGTATGTCATTAACGCCGCGAAGATTGCCCGCGAGTGCGGCCTGGCTGCGCGTATTAATACGGTCATGCAGATGGCGTTCTTCCACCTGACCAACATTCTGCCGGGCGACAGCGCGCTGATGGAACTTCAGGGGGCGATTGCCAAAAGCTACAGCAGCAAAGGTCAGGAGCTGGTTGAACGCAACTGGCAGGCGCTGGCGCTGGCCCGCGAGTCGCTGTTCGAAGTGCCGTTGCAGCCGGTCAATGCCGGCAGCCCGAACCGACCGCCGGTGGTGTCTGACGCCGCACCGGATTTTGTCAAAACCGTAACGGCGGCGATGCTTGCCGGACTTGGCGACACCCTGCCCGTCTCTGCACTTCCGCCTGACGGCACCTGGCCGATGGGCACGACCCGCTGGGAAAAACGCAATATTGCCGAAGCGATCCCCATCTGGAAAGAAGAGCTGTGCACCCAGTGCAACCACTGCGTGGCGGCCTGTCCGCACTCGGCCATTCGCGCCAAGGTGGTATCGCCGGAAGCGATGGCTGACGCGCCGGAGAGCCTGCACTCGCTGGATGTAAAATCCCGCGATATGCGTGGCCAGAAATATGTTCTTCAGGTGGCGCCAGAAGACTGCACCGGCTGTAACCTGTGCGTTGAGGTGTGCCCGGCGAAAGATCGTCAGGATCCGACAATCAAAGCCATCAATATGATGTCGCGTCTGGACCATGTTGAAGAAGAGAAAGTGAATTATGATTTCTTCCTCGACCTGCCTGAAATCGACCGCAACAAGCTGGAACGCATTGACATTCGTACCTCACAGCTCATTACACCGCTTTTCGAGTACTCCGGGGCGTGTTCTGGCTGCGGTGAAACGCCGTACATTAAACTGCTTACCCAGCTTTACGGCGACCGAATGCTGATTGCCAACGCGACTGGCTGCTCGTCAATCTACGGCGGTAACCTGCCGTCCACGCCGTATACCACCGACGCGAACGGCCGCGGTCCGGCGTGGGCAAACTCGCTTTTCGAGGATAACGCAGAATTTGGTCTGGGCTTCCGTCTGACGGTCGACCAGCACCGTGCCCGCGTAATGCGTCTGCTGGAAGAGTTTGCCGATAAAATCCCGGCAAAGCTGAATGACGCGCTGCATGCGGAGGCCACGCCTGACGTACGTCGCGCCCAGGTTGCGGAACTGCGCAATGCGCTTCAGGGTGTTGAAGGGGCTGAACAACTGCTGAACGATGCTGATGCGCTGGTAGATAAATCTATCTGGCTGATCGGCGGTGACGGATGGGCCTACGATATTGGATTTGGTGGACTCGATCACGTGCTGAGCCTGACCGAAAACGTCAACATTCTGGTACTTGATACCCAGTGCTATTCCAACACCGGTGGACAGGCCTCGAAAGCAACGCCGTTGGGGGCGGTTACGAAATTTGGTGAGCATGGCAAACGCAAGGCGCGTAAGGATCTCGGCGTCAGCATGATGATGTATGGCCATGTCTACGTCGCGCAGATTTCGCTGGGCGCACAGCTCAACCAGACGGTGAAAGCCATTCAGGAAGCGGAAGCTTATCCTGGCCCGTCGCTGATCATCGCCTACAGCCCGTGCGAGGAACATGGCTACGATCTGGCGCTTAGCCACGACCAGATGCGTCAGCTTACCGCAACCGGCTTCTGGCCGCTGTACCGCTTCGATCCGCGCCGTGCCGATGAAGGGAAATTGCCGCTGGCGCTGGATTCGCGTCCACCGTCAGACGCCCTTGCCGAAACCCTGCTTCAGGAGCAACGCTTCCGCAGGCTGAACGCTCAGCAGCCGGAAGTAGCAGAGCAGCTCTGGAAGGATGCGGCAGCGGATCTTCAGAAGCGGTATGACTTCCTGGCACAACTGGCGGGGAAAGCGGAAAAATCCACCAGCGAATAACTTTTATGCCCGGCTTGTCCGGGCATTTTTTGCCATAAAAAAGCCCGATGCATGCGCACCGGGCGAATCCAAAGGTCGGTGAAAATTGCCTCAATCTTCTGAACAATATTCACGTGAATTATGGATGAAAAAATCTTAAAGGCATATAACGCCGGGAAGATTACCTTGTTTACCCCGTAATTAATAATTTTTATTTTGTATCTGTCACTGCCATTTATTCACGACACCAATCATTATTTCAGTCGCATTATTTGGTTGAGATTTTACTTAACCCGTAACAATTATATTTTATTCATCCGCCATCAGAGTGATCTAGCATGGGACACCTTTCCAGACCGGAAAGTTCACGAAGTAATAAAAAATAACCGCAAAGGAATAATCCAAATGCAAAGAAAAGTACTGGCACTGATGATCCCCGCTTTGTTAATGGCTGGAGCCGCTCACGCAGCTGAAATTTATAATAAAGACGGCAATAAACTGGATCTGTATGGCAAAGTCGATGGTCTGCATTATTTCTCTGACGACGCGTCGAAAGATGGGGACCAAACCTATATGCGTCTGGGTTTTAAAGGTGAAACCCAAATCAACGACATGATGACCGGCTACGCGCAGTGGGAATATAACATTCAGGCAAACAACACCGAAGGTTCAGACAATCAGTCATGGACGCGTCTGGCCTTCGCGGGTGTGAAGGTGGGCGACTACGGCTCCTTCGATTACGGCCGTAACTATGGCGTACTGTACGACGTGGAAGGCTGGACCGATATGCTGCCTGAATTTGGTGGTGACTCTTACACTTATGCCGACAACTTTATGACCGGTCGTGCCAATGGCGTTGCAACCTACCGTAACACCGACTTATTTGGTCTGGTACAGGGCCTGAACGTTGCGGTGCAGTATCAGGGTAATAATGAAGATGCCAGCAACAATCAGGAAGGCACCAACAATGGTCGCGATGTGCGTCATGAAAACGGTGATGGTTACGGTATCTCCGCCACCTATGATTTCGGCATGGGCTTCAGTGCCGGCGCGGCATACGCCTCTTCTGACCGTACCAACGATCAGGTAAATTACACCAACGCGGGCGGCGACACTGCTGATGCATGGACCGCAGGTCTGAAATACGATGCCAACAACATCTATTTGGCGGCAATGTATTCCGAAACCCATAATATGACGCCGTACGGTGACAATGCGGATGCGGTAGCAAATAAAACGCAGAACGTTGAAGTCACTGCGCAATATCAGTTTGACTTTGGCCTGCGTCCGGCTATTTCGTATTTACAATCCAAAGGCAAAGATCTGGGCAATGGCCAGGACGATAAAGACCTGGTGAAATATGCTGACGTAGGTGCTACCTACTATTTCAACAAAAATATGTCCACCTATGTTGATTATAAAATCAACCTGCTGGATGAAGATGATTCATTCTACAAAAACAACGGCATTGGTACAGATGACGTTGTCGCATTGGGCCTGGTTTATCAGTTCTAATGGTATCAGCCCGCAGTAATCTGCGGGCTAACGTTTATTGATGTTCCGATGCTTCTTTACGGAATGAGAGGTAACCAACCACCCCGCTGTCACCATCCATGGGATGATTTACCCCATCCATCACCGCCACTTCCGGGAAGTCGAATGGCGTGACATTTTCCAGGCAGGCGACATTAACGCCGTATTCGTTGGGATTGGAGCGTCGTTGATGGAACGTGTAAATACCGCAGACCGAGCAGAAGAAATGGCGCGCTGTACCCGTGTTGAAGCGGTACTCAGTGAGCTTGTCTTCCCCCTGTGTCACCTTAATGCCTGTCAACGGCGCAGATACGACTACCGCCCCACGCATACGACAAAATGAGCAGCTACAGCGGCGTGCGGTGTTCAGACCGTCTGTCAGCTCAACGGTAAACTGCACCGCCCCACAATGGCACTGTGCTTGCCGAATTTCAGCCATCGCTTAAACCCCTTTTCTCACTAACTCAGCTGCTTTTAAAAAGACTTCATCTTCGACACCATCGCCCTTCTGCCTGCCAAGCCTGACCAGCTCATCGACAATACTTTCGCGGTTGATGATCTTCTGTGATGAAACCAGCCCAATAACGGCGGCACCAATCGCCAGCCCAACTAATCCTGTCTGTTCGTCTTTATTCTTCATGGTATCGTAGATAATGGAAAGCTAAGAGGTGCTGTACATTTTGTTAAAACCGCCTTCGTGAAGGCGGCTTGTTATCACTCTGGATCTTTATCGCCCGATTCAGGCGCTGAGCCAGGATCGTCTTTGGACTTACTTCCATCCTTTTCCGGATTATCCGGGATGGGGTTAAGATCAGGATGGTCACCATTAACTGGTCGGTCAGTCATTTTCACCTCCGTTTTATTACTGCGTAAGCTTTAAGTGTAGACAACCCATTAGCCTTGTGGGACTCATTTGTAAAACGTGCTGGCATTCGTCGCTGCAATCCGTACCATACACGGCACACTTTCGCATGTTGGTTTTTACCGGCAGCCGCAAACCCGTCTTTTATTGCTAACCAGATGGGGCACGATAATGCGCAGATGGTGTATGAAATCTATGCTACATGCACAGAAGAGATGAACAGCGAACAGGTGGAAAAGCGGGATACGAAGCTGACGCTTTGAAATCGTTTTCCTCGCCTTGTGCCCCATTTGAGATCTGAGTAACGAATAAATGCTAGAAAATCAAGAAATTAATAAGAAAGAACAGTACAACCTGAATAAACTGCAAAAGCGACTGCGCCGCAACGTGGGCGAAGCCATTGCAGACTTCAACATGATTGAAGAAGGCGACCGCATCATGGTCTGCCTGTCGGGCGGTAAAGACAGCTATACCATGCTGGAGATCCTGCGCAATCTTCAGCAAAGCGCACCGGTGAACTTTTCCCTGGTCGCGGTTAACCTCGATCAGAAACAGCCGGGCTTCCCGGAGCATATTCTCCCCGAGTATCTGGAGAACCTGGGCGTTGAGTACAAAATCGTAGAAGAGAACACCTACGGAATTGTTAAAGAGAAGATCCCAGAGGGCAAAACAACCTGCTCGCTCTGCTCACGTTTGCGTCGCGGCATTCTGTACCGCACCGCAACAGAACTGGGTGCAACCAAGATTGCACTTGGTCATCACCGGGACGACATTCTGCAAACGCTGTTTCTGAACATGTTCTACGGTGGCAAAATGAAGGGCATGCCGCCGAAGCTGATGAGCGATGACGGTAAACACATTGTGATCCGCCCACTCGCCTACTGCCGCGAGAAAGACATTGAGCGTTTCTCTCAGGCTAAAGCCTTCCCTATTATTCCATGCAACCTGTGCGGCTCACAGCCGAACCTGCAACGTCAGGTCATTGGCGACATGCTTCGTGACTGGGATAAACGCTATCCTGGCCGTATCGAAACCATGTTTAGCGCGATGCAGAACGTGGTACCTTCGCACCTGGCCGACGTTGAGCTGTTCGATTTCAAAGGCATTAACCACGGTTCAGAAGTAGTGAATGGCGGGGATCTGGCCTTTGACCGCGAAGACATCCCGATGCAGCCTGCCGGCTGGCAGCCGGAGGAAGAAGAGGCACAGTTCGATGAACTGCGCCTGAACGTGGTGGAAGTGAAATAACCTGACAGCGTCTCAGACACTGCTTCTGAGACGCTTTTTTCCTTACTTCAGCAGCCGAACGCGGCAGGTTTTCCCTTTAATCTTCCCGCCCTGCAACTGTTTCCAGGCCTTGTGGGCAACCGACTGGCGAACCGCGACGTAGACATGTGCAGGATGGACCGTGATCTTGCCAATATCTGCCCCGTCGAGACCTATATCTCCTGTTAACGCCCCCAGAACGTCACCGGGACGCATTTTGGCTTTTTTACCGCCGTCGATGCAAAGCGTGGCCATTTCCGCCGCCAGCGGAGCAACGCTGGTGTTCACCGGGGCATTTACCCAGTTGAGTTTCAGTTGCAGCATTTCCGCAAGAATATTGGCGCGCTGCGCCTCTTCAGGTGCGCAGAAGCTGATAGCGAGACCGCTGTTACCCGCACGCGCAGTACGTCCGATGCGGTGGACATGCACTTCCGGATCCCATGCCAGTTCGAAATTCACCACCAGCTCAAGCGATTTAATATCAAGGCCACGGGCTGCCACATCCGTTGCAACCAGCACGCGAGCGCTGCCGTTTGCAAAACGCACCAGCGTTTGATCGCGATCGCGCTGCTCCAGATCGCCATGCAGCGATAACGCGCTCTGCCCGGCATCGTTCAGGGCATCGCACACCGCCTGACAGTCTTTTTTGGTATTACAGAACACTACGCAGGACGCCGGCTGGTGCTGGCTCAACAATTTTTGCAGCAGTGGAATTTTGCCCTGCTGAGAGGTTTCAAAGAACTGCTGCTCTATCGCCGGCAAGGCATCGACAGTATCGATTTCAATAGTCAGCGGATTTTTCTGCACGCGCCCGCTGATGGCCGCAATGGCCTCAGGCCAGGTGGCAGAAAAGAGCAGCGTCTGACGCGTGGCCGGGGCAAAGCGGATCACTTCGTCAATCGCATCGCTGAAGCCCATATCCAGCATGCGGTCAGCTTCGTCCATGACCAGCGTTTGCAGTGCATCGAGTGAAACGGTGCCTTTTTGTAGATGATCGAGCAGACGGCCCGGCGTCGCCACAATGATATGCGGCGCATGCTGAAGAGAATCACGCTGCGCACCGAACGGTTGCCCGCCGCAGAGCGTTAAAATTTTAGTGTTTGGCAAAAAACGCGCCAGTCGACGCAGCTCACCCGCGACCTGGTCGGCCAGCTCACGCGTCGGGCAGAGTATCAAGGACTGGGTCTGAAACAGGGTTGCATCAATGTGCTGCAACAGGCCAAGTCCGAAGGCAGCCGTTTTTCCACTGCCGGTTTTCGCCTGCACGCGCACGTCACGGCCTTCGAGGATAGCCGGCAGGGCGGCGGCCTGGACGGGGGTCATAGTGAGGTAGCCCAACTCATTCAGATTAGTCAGTTGGGCTTCAGGCAGAACATTCAGCGTGGAAAAAGCGGTCACAATATACTCTCGTGGTAATGATTGCAGTCAGTTGGCGCGTATCCTCGCAGATCTCCGCTAACGATGCGACAATTTAATCGGTTCTTCGTCCGGTGGCGGATCCGGCATCGGCTGCGGACGTGGGATGGGATCGGGTATCGGGGTCGGATCGGTGGGCACCGGATCGGACTGCCAGGTGGTCAGACGTTGCAGGGCAAGTAGCATACTCATCTTTTCCTCCAGATTTGGGTGCTGACCCCTAAAGGGTAGACGCAGTTAAACAGGAGGCAAAAAAAAAGCCGACTATAAAGTCGGCGTCGTACGAATCAATTGTGCTATGCAGTAATTCAAAAAAAGGAAGTAAGACAATATGGAGCGCAACGCCCATCGCTTGACGTTGCATTCACCTGCGGGAGTAATATTGCACCTAACGTGGTCGGAGTTTATTGACTTCGCTCAATTAAAATGACGTTTTGAAGCAGCCGCAGCATCATAAAAACGTAAATTTACAACCATTTACTGCGATGCAACCACCATGCAACACCCCCAATCAAAACCACTAACATGACGCAAAATGTGGTAAAGCCATAGTGGTATTCCCCGCCGGGTATGCCCCCCAGATTGACGCCAAATAGCCCGGTTAAGAACGTACTCGGTAAAAAGACCATCGCCATCAGCGACATGGTGTACGTTCTCCTGGCTAAGGACTCCTGCATCACCTGCGCTATCTCATCCGCCATGACCGCCGTTCTGGCGATACATGAATCGATCTCGTCCAGACCACGGCCAAGCCGGTCGGCAATATCCTGCATTCTGCGACGCTGATCGTCGTTCATCCAGGTCATGCGTTCGCTGGCCAGACGCGCATATACGTCGCGCTGCGGTGTCATATAGCGGCGCATAACGATGAGCTGTTTACGCAGCAACGCCAGAAAACCACGCGGAGGAATTTGCTGATCGAGCAGGTTATCTTCCAGATCGATGATTTTATCGTGGAGCTCTTCAATAAACTCGCTGGCATGATCGGTTAGCGCATCACATACATCCACCAGCCAGCTTCCGCAATCTGTAGGCCCTGTGCCCTCTTTCAGATCGTTAATGACGTCATCGAGCGCCAGCACTTTACGCTGCCGGGTGGAAACAATCAGTTGTTCATTCATGTAAACACGCATTGCCACCAGCTGATCCGGACGTTCATCCGTACTGCCATTTATGCAACGCAGCGTGATTAACGTTCCCTCCCCCATCCGGCTGACGCGGGGTCGGAGACTTTCTCCCGCCATCGCATCCCGGACATTGTTGGGCAATAGCGGCGTGGACGCGAGCCACTCGGCGCTGTCCGGATGCGTGTAGTTAAGGTGCAGCCAGCATGTATGTTCGCTGTCGATTTGATCCTGATCTTCAAGCGGCCTTGCGCCCCCGCGTCCATCAAATACCCATGCAAAAACCGCGTCAGGTACGTTAACTTCAGACCCTTTAATGCTCTCCACAGCGCCTCCACCGTTTTATCTCTTCCGGTGTCAGTCTAGCTTTCGTCGAGGGTTAAGCAATAATTATGTGAGGCATTGTCCTGAATACGCTCAGGAATTCACCGCCCACTCGCGGCGTGTTAACGCATTGTCAGTCTCGTACTCATTTTCCAGACGGAAATTGCGTGTTCGCGCCTGTAACTCTATCACCTGATTGCGCAGCACATCAGACGAACCATTAAGTTCTTCAACCATCGACACGTTGCTTTGCGTTACGCGTTCCAGCTCCGACAATGCCTGCGTGATTTGTGATATGCCTTTTTCCTGTTCTGACGTTGAGGCGAAAATTTCATCCATCAGTCGGCTCACGTTGCCAGAACCGGTAACAATGTCGTGCATGTTTTTTTCGGCCTCAGAAACCACGTTCACGCCCTGCGTCACGTTATGGCTGGTAACTTCAATCAGTGATTTAATATTTTTTGCCGCCTCGGCGCTACGATGCGCCAGGCTTCTGACCTCACCGGCCACCACAGAGAATCCTTTACCATGGTCGCCCGCTCTTGCCGCTTCAACGGCGGCATTAAGCGCCAGAATATTGGTCTGGAAAGCGATCCCGTCAATCAGGGATATAATCTCCGTCATTTGCTGGGCGCAATCTGTAATTGATTGCATATTATTTGAGACCTGACCCATTAACTCTCCGCCTTTACGCGCCTGCAACGTCGCGATATTCGCCTGCTCGCTGGCTAAACGGGTATTGTCGGCATTATTTTTTGTACTTGCAGCCATCTGTTCCATGCTGGCAGCCGTTTCCACCAGCGAGGCAGATTGCTGTTCTGTTTTGACCGAAAGCTGCGCGCTGCGTGAAGAGAGCTGATCTGAAAGCGTCATCGCGGTTTGCGCGGAGGCGCGGATCTCACGGACCAGCGTTGCAATGTTGCTGGACAGACTATTAATGCCCGGGATCAGCCGTCCAGCACAGTTGTTACCAAATTCAGGTATCGACACGCCGAGATTACCTGACGTCACTTCTTCAATACTTTTTTTCACAGTATTGATCGGCGTCACAAGATATTTTGTCATATAGGCCCAGAGTAAAATCAAGGCGATGCATTGTACGATAACGACTGCAATAAAAAGCGAAAAACTCCCTGAAAATAGCGCTACAACTCCATCACTTACCAAAAACACACATAAAAGGAAATAGGCAATGAAAGTTCTGACACTAATATTTCTTAGCATGGTTTTTCCTACAGCTTTATATTTTGGTGGGCACTTAGGGTTATAGCATCGCAACAGAAATTTGTCCTCACGTTCGTCGCTGGTTTGTTGTTTTGCAGTTTGATTTGCGCAGTTTCACTTAAGATAGAGAAAAAGCATGCTATACGGTAAATATACGGTTTGTAGTTTGGTTACCGCTCCCCTTAAATATTAGCCTTTACCTATTTTAGGAGGAGTACCGTTGGGCAACAGTGTTTAGTCATGCTTAATAAGTTAACGTAGTTAATATATATTAACTACGTTTCAGTGACTTCTCCCGCGAGGGTGGCTTACGTTCAGGCCAGACAGTCGACGGCATGGAAAAAATAATCCTCTGTCATGAGGACATTCTCTTTCGCACTTTGATGTTCGCGACGTATATACCAGCCTGTTTCAGGCGCCAGGCTTAAATGGTATATCCTCTCCCCCGATATACTGCCGGGGGCTTTAATGCACATTGTCATACACCCCTTCTCGGCCCCCCTGATTACCTGTTCTGGCATAATGCTGACGCTGCGGTCTCCATTTTGCAGAGTGACAGTCGTGATGGCATAACGACATATACTGCTACTGAGGCTGTAGCCGACCGTGCTTAAATCAGTGATATGTTTTTGGGATAACATGACGTCGATACCAGAACCCTCAAACCAAACGATAATTTGCTGCGCAAGATCATCCATCCGCTGACAAAATGCCCTGACTTCGGCTTCAGCCGTATTAATATGAATCGGTTTATTCACATTATTCTGCTGCACTTTCTTAAAAAAACGCTCTCTTGCTGACATGTCAACTCCGTGTTTTTCGCCAGTCTCATTGTTCTTTTTTGTGCTTCAGCAGGGCGTAGCTGATAATCAACTGCTGAAGATGTTGTTCAATCTTGTTTTGCTGCGCTGCTGACAGGGGTTGCCCGGCAGGTAAAGCGGCGAGCAGACGAAGCTGCTCTTCAAGCGGAATGGTATGGCTCAAGGACTGCTACATGGCAAACACGGCTGATTTCAGTTCACTCACCGTCATGTACTTACCTTTCTGTTCATCCAGTGCGTTCAGCCTGTTCGTCAGCTGCTGCAACTGCGCCATACCCTGATGCCAGCCATTCAGATCTGACTCTGCTAGCGCAGCAACACTCATCTGTTTTTGCCAATGCAGCGCCAGGGGTTTGGCCTCTGCCGGCCACAGCGTCAGCGCCTGCTGCACCAGACTGTCGCCGTAGCTCACTGCCCAGTCGGGTTTCAGCTGTAAAAGCTGCGCTAACAGCTGTTGTGTTCTGCCAATCCCCATTTCCGGTGACGGTGACGTTTGTTGCAGCGCCTTTAACTGCGCCGTAGAAAGTCCTTGAGGTAAAGGAGCCAGAGCCACGGCGAGCTGCGTTTGTGCCGAATCTGGCGCATGCAACATTTGCCATCCTCCTACGACGACACTGGCTGCGACTAACATGGACAACATACCAGCAGCAAATGGCTTCCAGGGCTTCACCGACACAAGAGGCTCTTTATCTACCTGAACGTTCGGCACCGGCTCGGGGTGAACCACATATACCCATTTACTGCGCTCTGTCGGTTCGACGAGTTGTATTTCCTTAGCACCCAACGCGTCACCGGGCAAACTCACGCCCGTATTTTCGCTGTTTTCCAGACGCACAGCTGCGTTCTGCATCATCGTGCGCAGAGCATCAAGCTGAGCAGCATGCCTGAGTTCCAGGCGCTGCAACACGTCCCCTAACGCGTTCAGATGCTCCTCAGCCTGATACAGCTGCCGCAAGTCCGCGTACGTCAACGTTAGCGTGTGTACCACCTGTTGCAGACGCTTGCTGAGGGCACTCAGGATTTCGATTCGCGCATGAACAGGCTGTGGCCAGAGGTTTCCCCACTGGCGGGCGACCAGTGCAGCAAGTACCGCCAGCCCCTCATTCATGCCATACAGTCCAGCCAGATGCGTACGGGCGAGCGTATACCAGGCAGCAGTTTGCAGTTCTACACCGTTGTGCTCGAACAGTGAGAGGCAGAGCGTTTCCGCGTGTTGCCAGTTAACGTCCGGGCGTGCCGGATGAATGAGCTTGTTCATTTGATCGCGCAAGGCGGCGTAATCCGCAAGCGTGCGCGGGTCTCCGCCGGTTTTAAGGTGGCGTTCAGGTTGTGGTGTCATGGTGATTTCTGTATGTGAAAGCTAGATTGCGGCGCGAGTGTCGAGGTACTGCTGCTGTTTCAGGTGGCGGATTAGTACCCTCGCCTCGGGCATAAATTCCGTACCGTATCGAACAAGACCGACGCCCTTTAACTCCGCGTCAATGGCATAGCGGAGTTCGCCGGGCTGTATCTGTTCCTGCATTACCACGTTAATTTTGCTCAGGCGCGGCTCGTATTTTAGCAGCACGGCTGACAATGTTGTCATGAGCTGATGGGCGGTCCCGGGCATGCCCTGGAGGATTTTAGTCATATCCGGCAGGCCGTAATCCGGGAGGTGCGCCAGCGTCCCGGCGCGACAGTTGAGAATACGCTGCATATTGTCGAGTACTGACATAATGAGCTGGTTCTCATTGCTGACGCTGTGCAGGTCAAGCCCACCGGAAAAGTTGCCGAAAAGGGTTTCATACAGAGATGGTCGGGGCATCTTAGTCCTCCTTACGGGCTTGCAGTGTAAGGCGATTATTGCTGGCTTCAATAATGCGAGGACTATCCGGGTCGAGATCTTCACGAGCGAGGACCAGGCGCCAGGTATCATTCGTCTGGTCCGGCGCCATAAACATTGCCGCCACTGCTACATACTCTGCGATTTCATCCAGAGGCATATCCAGCGTTACGGATTCCCCCGGGCGCAGACGAATATCTTTTTCAGCCACAAGGTCAGCTTTGATGGCCTGGCTGTCATCAGCGAACAGAGAAGGATAGTCAGTGCTGTCGAAAGCCTTACGATCTTTCAACTGGTAAACACGCACGACTGTCGCGAGGGATGCTCCGTTTGCATTGTTATTCACCCCTGAGCGCGCCTGTATATCCAGATGCAGGGTTTTAACCTGTTTATAAAAAATGGACTTTGCTACTGAAACCGTCCCGTCTTTGACGGTTTGCGACAGGCCACAGCCAGTTAAGGTTGTGGCGAGCGTTAATGCCAGCAACATCATCCTGGTGTTACCAGTGGTAATCGCCATCTTCATCGCTCTCCCTTCGGTGAATGTTTGCCTGAACGCGCTGATATTTGCCCAGGTTAATGGTGATAATTTCATTTCTTGTTTTGTGTGAACCTAGTGGACGTAATACCGCCGTGCGTCCGAGTTGTACCGCCTGCATTTCGCCGCATGTTAATTGCGCATCCGGTAGCAGATGTCTCGCTACACACAACTGTAACCGTACATCCAGATGTGAACCCAGATATACATGCATCAGCGCCATCAAGTCGTTATGCAGTTCGCCGCCAGGCAACCAGCCCTTGACCTCGTCTGGATCCTCAGTCATAAGTTGCAACAACACCTGGCTGTTTACATCCGTACCGTGCGTACCCATAACGGGCCTGTGTTTGAGGCTGACCGGCTGTCGCACACTCATTGCAAGCGGGTTGTTCATCGGAATACGGCAGGGGTCGAGGTGGAATACGACTGCTCGGGTATCAGGAGCCAGTAACTGCACTAACGCCTCCATGCCTTCCGCCGTCCGACCCGGCAATAGCATTACCGGAAGCAGGGCAAGAAATCTCGAGAGAGGCGTCGCCGTGTTTTCTGCACAGCCAGGTATTCCCAGCCCCGCCAGCCCGAGGAGGTACTGTGAGGTAGTGTCGGTTCCTCCAGGCTGAAAGGTGGCCGGATAGGAGTATTTACGCCAGATGCGATAATACTGGGCGATCAACCGGTGATTGAAGATATCGAGGAAGTCCTGTACGGCCTCGTATCCGTCCCGTTGCTGCGTAATATCATCGGTGTAGCCTGTGGGCAACGGAGATTCAACACCATATAGCCCCATGAAAGTGATCCTCACCGTCATGGGTAGATGCGGATGCTCTGGGGGCGGGTCTTCTACACCACGGATTTCTCCTGCCGGAAATCCCATACCCGGATGCGGACGAAAGCGAACCGGATCGTGACGCACCTGCCAGTTACTGCCGGGCACAACTTTCTCCGGGTGGCTATGCTCCAGTAACTGACACAGACGATAAAAATTCATATACGGCAACTGACACCGTACTTTCGCCATCATCCTGGCAGACGCGGATTGTGATTCTCTTTCCACCGGATACATTTCCCTTCTGGCTGAACAATCAGTGTGAGCTGATTAAACTGATTCATGTCGGCATACAGGGCGAAAAAGCGGTTAAGCATCTCCCCAAAGAGATGGATATCCCCCTCGCCGGTGAAACCACTGCTGTCGAGTATCACTTCAATATCTATACCGCGGATCAGAAAATCCTCTTCGAAGCGCTGAATTCGGTGATGTCTGACATCCACGATGGCATCGAGTCGACGATTATTCAGTTCATCTTCACGCCAGTTATAAAGTGACAGCGTCCCGCGAAGAACTTCCGCACTACTCATCATATTGATAAAGCGGGTACCAAGATGGCTCATGACGCGCCAGTGAAAGCGATCTTCAGCAGGCGGATACGCTGGTAGCGTCGGCTTACAAAGATTGCGCACAGTGAGCGGATTTTCCGTGACCTGTTCGCAGCGGTCCAGCAGCGTGCTCTGTAGCGCCCGGCGCGGCAACTGACCATTTGTGCCGGTGATACGCAGCGATACGGTTTCCCGCTCCAGCGCCCTGTCAGCCTCCCACTGCTTGCCTCCCAGAATTAGCCAGGTGTCGTGCATTCCGGTGACCCCCCGCTTCACACGGGTATGGTAATAGTGTTCCGGCGCGTGACGGCGCATCATGCCGCCTTGATGGCGAAAACTGGTGAAAGGTACGTAGCGCGCATTCCCGGTACGTCCGGATCCGGTCACGCTGTCGACAGAGTAAATTTCAGTGTGTCCGTCCTGAAGACGCTTCGGACGGAGCAGATATTCGCTTTCCAGCCCGCTGATGGTCAGCGGATCGGCTTCCAGGGTGAAGAGGTTTATCACCGGCACGCAGTGCAAGCGCAAGGCCTCGCTGGTCACAGGTAAATCGCTCTGCCAGACCTTACTGAACACAACTTCCATATCGAAGTGCGTCGTTCCTGCGGGAATAGTGATATTCTCCAGTCCGTTAAGATGGACGAACATAAATTTTTCACGAAATGTGAAATACTCCAGCAGAAGCTGGTAACCGCTAAAGGCGCCCTCGCCCTTTGGCCACAGCCTATCTTCTTCACCAAAACCGCCAGGAGAGAAAAAGGCGTCGAGCGTTATTCGGTCTGTCTGTCCTGGCAGACGCAGATACAGTGCCACCTGATGCTTTGTTAACCAGAGATGCAAGGCGGGGCCCATGACACTGTCCTCTCCGAGATACAGTGGCAGACGCCGCAGGTTCACTTGTGACCAGTCTGCCTGCGGACTACAGGCAAAACGCACCCGCAGGGCTGAACGCCCGTCTGGCTCTGTCGTCATCGTCACATCTGACAACATCAATGGATTTAACGCTATGTCGCGGGTGGTCCGGTAGCGGCAAACGGTGTTTTTTGGCCCTACAGGACGGGACGTAACCTCCAGCCCGGCAAGTATTATTTCACCCATTTTCATCGAAGGTACGTTAGGGCTAAACGCCACCACGGACAGGGACGGGATGGTGCGCATGTAGTGCGGCCACAACATGCTAACCAGCCCTTCGGTCAGTTCCGGCAGGTCATCATCTATTTTTTCGCGTAAACGTCCGACGGAAAAGGCAAAGCCTTCTAACAGGCGTTCAACATATGGGTCAGGGGTTCCTGCTTTGTTCAGATCGAGCATTGCCGCCCGGTCTGGGTGAGTCTGCGCAAACTCTTTTGCTGCCTCGCGAAGATAGCGCATTTCGGCGTCAAAATAACGCAGGGTTAAATCTTCCATAAATTTCCGGCTATTAATGTACAGGAGGATGAGTGATAAGACCTAATACGCGCAGTGATATAGGGAAAAATACAATATCAGCAACGGCCGCGAACGGTGTTAATACAACTTTAGTTGCCAGCCGCAGGGGATGAAAGTGGGTTTCATCTTCATTCGTATAAAATACCACATTATGTTTTTTATCCAGTTGCGCACTATTATTAAAAAGCCTGTCGTTCTTATCTTTGGGAATAATTATCCCTTCAAGGTGTATCTGCTTAACATACCAAATACCATCACTCCTGAACCCTGTCTTTTTTAGGGTCTCAATATCCTGCACTGAAAGATTGCTCTCTCTTTTATTGACCTGTAATAACAGCGTATCGGAAAAATGCATTACAACATCATTTTTATCCGGCACATCCAGTTTAAGCCTCAAACCATCAAATTTGTCAAAGCCGGTAACTAGCGGCACCTGGGTAGATAATTTATCCAAAGCGAGCAACTCATCCGCGCCTTTCGTTAATATGTAGATATTTTTCTCACCATGGAAAGCAACACCATCATGAGGTATATCCACCCTTGTGCGCGTCTCTCCCTGAATAGCTGACGCAGACAGATTCTCGTAATAAAATACACCCGTAACTTCGTCTGAAATCAAAACATGCTCATTTCTTTTTGTTTCGATAACATCTTGCTCTAACCAAACAGTTGCTGTACAGCCTGAAAGATGAGTTAGTATTACCGCGAACAGTATTTTTTTAAGCAAATGCATAACTGCAATATTTTCCTGAAAAAATGTTATTAAGTTTTTTATCATCCACACAACACAGCCGACCTGGCAGCATCAATCGCGATCAGCCCAGCCAGTAGATGTTCCATTTCTGAGTTCAGGCGCGGTTTATCTGCCTCGCTGCGCCCGGCTTTCATTCTCAGTAGTTTCAGTCGACGGGCCTTAACTTCAAAAGTCAGCTCCGGCTCCCACTGCGTTAGAGTGATGACGACGGCACTGCCGTCCAGCCCGCTCAGCAGGTGTAGCGCCAGTTCATTCCTCCCGGTCTGCTCGGCAATACGTGCCATCAGCAGGCGCAATAGCCATTTCTGTCGCTCTGTAGTAATACCGGGACGGCTCTGTAACCATGCAAGGGCAAAATCAGCCCCGTCGCTGTCGGCAAGGGTTATTGCTTCCGGCTCCAGTGCCAGAATATCGCCATCCCCGGAAGCTGCTGCCGCCGTCACGGATGGCTCTTCCTGCCAGCGTAAGCCGCTGTCCAGCACCTGCTGTTGTATCCAGCTCAGGGTAACTTCGTCGGCGAACGGCGTGCCGTCGTTAAACGCCAGGGTTTCCAGCCCCGTCAGGCGGGAGAGCAGTCCTTTCAGATCGGCCTGAATAATGGCTGCTTCTGCATCGCGCCCTAATCTCACCAGCGCCTGATGCAGATACCACTGTACATCCAGCCACAAGTGGTTAGCGCCGCGTGATAACATACTGTCCGCCTCTTCCATCAGCTCCCGCCAGCTCTGCTGAAGATAAAGCCTTTTCAGCTGTGCCCGCTGATCCGGCTTCGGCGGCTCAATGCGAGTTTTACCGTCTGCCGATAGCGGTGGTAACTGGTGCAGAGTGTCGTGCCGCAGGTTCTTTATCAACCGATGGGCGGATAACCAGCCATCCGTCTGGTTTCTTAGGTAGTCCGCCAGAACACGGGCCTGAGCCAGAAGCTCCTGGCCTGACGCTATGCTGGCGAGCGCAGGAACGTCACCGGCTGGCATGGACTTACTGGTGTCGCTGACATTCTGCGGCACCACCGCGTCCGGACCGCCGGAGGTTAGCAAATGGTTTTCCAGCGCGGTATAAAGCGCCGCCGGTAGCGCATGCCCTTCCCCCTGCTCTGTCAGCAGCAAGGCACCAGCAATACGCAGCATTTCCGCGTTACCGGCCTCCGGGTAACGCGACAGACTGTCAAGCATACGACTGCTTCCGAGCCACTCCAGCGCCGCTTGGCGGCTACGTTCTCGCTGTGGGTGCAACCCTGCACCGAAGCGCTGTATCAACCCCGCCAGAAGCTCCAGCCCGTCCGCCAGCCCCGCTTCGCCATCCCGGTGCAGACGGGCCCAGGCATAGTACGTGGCGACACGGATATCTTTGGCTCTGCCCGTCAACAGTTTTTCAGCAAGCAGGCAGATTAGATCCGTATCTGCACCTGAGAGTTTTCCGACCTCCTCACGTATCTGCTGGAAGTCATCATCGTAGCCAGGGTCATCGCCGGTGGGATTATCTTCTTGTAAGGGCAACAGCCAGTTTTGCCACAGGGAAAGTCGTTGCTGTGCATGAAGTACCAGCGCATCCGGAGTCGTCTGGCAAACTGAGATTAAGGTATGAATGGATGCCATTAGTACGTCTCCTCTGCGGTGTCAGTGTCATCAAACAACGATTCAGCGACAGGTTCTCTTACACTGAATATCGCCTCCGGCAGGGTAAAGTTGCGCAGTTTTAGCAGGGCCAGCGGTCCTTCACCCGCTTCGGTGCGTAGGGTATAATTTAGTGGTCTGCCGTCCTGTGCCTGCCAACGCAGACTCCAGCTACTGCCTGTACCGGAATAAGCACTGATAGCAGCCTTATCAAGCAGGCGTATCCATCCCCAGGTACCGGACATGTCGGCATATTGACGGGTGCCCGCCTGCGTACTTATCCAACTCAGTGCCGCACCCGGCGCTTCCGTATCCGCAGGCCAGGTAAACCGTTTCCAGACGGGCATCTGGTTCACATAGGTCAGCTTCTGGCTATCAATCACCAACGAAGTCTGCATGATGCCATCGGCTGTGCCTGGGCGAAGTTCAAAGGAGAGCCCCGCTTCCCCGCGCGTAAATACCACATCGGAAATATGGCTCAGCGTATCCACCGCCTGTAAAAACGCGGGATTAAAGCTTAACCCCTGGGCATTGATGCTGTCCGGCACCCAGTGGCTGCCTTCGCGGTGAAGGACGCCGTTCAGTCGTGATTGTAAAAATTGCGTAATTCGCCCGGATTCGGCATTTAAATACTTTGCCAGCAACGGCAGAGACACTTCGCTGCTGACATCCTTAAACGGATAGCGTCCGCCAAAGGCGCTGTTCCAGTCATTCACTACCGCGTTACGCCACTGCGCATTGAGGCTTTCTGCTGCTGGTGTCAGCACCTGCTGCCATGCCTGCTCCATCGGACGGACAAACAGCGTCTGCCCAAAACCACTCCATTCCTGTCCCAACCCCGCCGCCACCAGGCTGCCGTAATCCCGGGTTTCGGTTAAATCCACAGCCTTTCCCTGGAATACCGTCTGTGCCAGCGCCTGGGTCATAGCCTGCGGATCGGTTGCATTCGTGACCTGCTGAAGCCGCAGACGCACCTGGGTGACTCGGGTCAGGAATGTTTGCAGGCTCAGCCGGCTTGCCTGTGTGCCGCCGTCGCGGCCGTTCACCAACGCCAGTACCGGGCCGAAGGTAGCATCCAGCGGACCGGACACAGCCTTCTGCTGGTCAATAGCTGGCTGTTCACCACGGTTAAACAGGTTTTTCGCTGATTTTACCAGCGAGTCTGACATTGCCTCTCCGATCTGTCCGGTACGTCCCTGCACGTTCAGGGTATTCATCAGCGCCACCAGGGGCGACTGACGCACGTCGGCCATCAGGGTGAGTTGGTCAATGGCGTCTGACAATGTGGCCGCTTTTTCCCAGCGCAGGCTGTTGAGAAAATCCAGCCAGGCGCCGCCGAAGTCAGCAAAGTATCGAGCCGTCAGGCGCTGTTGCAGGGCTTCGGGTGTTGTCTGCTGCACCGCAGATTGTTTGCTGTCGCTCAGCACCCAGTCCATTTCATCACGACGTTCTTTCACTACCCTTTCAATGGCAGACTGAACGGACTGCTCCCATGCCTGACGGGTGAACATACCGGGGACAACCTCATCTGTAGTAAACAGACGCGACACCTCAGTGTCTCCGGTCATATCAACCAAGCGCATATCCGCGTACTGGTGCGCCACCTGAGTAAGCATCTTCTGGTAGAGGGTTGACTCGCTGTTGCGTCGTCCCATCTGGCGAATTAACAGGGATCGCGCCTGGCTCACAAGTGTATCGTCTGCACGCAGGCGCCACTGAGGGTGCGAAGTCAGGCTGGCTGCATAGAACGTCAGTAAGGATGGACCACTCCCCTGCCAGACACCGTTGGGAATACCGGCACGCCGGGGCCAATCACGCATCAGTGTGCTCGTAAACCAGGCAGCGTTCATTTTTTCCGGCCGGGCGAGCATCAAGTACAGTTTTAACTGGTCGTAAGCTATCTTTGCCATTCGTTCACGCAACGGGCTTTCCGGCGATAATTGCACAAAAGCGTAGAGATGCTGCTGGAGATGCTTCGCCGCTGCATCACGGAGCAGCGGGAGAGCCAGCTCACCGTAGCGCGGGAATAACGCTTCCAGCAGATCATCGTTCTGGCTGAGACCGAGACGGGCGAACCAGGGGGCACCATGCTGTGAACGATATTCCAGAAGGGACAGCGTCTTCTGTAGTTCTGCTAGCGCTAGCAGGCGCGCCGACAGCGACTGTTTCTCTGTCGCGGCCAGTTGCATCTGCTCCTGCGCCGTTGCTACAAGATGGCGGTTGGCGAAAAAGGAGCCAATCATGGAAGCGCCCCAAAGAGACATCAGCGCAAAAGCTGTAACAACCGCAATCTGTTGCCAACTGATGCCGGGCCTGCGCGGGCGAAGTCCTGTTGGTAATGCCTGTACCGACGTGGGAATGCTATCCCAGCGGTTGTCCATTCCCCAGTGGTGCTTCACGCTGCGGGCGGCCTCCTGGGACGGCGGGCTGAACAGAATGCCTGCCAGCGGCAGCGGGCGGTATGGGTTAAGCAGTGCCGACAACGGCTCCGCCACTGTTTCTGGTTTTCGGATGAGCAGATCGGCCAGGCTCAGCAGAAAATTATGCTGAGGTTTAGCGCACATCTGCTGTATTCCCTGTGCGGTCAACTGTGGCACCAGACTGGCGAGCTGCTCGACAAGCGCCTGTGGGGTACATTTGGCTGGCAGGAGGCAGCCCACCGGCTGGGTGATGCGATAACTGTCATCTGAAATCGTCTGTAATGACCAGATATACAGCGGCAGTTGCCAGCCAAGACATTTATAGCGTGCGTTGATGGCACGCGTAAGGCTGTCAAGTATATCTCCGTTTAGCGGTGTGGGTTCACACTCTCTTAGATCGCTGGTCACCCAGACCGTCCCGTCAGCGGGACGGTGGCGTAGACCGCGGAGTGAGGTGAGCCAGGCCTTGTCCTCCGGCTGAGCCGGATCTCCACCCCATAGAAGTAGTGTTCCCTGATCTTCCTGCCAGTGCTGTACCGTCAGCCCCGGGGTTAACTGCTCCACCTCACTGGCTTTCCCGGTGATCAGCAGAATGCGGATCTTGCGTCCCCAGCGCCGACCATACTGATGGCGAAGAATCTGACGGATGTCCCCGACGACAACGTTGCCCGGGGGCGTCTGTACCAGACGGAATTCATCATTGGGTAAACCATTTTCCTGACGGGACTTATGGCGATGAGAGAGCTCTTGTGAGTATTTTTTTATCACAGGCAGGTAGCGAAAAAAAACCAGTATCAGTAAAATAATAACCAGCGTGATAATTTTCTCATTGCGTGTTTCCAGGCCCAGGCGTGTGCCATAACGGGTTATCAGCCACCAAAGTGCCATCACGCTGGCAAGTACAATACCAGTCCGCCCAAAACGGCCAAACAGATTACCCGTTGTATTCATCTTCACTTCCTGTTGTGACGGTACTGATATAGCGTTCCTCTCCGGAGGAGAACAACGTCAAAAGAGAGTTATTACCAAGGGTGACCAGATCGGCCGCCAGAGCGGTCAGCAACCATGGGGCCGCCGGCCCCGGAATACCGCACCATTTTTCCAGCAGCATACGCTCGGCAGGATCCCACTGAGCTCCGTGTACGTTTCCGATAGTCATCAGCGGTGCGGCAACCTCTTCCCACCTGCAACTGTCACCCAGAACGCGGGCGGCACGGCTGGCAACTGTCTGAGTTACGAGGAATTGCGTGAAATCGTCCTCAAACCTGTCCAGTTCCAGTGGCATTGGCCGCAACAGGCGGGCCTTATGTGGGAGTCGGTATTTTTGTGTCACATCGTCACTGGTCAGCAGCAACGAGGCCAGCCCATCTGAATACGCATCGCCGCCGAACAACTGCATCACCAGGATGAGGTCAACCGTCAGAGACGGTTGCTTCAGACGCTTTTCGGCCCTTTCCATCGAGAGAGCAGGCGTTATGGTTATGTTTTCAGGTACAGCGCGCTGAGGAAATAGGGAGCTCCAGACGGAGCTAAAGGACTCATTCAGTCCAGCTGTAGGCAGATCGGAGATGAGCGTTACTGTTACAGGAAAATCATCAGGCAACTGGCGAAACACATCCATCGTACTTTTAAGTAGTATGTGCAGGGACTTATCGGCCAAATGATCACTGTCACTTAAATAGTTTATTCTTCTGGTAAGACCGTAATACTGCTCGAGTTTATTATGAAGGCATCCCGCAGTGATTTTATCGGGTAATAAAATACAACTAGTTATAATCGCCAGATATCTTTCAGCCCAAGCTTCCCATTGTTTTTGAGCAAGCTCAGCTTCTTTTTTTTGAAAATGATGCTTATCAATTTCTTTACCCCACAACCATCCTCTCAGACATAAAAGAAGCAACCAAATCCCTGAAGGCGTGAGGGATACCTGCCAGATATTGAGTGCCGACAGTCCTTTTACCATACCCGAGGCGTAGAGCATGAATAATAACGCCCCGATGATTACCATCAGCGCACCGGTCAGAAACCACCACATTAAAGACGGTTTCGGGGACAACTCCGTTGTTAATGATATCGCTCTTTTCCAGCCCATTGATTATCCTATTACACAATCCGGTGCGCTTGAGATCACCTGGCATCCACACAAACATTTGCATGCGTCAATCACGATAGGTTTACCGTCAGATATCCATTCCGGCGAACCTTCTACGATAGGATTGGTACCATGCCCTGGGATTGGGCAACTGACCATATCACCAACCAGGGCGACTTTTTTTCCATTGACAATCATGGTTGATGTTGCAGAAATAACTTTCCCACCATGCGTTGTTTTATCACTGAGTAAAACGAAACCTCTAGACATGAAAACCTCACAAATAATAACCGCGCATAATTTTAATGCGACAATAAAAAAAGAATAAATAGAAGATAGAATTAATGAAGAAGGGTATAAATAAAAACCCAGTGAAAATAAAATAAACTATTATTTTTTATTCCCCATTATCAATCCGGCCAGATTATTACCAGTTGCCATAGGGGTAGTTTTTACCTTCAATAAAAGCTTTTGTTCCCTTTGTATATCTATAACCATTAGGGAAGTCAGTGCCCCCTGCACATGCACATCTGCTCACCTGATACCGTGGTAATTTTGGCATCTATCTGCGGGACTACTGGATCACCTAAATTATCCAGCCAGACGCTAACCTTGCCGCCGGGGGCCAGACCAATCACCATGGTGTCACGGTAATAGGTCTCATCGGGGCGATAGCTGTCGGTGTAAAGCGTGGTCATCTGCTCCCATGTCCCTTATTTGAACAATATCAGTGTTTCATAACTTTTTTTATCAATGACTGAGTCCCTGCAAAAACGAAGCATCAGCGGCAGTGCGTTACCCTTGTTATAATACGACTGCGTTACCCCAAGATGGTCATTCCAGCGTCCCACGCTGACCCGACTGGGTCTTGTAGTATCAACATACTGGTATGTAGTCTTGTAGCCGGCCCCGTCCACCATCAGAGCCCGGGTAGCCAGGGCGGGCAGTGCATTGGAATAAATAAACAGAAATTTCCATTCGTCGTAGGGCAGTTTTTTATAACCCCACTCAGTTTTGTCCGGGTCAGCAGACGAAGTGTGTCCTGCGGTACACCCCGCCACTGACATTATCAGCAGATGGACATCCTGTAGCGTTAATATGCTGTCCCTGCGGCTGGATTTCACCAGTTGCCGTAGGGGTAGGTTTTACCTTTAATAA
>NZ_LVVA01000006.1:0-93283 GCF_001631805.1 Enterobacter genomosp. S | reverse complement strand
CTCAGAAGTGAAACGCCGTAGCGCCGATGGTAGTGTGGGGTCTCCCCATGTGAGAGTAGGGAACTGCCAGGCATCAATTAAAGAAACCCCGTACCGAAAGGTGCGGGGTTTTTTGCTTTTGCTTTTCTCCCTCTCCCTGTGAGAGGGCCGGGGTGAGGGCATCAAACCGCACCATCCCCTCCTTGAAACTTTCTCACCTTCTGCTTGCAGACTCGACATTAAGCCCATTTCTGGGTATTGTTAGCTGTCTGGATGTCTAAACGTTTATACGTATGCTGTGAGGATTTTAGGTTATGCCGATTCGGGTGCAGGACGAGCTACCAGCCGTCAATTTCTTGCGTGAAGAGAACGTCTTTGTCATGACAACTTCACGTGCTTCTGGTCAGGAAATTCGCCCGCTGAAGGTGCTGATCCTCAATCTGATGCCAAAGAAGATCGAAACGGAGAACCAGTTCCTGCGTTTGCTTTCGAACTCTCCGCTTCAGGTTGATATCCAGCTATTGCGCATTGATGCACGAGAGTCACGCAACACGCCCGCCGAGCATCTGAATAACTTCTATTGTAATTTTGCTGATATCCGCGATGAGAACTTCGACGGACTGATCGTCACTGGCGCACCGCTGGGTCTGGTGGAGTTTAATGACGTTGCCTACTGGCCGCAGATCAGGCAGGTGCTGGAGTGGGCAAAAGATCACGTTACATCCACCTTGTTTGTCTGCTGGGCGGTACAAGCCGCGCTCAATATTCTCTATGGCATCCCTAAGCAAACCCGTAGCGAAAAGCTTTCTGGTGTGTATGAACATCACACCCTTCATCCTCACGCGTTGCTGACGCGCGGCTTTGATGATACTTTCCTTGCGCCTCACTCCCGCTATGCCGATTTCCCGGCACAGCTGATCCGCGATTACACCGACCTGGAAATTCTGGCTGAAACGGAAGATGGCGATGCCTACCTGTTTGCCAGTAAAGACAAACGCATCGCGTTCGTTACCGGCCATCCTGAGTATGATCCCGACACCCTCGCGTCAGAG
The DNA here is from genome assembly GCF_001631805.1 of Enterobacter genomosp. S. Lineage (NCBI taxonomy): Bacteria > Pseudomonadati > Pseudomonadota > Gammaproteobacteria > Enterobacterales > Enterobacteriaceae > Enterobacter > Enterobacter genomosp. S. The sequence continues at coordinate 92,252 of NZ_LVVA01000006.1, read as the reverse complement.
TATTTTCGTGATGTCGAGGCAGGTCTTAATCCGGAAGTCCCGTATAACTATTTCCCAAAAAACGATCCGCAAAACAAACCAGGAGCCACCTGGCGCAGCCACGGAAATCTGCTGTTCACTAACTGGCTCAACTATTACGTCTACCAGATTACGCCGTACGATCTTCGCCACATGAATCCGACGCTGGAGTAATCGTCTGCATTAAACGATCCTAAAGCGTTTCAGCTATTCAGATCAGGCACCTTCGGGTGCCTTTTTTATTTCCGAAATCCTGTTCAACATACCAGGAAACTTTAACTCTATATTAATCATGAAGTTGTGCTGTTATTAAAATTAAAATGGAAATTGTTTTTGATTTTGGAAAATTTATGGATAGTCTTAATTCTGCTGAGCGAAAACTACACAACGATCTTTCGTTCGCATTGGGGGCGTGATTTTGGATCTTTGATGAGGAGCAGAACGATGACTCAACAGGCAACCACGGTCGATGAATTGACCTTTACCCAGCCGAATGGTGAGCAAGAACAGCAGATTTTGACGGCCGAAGCGGTAGAGTTCCTGACTGAACTGGTGACCCGCTTTACGCCACAGCGCAATAAACTGCTCGCGGCACGCATTCATCAGCAGCAGGAAATCGATAACGGCAAGTTGCCAGGCTTTATTTCGGAAACCGCTTCCATTCGTCATGGTGAGTGGAAAATCCGCGGAATTCCTGAAGATTTACAGGATCGTCGTGTGGAGATCACCGGCCCGGTAGAGCGCAAGATGGTGATCAACGCCATGAACGCCAACGTCAAAGTCTTTATGGCAGATTTTGAAGACTCGCTGGCACCGGACTGGCGGAAAGTGATCGACGGGCAGATCAATCTGCGCGACGCCGTCAACGGCACCATCAGCTACACCAACGAAGCCGGTAAAATTTATCAGCTCAAACCCAACCCGGCGGTGCTGATCTGCCGTGTACGCGGTCTGCATCTGCCTGAAAAACACGTCACCTGGCGCGGAGAAGCGATTCCGGGGAGCCTGTTCGACTTTGCGCTCTACTTCTTCCACAACCACAAAAGCCTGCTGGCGAAAGGCAGCGGCCCCTATTTCTATCTGCCGAAAACCCAGTCCTGGCAGGAAGCGGCGTGGTGGAGTGAAGTATTCAGCTACGCAGAAGACCGCTTCAGCCTGCCGCGCGGCACCATTAAAGCCACGCTGCTGATTGAAACCCTGCCTGCCGTATTCCAGATGCATGAGATCCTCCATGCGCTCCGTGACCATATTGTGGGCCTGAACTGCGGTCGCTGGGATTACATCTTCAGCTACATCAAGACGCTGAAAAACCATGCCGACCGGGTATTGCCGGATCGTCAGGTTGTCACCATGGATAAACCGTTCCTCAGCGCCTATTCGCGCCTGCTGATCAAGACCTGCCACAAACGCGGGGCGTTTGCGATGGGCGGCATGGCGGCGTTTATCCCGAGCAAAGATGCTGAGCGAAACAATCAGGTGCTCAACAAGGTGAAAGCCGACAAAGAGCTGGAAGCGCGTAACGGCCACGACGGTACGTGGATCGCGCACCCCGGTCTGGCCGATACGGCGATGGAAGTCTTTAACCGCGTGCTGGGCGACAACAAAAACCAGCTGTTTGTCACGCGCGAGGACGATGCCCCAACGGCTGAAGAACACCTGCTGGCACCGTGTGCGGGTGAACGCACGGAAGAGGGGATGCGTGCCAACATCCGCGTCGCCGTGCAATACATTGAGGCATGGATCTCAGGCAACGGCTGCGTGCCGATCTACGGCCTGATGGAAGATGCGGCGACGGCAGAGATCTCCCGCACCTCTATCTGGCAGTGGATCCACCATCAAAAAACGCTCAGTAACGGCAAACCGGTTACCAAAGCTCTGTTCCGTCAGATGCTGGCCGAAGAGATGCGGGTCATCCAGGACGAACTGGGCGAGCACCGCTTCAGCAGCGGGCGCTTTGACGACGCTGCGCGCCTGATGGAGCAAATCACCACCTCAGATGACTTAATCGACTTCCTGACCCTGCCGGGCTACCGCTTCCTGGCGTAATTCACCACATAACAATATGGAGCATCTGCACATGAAAACCCGTACCCAACAAATCGAAGAATTACAGAAAGAGTGGACTCAACCGCGCTGGGAAGGCATCCGTCGCCCGTACAGCGCGGAGGAAGTGGTGAAGTTACGCGGCTCGGTAAACCCGGAATGTACGCTGGCGCAGAACGGCGCGGCGAAAATGTGGGATCTGCTGCACGGGGGATCTAAAAAAGGCTATATCAACAGCCTCGGTGCACTGACCGGCGGTCAGGCATTGCAGCAGGCGAAGGCCGGCATAGAAGCCATTTACCTTTCCGGCTGGCAGGTCGCGGCGGACGCCAACCTGGCCTCCAGCATGTATCCGGATCAATCTCTTTATCCGGCCAACTCGGTACCGTCGGTGGTGGATCGGATCAACAATACCTTCCGCCGCGCGGATCAGATCCAGTGGGCCGCAGGCATCGAACCCAACGATCCGCGTTTTATTGATTACTTCCTGCCGATCGTGGCGGATGCGGAAGCGGGTTTCGGCGGCGTGCTTAACGCCTTTGAACTGATGAAATCGATGATTGAGGCCGGTGCAGCGGCCGTTCACTTCGAAGATCAGCTGGCGTCGGTGAAGAAGTGCGGGCATATGGGCGGAAAAGTTCTCGTCCCGACCCAGGAAGCGATTCAGAAGCTGGTTGCCGCGCGTCTGGCTGCTGACGTGCTCGGCGTGCCGACCCTGGTGATTGCCCGTACCGATGCGGATGCGGCGGACCTGATCACCTCTGACTGCGATCCGTACGACAGCGAATTTATTACCGGCGAGCGTACCAGCGAGGGGTTCTATCGCACGCATGCCGGTATTGAACAGGCCATCAGCCGCGGTCTGGCCTATGCCCCTTACGCCGACCTGGTCTGGTGTGAAACGTCCACGCCGGATCTGGCGCTGGCGAAGCGTTTTGCCGATGCGATTCATGCGAAATATCCAGGCAAGCTGCTGGCCTATAACTGTTCGCCGTCCTTCAACTGGCAAAAAAATCTGGACGACACGACCATTGCCAGCTTCCAGCAGCAGCTGTCGGATATGGGCTACAAGTACCAGTTCATCACCCTGGCGGGTATCCACAGCATGTGGTTCAACATGTTCGACCTGGCGCATGCCTACGCGCAGGGTGAGGGCATGAAGCACTACGTTGAGAAGGTACAGCAGCCAGAATTTGCGGCAGGCAAAGAGGGCTATACCTTTGTTTCTCACCAGCAGGAAGTGGGAACCGGCTACTTCGACAATGTGACCACGATTATTCAGGGCGGCACCTCCTCCGTCACGGCATTAACGGGTTCAACCGAAGAAGCACAGTTCTAATTTTTTCCCCCTCTCCCCTTTGGGGAGAGGGCCGGGGTGAGGGGGAATCTATGTCGCGTGGTCTGGAATTATTGATTGCCCAAACCATTCTTCAGGGCTTTGACGCCCAGTATGGCCGTTTTCTGGAAGTGACCTCCGGCGCGCAGCAGCGTTTTGAGCACGCCGACTGGCATGCGGTTCAGCAGGCTATGAAGCAGCGTATCCATCTTTATGACCACCACGTAGGCCTGGTGGTGGAGCAGCTGCGCTGTATTACCGACGGTAAAAGTCCGGATGCGGCATTTTTACTGCGCGTGAAAGAGTGTTACACCCATCTGTTACCCGACTACCCTCGCTTCGAGATTGCGGAGAGCTTTTTCAACTCCGTCTATTGCCGGTTATTTGACCACCGCTCATTATCTCCTGAGCGGTTATTTATCTTCAGCTCCCAGCCTGAGCGCCGCTTCCGTACCATTCCGCGTCCGCTGGCGAAAGATTTCTTTCCCGATCGCGGGTGGGAAAAGCTCCTGCATCGCATCTTAACGGATTTGCCGCTGCGCCTGCCGTGGGAGAACAAACTCCGGGATATCGGCTATATCCATGCGCATCTCCGTGAAACCTACGGCGAGGAGGTACTCAGCCGCAGCCATGTGCAGGTGGCTAACGAGCTGTTCTACCGGAATAAGGCCGCCTGGCTGGTGGGCAAACTGATTACGCCGACGGCCATTGTGCCGTTTCTGTTACCGATCCATCGTACCGACGGTGGGGAACTGTTTGTCGATACCTGCCTGACCACCAGCGCCGAGGCCAGCATCGTTTTTGGTTTCGCCCGCTCCTATTTCATGGTGTACGCCCCGCTGCCGGCCGCCCTGGTGGAGTGGCTGCGCGAGATCCTGCCGGGCAAAACCACCGCCGAGCTGTATATGGCGATCGGCTGTCAGAAGCATGCCAAAACGGAAAGTTATCGGGAGTATCTGCGCTATGTCACCGCGGCGGATGAGCAGTTTATCGAAGCGCCAGGCATCCGCGGCATGGTGATGCTGGTCTTCACGCTGCCTGGCTTCGATCGGGTGTTTAAGGTGATTAAGGATAATTTCGCCCCGCAGAAAGAGATGACCGCCGCCCACGTCCGCGCCTGCTATCAGCTGGTAAAAGAGCACGATCGCGTCGGGCGAATGGCCGATACCCAGGAGTTTGAAAACTTTGTGCTGGATAAGCAGCAGATCGATCCGGCGCTCATGTCGCTGTTAATGCAGGAAGCGCCGACGAAAATCACCGATCTGGGCGATAAAATAGCGATTAGCCATCTCTACATTGAGCGCCGTATGGTGCCGCTCAATATCTGGCTGGAACAGTCAGAGGGCCAGGCATTGCGTGATGCCATCGAAGAGTACGGCAACGCCATCCGCCAGCTCGCCGCCGCTAATATTTTTCCCGGCGATATGCTGTTTAAAAACTTCGGCGTCACCCGTCACGGGCGGGTGGTGTTCTACGATTACGATGAAATTTGCTACATGACCGAGGTAAACTTCCGCGACATTCCGCCGCCCCGTTACCCGGAGGATGAGCTCTCCAGCGAGCCGTGGTACAGCGTTTCGCCGGGCGATGTGTTTCCGGAGGAGTTTCGCCACTGGCTGTGTGCGGACCCACGCATCGGGCCGTTATTTGAAGAGATGCATGAAGATCTGTTCCACGCCAGCTACTGGCGCGGGCTACAAACGCGGATCAAAAATGGACATGTGGAAGATGTTTACGCTTACCGCCGCAAGCAGCGGTTTTGTGTGCGGTTTAACGAATCCCACCATACGCCAGCGTCACCTCTTTCGCGGCCTTAATCACCAGCGCGCCCAGCTCGGTAACGCGATCGTCGGTCATGCGTGAAATCGGCCCGGAAATCGAGATCGCGGCGAACGGCTCGCGGTGCTCATCGAAAATACAGGCCGCGAGGCAGCGCAGCCCCAGCGCATGTTCTTCGTCATCAAACGAATAGCCGCGCTTGCGGGTCAACGCCAGATCTTCTTTCAGATGCACCGGCGACACCAGCGTGGCGTGGGTGTAGGCATGCAGCCCTTTACGGTGCAGCAGCCCGGTCACCTGCTCTTCGCTCAGCTGCGACAGAAACGCTTTCCCCGCCCCGGAGGCGTGCATCGGCAGTTTGCCGCCAATCGGCGCGGACATGCGCATCAGCTGCGTGCACTGCACCTGGTCGATGATAATCGCCTGGTGATCGCTCTGGTCCAGCACCGCAAGGTTGACCGTCTCGCCGGACTCCTCCATCAACTTGCGCAGGATAGGGTGCACAATCGCCAGCAGGTTGCGGCTTTGCAGAAAACTGCTGCCGACAATAAACGCATGCGCGCCCACCGCCCAGTGTCCCAGCTCGCCTACCTGACGCACGAAACCCAGCTGCTGCATGGTGGTCAGCAGACGGTGCGTTGTGGAGTTCGGCAGGCCAGCCTGCTGGGCCAGCTCCGTCAGGGCCACGCTACCATGCGATTCGGCTATCCATTCCAGCAGCTTCAGGCCGCGCGTCAGGGACTGAACCTGTCCGCCGGGCTGTGCGGCAGGGTTGGCAGCAGGTTTTCTGCCGCGTTTAGCGGGAACGGTCGTAACCATGACGAACTCCTTTTTCTGTATCGTGGAAATCATTTTCGTTTTATTTGGTGAATTTGCAACCGCTTTCCTGACTGATCGGAGGAGTGATGGTGAACATGTCTCATGTTCCCGCCGTGTGGCTTTTCGGCCCTGCGAGATTATGCCAGTATGGAATGCAGCCTATTGGCCATGTTGAGCGTTGTCGGGAGCAAGTGTGAGCAGCAAAGTAGAGCAACTACGTACGCAGTTAAATGAACGCATTCTGGTGCTGGACGGCGGCATGGGCACCATGATCCAGGGCTATCGCCTGAGCGAAGACGATTTCCGCGGCGAGCGCTTTGCCGACTGGCCTTGTGACCTGAAAGGAAACAATGACCTGCTGGTGTTGAGCAAGCCGTCCGTGATTAAGGATATCCACAATGCCTACTTTGAAGCGGGTGCGGATATTGTAGAAACCAACACCTTCAACTCGACAACCATCGCCATGGCGGATTACCAGATGGAATCCCTGTCGGCGGAGATCAACTTTGAGGCGGCCAGGCTCGCCCGCGCCTGCGCCGACGAATGGACCGCCCGTACCCCGGATAAACCGCGCTACGTTGCCGGGGTGCTTGGCCCGACGAACCGCACCGCGTCAATTTCACCGGACGTCAACGATCCGGCGTTTCGTAACATCACCTTCGACCAGCTGGTGGCCGCCTATCGTGAGTCTACTAAAGCGCTGGTGGAAGGCGGTTCCGACCTGATCCTGATTGAAACCGTATTCGACACCCTCAACGCCAAAGCCGCGATTTACGCGGTGAAAGAGGAGTTCGAGGCGCTGGGCGTTGACCTGCCGATCATGATCTCCGGCACCATCACCGACGCCTCGGGGCGCACGCTGTCCGGCCAGACCACCGAAGCCTTCTATAACTCGCTGCGCCACGCTGAAGCCCTCTCCTTCGGCCTGAACTGCGCGCTGGGGCCGGACGAGCTGCGCCAGTACGTGCAGGAGCTTTCGCGCATCGCCGAATGCTACGTCACCGCCCACCCGAACGCCGGTCTGCCGAACGCGTTTGGCGAATACGATCTGGATGCCGACACCATGGCGGCACAAATCCGCGAGTGGGCCGAGTCAGGCTTCCTGAACATCGTCGGCGGCTGCTGCGGCACCACGCCGGAGCACATCGCCGCCATGAGCCGCACCGTGGACGGGCTGCCGCCGCGCAAGCTGCCCGAGCTTCCGGTTGCCTGTCGCCTTTCCGGCCTGGAGCCGTTGACCATCGGCGACGACAGCCTGTTTGTGAACGTGGGTGAACGTACCAACGTTACCGGTTCCGCTAAATTCAAGCGCCTGATCAAAGAAGAGAAGTACAGCGAAGCGCTGGACGTCGCCCGCCAGCAGGTGGAAAGCGGGGCGCAGATTATCGATATCAACATGGACGAGGGGATGCTTGACGCCGAAGCGGCGATGGTGCGTTTCCTCAACCTGATTGCCGGTGAGCCGGATATCGCCCGCGTGCCGATCATGATTGACTCCTCCAAATGGGAGGTCATCGAAAAGGGGCTGAAATGCATTCAGGGTAAAGGCATCGTCAACTCCATTTCGATGAAGGAAGGGATCGATACTTTTATTCACCACGCGAAGCTGGTGCGCCGCTACGGGGCCGCCGTGGTGGTGATGGCCTTCGATGAAGTGGGCCAGGCCGATACCCGCGAGCGCAAAATTGAGATATGCCGCCGCGCCTACAAGATTTTGACCGAAGAGGTGGGCTTCCCGCCGGAAGACATCATTTTCGACCCGAACATCTTCGCCGTCGCGACCGGTATTGAAGAGCACAACAATTACGCCCAGGACTTTATCGGCGCGTGTGAAGACATTAAACGCGAGCTGCCGCATGCGCTGATCTCGGGTGGCGTGTCGAATGTCTCGTTCTCGTTCCGTGGTAACGACCCGGTGCGTGAGGCGATCCACGCCGTGTTCCTCTACTACGCCATCCGCAACGGAATGGATATGGGGATCGTTAACGCGGGCCAGCTGGCGATTTACGACGATCTGCCTGCCGAGCTGCGCGACGCCGTCGAGGACGTGATCCTCAACCGTCGTGACGACGCCACCGAGCGCATGCTGGAACTGGCGGAAAAATATCGCGGCAGCAAGTCGGATGAATCAGCCACCGTTCAGCAGGCCGAGTGGCGCGCCTGGGACGTGAAAAAGCGTCTGGAATACTCGCTGGTGAAAGGGATTACCGAGTTCATCGAGCAGGATACCGAGGAAGCGCGTCAGCAGGCAGCCCGCCCGATTGAGGTGATCGAAGGGCCGCTGATGGACGGCATGAACGTGGTCGGCGATCTGTTCGGCGAGGGCAAGATGTTCCTGCCGCAGGTGGTGAAATCCGCTCGCGTCATGAAGCAGGCAGTGGCTTATCTTGAACCCTTCATCGAAGCCAGCAAAGAGAAGGGCTCCAGCAACGGTAAAATGGTTATCGCCACCGTGAAGGGCGACGTGCACGACATCGGCAAAAACATTGTTGGCGTGGTGTTGCAGTGTAATAACTACGAAATTATTGACCTCGGCGTGATGGTTCCGGCAGATAAAATCCTCAAGACCGCACGCGAAGTCAATGCTGACCTGATTGGTCTTTCAGGGCTGATCACGCCATCGCTGGACGAAATGGTCAACGTGGCGAAAGAGATGGAGCGTCAGGGCTTCACCATTCCGCTGCTGATTGGCGGGGCGACCACCTCGAAAGCCCACACGGCGGTGAAAATCGAGCAAAACTACAGCGGGCCGACGGTGTATGTCCAAAACGCCTCGCGCACCGTGGGAGTGGTCTCCGCGCTGCTTTCCGATACCCAGCGGGATGAGTTTGTCGCCCGCACCCGCAAAGAGTACGAAACCGTCCGCATTCAGCACGGCCGTAAGAAACCGCGCACGCCGCCGGTGACGCTCGCCGCCGCGCGCGATAACGACCTGGCCTTCGACTGGGCAAGCTATACGCCGCCGGTCGCGCACCGTCTGGGCGTGCAGGAGGTGGTCGCCAGCATCGAGACGCTGCGCAACTACATCGACTGGACGCCGTTCTTTATGACCTGGTCGCTGGCGGGCAAATATCCGCGCATCCTGGAAGACGAGGTGGTAGGCGAAGAGGCGAAACGCCTGTTTCAAGATGCCAACGACATGCTCGACAGGCTGAGCGCAGAGAAAGCCCTCAACCCGCGCGGCGTGGTGGGCCTGTTCCCGGCAAACCGCGTGGGCGACGACGTGGAAATCTATCGCGATGAAACCCGTACCCACGTGCTGGCCGTGAGCCATCACCTGCGCCAGCAAACGGAGAAAGTGGGCTTTGCCAACTACTGCCTGGCGGATTTCGTTGCGCCAAAGCTGAGCGGGAAAGCCGACTATATCGGCGCGTTTGCCGTCACCGGGGGTCTGGAAGAAGATGCGCTGGCGGATGCGTTCGACGCACAGCACGATGATTACAACAAAATCATGGTGAAGGCGATTGCCGACCGTCTGGCGGAAGCCTTTGCTGAATACCTGCACGAACGCGTACGTAAAGTGTACTGGGGCTACGCGGCGAATGAGAACCTCAGCAACGAGGAGCTGATCCGCGAAAACTACCAGGGGATTCGTCCGGCACCGGGGTATCCGGCCTGTCCGGAACATACCGAAAAAGGCACTATCTGGAAACTGCTGGACGTAGAAGCACATACGGGCATGAAGCTCACCGAGTCATTTGCCATGTGGCCGGGCGCGTCCGTCTCCGGATGGTACTTCAGCCACCCGGACAGCAAGTACTTCGCCGTGGCGCAGCTTCAGCGCGATCAGATTGAGGATTACGCCCAGCGTAAAGGCATGAGCGTGTCAGAGGTAGAACGCTGGCTGGCGCCGAATTTAGGTTACGACGCAGACTAACGTCACTTTTCCTTACAACAAACAGGGCACCTCCAGGGTGCCCTGTCTCTTTCTTACGTTTAAACCCTTATACTGGAAGAAGGTTCTTACCACATTGCCCGGTGGCGCTGCGCTGACCGGGCCTACGCGTAGGCCGGATAAGGCGTAGCCGCCATCCGGCAAGACAACGCGCAACAAACCTCAGGAAAACAGATAACGATAAGGAGGAAAACCTACCGTGTTGACGTTGTTACACCTGCTCTCCGCAGTCGCACTGCTGGTATGGGGCACCCATATCGTTCGTACCGGCGTGATGCGCGTGTTTGGCGCACGTTTACGTACCGTTCTCAGCGGCAGCGTTGAGAAGAAGCCGCTCGCCTTCTGCGCGGGGATTGGCGTTACGGCGCTGGTGCAAAGCAGTAATGCCACCACTATGCTCGTCACCTCGTTTGTGGCGCAGGATCTGGTCGCCCTCGCTCCGGCGTTGGTGATCGTTCTCGGCGCAGATGTGGGGACCGCGCTGATGGCGCGTATCCTGACCTTCGATCTCTCCTGGCTGTCGCCGCTGCTGATTTTTATCGGCGTCATTTTCTTCCTCAGCCGTAAGCAAAGTCGTGCCGGGCAGCTCGGACGCGTCGGCATCGGCCTCGGGCTGATCCTGCTGGCGCTGGAGCTGATTGTGCAGGCGGTGACGCCGATCACCCAGGCCAACGGCGTGCAGGTCATCTTCGCCTCGCTGACCGGTGACATCATGCTGGATGCGCTGATCGGGGCAGTGTTTGCCATCATCAGCTACTCCAGCCTGGCCGCTGTGCTGCTGACGGCCACGCTCACCGCCGCGGGCGCCATCTCCTTCCCGGTGGCGCTGTGTCTGGTGATCGGCGCCAACCTCGGTTCTGGCCTGCTGGCGATGCTTAACAACAGCGCGGCCAATGCTGCCGCCCGCCGCGTGGCGCTGGGAAGTTTACTGTTTAAGCTGGTGGGCAGCCTGATCATTCTGCCGTTTGTGCATCCGCTGGCCAACCTGATGGATAACATCTCCCTGCCGAAAGCGGAGCTGGTGATCTACTTCCACGTCTTCTACAACCTGGTACGCTGTCTGGCTATGGTGCCGTTTGCCGCGCCGATGGCCCGCTTCTGCGAGCGTCTTATCCGTGATGAACCGGAGCTGGACGCGCGCCTTAAGCCGAAGCATCTGGATACCTCGGTGCTGGACACCCCCGCGCTGGCCATCGCCAACGCCGCCCGCGAAACGCTGCGGATGGGCGACGCGATGGAAACCATGCTCGAAGGGCTGAAAAAGGTGATGCACGGCGAGCCGCGCGAGGAGAAGGAGCTGCGCAGGCTGGCGGACGATATCAACGTGCTGTACACCGCCATCAAGCTCTATCTGGCGCGCATCCCCCAGGACGAGCTGGCGGAAGAGGAGTCCCGCCGCTGGGCGGAAATCATTGAGATGTCGCTTAACCTGGAGCAGGCCTCGGACATCGTCGAGCGTATGGGCAGCGAAATCGCGGACAAATCCCTGGCCGCGCGTCGGGCCTTCTCCGTGGAAGGGCTGAAGGAGCTGGAAGCGCTGCACGAAAAGCTGGTGAGCAACCTGAAGCTGGCGATGTCGGTGTTCTTCTCCAGCGACGTGCCGAGCGCGCGCCGCCTGCGCCGCAACAAGCATCGCTTCCGCATTCTCAACCGCCGATACTCGCACGCCCACGTTGAGCGTCTGCACCAGCAGAACGTTCAGAGCATCGAGACCAGCTCCCTGCACCTGGGGCTGCTGGGGGATATGAAGCGTCTTAACTCGCTGTTCTGCGCGGTGGCGTATAGCGTGATGGAACAGCCGGATGAAGACGACGAGCGGGATGAGTATTAATCTCTGAAAGCGCCTCGCAAAACCCGTTTGCGAGGCGTGACACTCTATAAAGAGCATTTTACTCTTCAGACCTTACCTTTTTAAGGGAATAGAAAATGCTCGTTTATTACACTACACTTCGCCAATTCATGCGCATTCCGATGGGGGTTCTCATGCGCACTATTTATGGCATCAAAAAATCAGTCAATGTGTCGTTAGCACCAGAAATCCTGAAAGAGGCGCGACGGCTTAAACTTAATCTCTCTGCCGTGCTCACGGCTGCACAGCAGGAGCAGTTTCGTGCGCATCAGCACGCAGAGTGGTTAACAGAAAATAAAACTTCTATTGAGGCCATTAACCAGTGGGTTGATGACAACGGCTCCTTTAGTAACTTTCAGAGGTCGTTCTGATGGATCAATAGGCACGCATATTGCCAAAAGAGTTAGGCGAACGTGTTGCCGATCTTACGCAAAACCAGGCTTCACTGCGGGATGCACTCGATTTTTTGATCAACGGCTACTAACACTTTTTTGTCAGCCGCAAGGTAAGGTATATTTCGCCCTTCACAGGAGAAACTATGCTGCCAACTCAATCAACCCGATTAAACAAATACATTAGCGAGAGCGGGATCTGCTCACGTCGCGAGGCTGACCGTTACATTGAACAGGGTAACGTGTTTCTCAACGGCAAACGCGCCACCATCGGCGATCAGGTGGTGCCTGGCGATGTGGTTAAAGTGAATGGTCAGGTCATCGAACCCCGTGATGCCGAAGACCTGGTGTTTATCGCGTTGAACAAACCGGTTGGGATTGTCAGCACCACGGAAGATGGCGAGCGGGACAACATCGTTGATTTCGTTAACCACAGCAGCCGTATCTTCCCGATTGGTCGCCTGGATAAAGACTCTCAGGGGCTGATTTTCCTTACCAACCACGGCGACCTGGTGAACAAAATTCTGCGTGCCGGTAACGACCACGAGAAAGAGTACATCGTGACGGTGAACAAGCCGGTGACGGACGAGTTCATTCGCGGGATGGGCGCAGGCGTGCCGATTCTGGGCACCGTCACGAAGAAGTGCAAGGTCAAAAAAGAAGCGCCGTTTGCCTTCCGTATTACCCTGGTGCAGGGCTTAAACCGCCAGATCCGCCGCATGTGCGAGTATTTTGGTTATGAAGTGACGAAGCTGGAACGCACGCGCATCATGAACGTCAGCCTTTCCGGGATCCCGCTGGGCGAGTGGCGCGACCTAACGGACGACGAGCTGATTGAACTGTTCAAGCTTATCGAAAACTCCTCGTCCGAAGCGAAGCCGAAAGCCAAACCCAAACCGAAAATGCAGGCGATTAAGCGTCCGGTGGTTAAGGCACCGCAGACGGAAGAGAAAGGGCGAGGCAAGCCGGGTAACGGAAAACGCTTTACCCAGCCGGGGCGCAAAAAGAAAGGGCGCTGATTAGCGCCTTCCACGGGTTGATGTGCTGGCGGACCAGGAAAAGGTTGCCTCTGCATCCGGTTTATAAGCCTGCTCTTTTTTCAGCTTGCGGGCTTTTTTCGCCGCGGCATCACGTTGTGCCATCAGCTTGTCGATGTACTCTTTTTTAACCTGATTGGTTTCGGCATTCGTCAGCGTGCGGCCATGCGCGATGCGGGCGCGGTCGAGAAGCGTTTTCAGTTCGCGCTGCTCGGCTTCCGTCATGTCTTTCTGGGTCAATCGTGGTGTCGCCATTGCTGAAGCCTCCTGATGGGGAGGCTCCAGTGTAAAGCAAGCCGGGTTAATTAACCCTGTTTCAGCGCATCTTTTTTCGGTTGCTCATCAATCGGCTTACCGGACCAGTAGCCCGCCAGCAGCGAACCAGACAGGTTGTGCCAGACGGAGAACAGCGCGCCCGGCAGGGCGGCAAGCGGCGAGAAGTAAATTTTTCCGAGCGCCGCCGCCAGGCCGGAATTCTGCATTCCCACTTCGATCGCCAGCGTGCGGCAGGTGGATTCGTCGAAGCCAAACAGCTTCCCGCCCCAGTATCCGCCCAGCAGGCCGATGGTGTTGTGCAGCACCACCGCGACGATCACCACAAAGCCCACCGAGGCAATGTGCGAGGCAGAACCGGCTACCACGGCGCTGATGATCGCCAGAATGCAGACCATCGAAAACGCGGGCAGGTACGGCTCAACCGCTTTCACCACGCGTGGGAACAGATGGTGAATAACCAGCCCCAGCGCAATCGGGATCACCACGATTTGCAAAATGCTGAGCAGCATACCCATCACGTCCACCTGAATATGCGCGTCCACGTACAGGCGGGTTAATAGCGGTGTGGCAATGACGCCCACCAGCGTGGAAACGGACGAGATGGTGACGGACAGCGCCACGTCGCCTTTCGCCAGGAAGATCATCACGTTAGATGCCGTACCGCTGGCAACGCTGCCCACCAGCACCATCCCGGCAGAAAGGTCCGGCGGCATCTTGAAGGCCATCGCCAGCAGCCACGCCGCGAGCGGCATCACCAGGTAGTGCAGGAAAATACCCGCGGCAACCGGCGCCGGGCGGGACAGCACGCGTTTAAAATCGTCGATTTTCAGGTGTACGCCCATGCCGAGCATAATCAGCATCAGCAGCGTGGTGACCCACGGACCAATGCTCGTGAACGTGGTAGGGGTGTAATATGCGAGTACGGAGAGCAGCAGCGCCCATAGCGGGAACAGCCGGGTGAGAGCGGATAACATAGTGAATTCCTTGCAGTATTGTCGTGTTGTTTTGTAATAAAAAAGCCGGGTCTGTGCCCGGCTTATTGGTATTGTTTATCGTGCTAACGAATTTTATTCAAACAAATTCTGATGAAGTTTCTGCACGACCTGCTCGGCCTGATCGGCAGGCACCAGGAAGCAGAGGTTATAGCTGGAGGCGCCGTAGCAAATCATGCGGATGCTGAACGGGTCGAGCACGCCGAAGACCTCTTTGCCCACGCCGCAGGCGCGCGACAGCTTGTTACCAATGATGGCAACCAGCGCCAGATCTTCTTCCACTTCCACGCGGCACAGTTCGGACAGCTCAATCAGCAGCGATTGCGTCAGCAGGGTATCGCCGGTAGAAGTTGAGCCGGTGGTGTCGAGCGTCAGCGCGATGCTCACTTCCGACGTGGTGATCAGATCCACGGAGATATTATGGCGCGCCAGGATACCAAACACTTCTGCCAGGAAGCCGCGGGAGTGCAGCATATTATGGCTGTGCAGGGTGACCAGCGTCTGCTTGCGGCGCAGGGCCAGCGCGCGGAACAGCGGTGGGTTCTCGGTTTTCTTGCAGACCAGTGTCCCGCCCGCCTTTGGATCTTTACTGGAACCAACGAAAACCGGAATGTCGCTGCGCACGGCAGGCAGTAGTGTGGCCGGATGCAGCACTTTCGCGCCGAAGGTGGCCATTTCCGCCGCTTCTTCAAAGGCGATCACGTCAATACGTTTTGCCGCAGACACCACGCGCGGGTCGGTAGTGTAAATACCCGGCACGTCCGTCCAGATATCCACGCGGGTCGCGTGCAGGGCTTCGCCCAGCAGGGCGGCGGTGTAGTCGCTGCCGCCGCGGCCCAGCGTGGTGGTGCGTCCTTTGGCTTCGCTACCGATAAAGCCCTGGGTGATCACAATGCCTTCATCAAGGCGCGGGGCAAGCTGCTGGCTGGTCAGCTCGGCCAGCGCTTCCACATCCGGCTCGGCGCGACCAAAGCGGTCACTGGTGCGCATCACTTTGCGCACGTCAAACCACTGCGCCTGAATATTGCGCTCGCGCATGATCTCAACGAACAGCAGGGTAGACATCAGCTCGCCGTGGCTGACCAGCTCGTCGGTCAGCGCGGTTGAGGTGGCCAGCGACGCGGCTTCTGCCAGGGTGGTGATATTTTCCAGCAGGCGTTCCACTTCCTCACGAATGACGTTCGGGTTTTGCAGACGCTCAAGGATGTCGAACTGAATTTTGCGTAGCGCATCCAGCTTCACGAAACGCTCGGTCGCTTCCAGTCCTTCAGACAGCGAAACCAGCAGGTTCGTCACGCCGGCTGAGGCGGAAAGCACCACCAGGCGGGTATTCGGATCGGCCAGCACCACATCGGCGCTGCGGTTCATGGCAGCGTAGTCTGCCACACTGGTGCCGCCAAACTTGGCGACCACAAAACTCGTCATAACAACCTCGTGTCAGGGAATGAATAGAGCGACCTTGGCACAAGAATGAAGCGAGGACAGGTGCAGGCGCAAAATACGGCCCTATAAATAAAATGCGGGGGAGGTCCTGTCAATGCTGGGATTATGCGGATTTTTCATGGGGGGGTACCCCTCAGAAACAGGACTTATAACAGGCCCATATTTTATGCTCCTTTTTACCCCCTTTTGACCGACATTTCGCCACGCCGGAAGGGCGCGACAGCAGCTATACTTTTCGGGTCTTTTCACCTGCGTTTGATGCAGACCAGGGCAATGGCATAAAAACCATCACAATTTTTATTTGCAGGCGCTACAATCGACCGCAGTCACAATTCTCAAATCAGAAGAGTATTGCTATGAAAAACATCAACCCAACGCAGACCGCTGCATGGCAGGCACTACAGAAACATTTTGATGAAATGAAAGACGTCACCATCGCGGATCTGTTCGCGAAAGATGCCGATCGTTTCAGCAAGTTCTCCGCCACCTTCGATGACCTGATGCTGGTGGATTTCTCCAAGAACCGTATCACCGAAGAGACGCTGGCGAAGCTGCAAGATCTGGCGAAAGAGACCGAGCTGGCTGATGCCATCAAATCCATGTTCTCCGGTGAGAAGATCAACCGCACCGAAGATCGTGCCGTGCTGCACGTGGCGCTGCGTAACCGTAGCAATACGCCAATCATCGTTGACGGCAAAGATGTGATGCCGGAAGTGAACGCGGTGCTGGAAAAGATGAAAACCTTCTCTGAAGCGATCATCTCCGGCAGCTGGAAAGGCTACACCGGCAAGGCGATTACCGACGTGGTGAACATTGGTATCGGCGGCTCTGATCTCGGCCCGTTCATGGTGACCGAGGCGCTGCGTCCGTACAAAAACCACCTCAACATGCACTTCGTCTCTAACGTCGATGGGACTCACATCGCCGAAGTGCTGAAAAAAGTGAACCCGGAAACCACCCTGTTCCTGGTGGCGTCCAAAACCTTCACTACCCAGGAAACCATGACCAACGCCCACAGCGCGCGCGACTGGTTCCTGAAAACCGCGGGTGACGAAAAGCACGTGGCGAAACACTTCGCGGCGCTCTCCACCAACGGTAAAGCGGTGGGCGAGTTTGGCATCGATACAGCGAACATGTTCGAGTTCTGGGACTGGGTTGGCGGCCGCTATTCTCTGTGGTCTGCAATCGGCCTGTCCATCATCCTGTCCGTGGGCTTTGACAACTTCGTTGAGCTGCTCTCCGGTGCGCATGCGATGGACAAACACTTCTCCACCACCGCGCCTGAGAAAAACCTGCCGGTGCTGCTGGCGCTGATCGGTATCTGGTACAACAACTTCTTCGGCGCTGAAACCGAAGCGATCCTGCCGTACGACCAGTACATGCACCGCTTTGCGGCCTACTTCCAGCAGGGCAACATGGAATCCAACGGTAAGTACGTTGACCGTAACGGCAACGCGGTGGATTACCAGACTGGTCCAATCATCTGGGGCGAGCCGGGCACCAACGGCCAGCATGCGTTCTACCAGCTGATCCACCAGGGTACCAAAATGGTACCGTGCGATTTCATCGCCCCGGCGATTACGCACAACCCGCTGTCCGACCACCATCAGAAGCTGCTGTCTAACTTCTTCGCCCAGACCGAAGCGCTGGCGTTCGGTAAATCCCGCGAGGTAGTTGAGCAGGAGTACCGTGATCAGGGTAAAGATCCGGCCACGCTGGACCACGTTGTGCCGTTCAAGGTGTTCGAAGGCAACCGCCCAACCAACTCCATCCTGCTGCGCGAAATCACCCCGTTCAGCCTGGGCGCGCTGATTGCGCTATACGAGCACAAGATCTTCACCCAGGGCGCTATCCTCAATATCTTCACCTTTGACCAGTGGGGCGTTGAGCTGGGCAAACAGCTGGCAAACCGCATTCTGCCGGAGCTGGGCGACGATAAAGCGATCGACAGCCACGACAGCTCCACCAACGGTTTGATTAACCGCTATAAAGCATGGCGTGGGTAATAAATATGTCATGAAAAATGCCGGCGATATGCCGGCATTTTTTTATCGGATAATTCCTGATGTCTGTTAGTTAACTCAAATTTCTGGTCTGAGTTTAATCCGAAAAACGCGCCTAACCCGTTAATTACTGCGGTTTATTTTAAGAAAATACGCAGAAATACTTTAGCGTGTTTATATTATAACTAATTGATTTATATTGTTTATATATTTTATCTATTCTTCTTTCGTTTCATTTTTATCCATTAGTCCGAAAACCCTTTCCCTATTTCCCCGTACGGTAAACCCTCAGCTTTAGTTGTGTATACTCGAATCCGCCTGAATTTCTTTCGGGCAAATCTCCATTCATTCATTGAAGGGAAATTGTTATGAAGAAAGTACTGTATGGCATTTTTGCCATATCTGCACTTGCGGCGACGTCTGTCTATGCAGCTCCGGTCCAGGTCGGGGAAGCAGCAGGGTCGGCAGCGACGTCTGCGTCTGCGGGGAGTTCTACCGCAGCCAGCACCAGCGCCGTAAGTTCAGCCGTGGGTGTCGCGCTGGCGGCAACCGGTGGCGGTGATGGCTCCAATACCGGAACCACGACCACTACGACGACCAGCACCCAGTAATACCGGGTGTTTTAATCATAACCACACTTCGGTGTGGTTATTTCGCCCCTTCGGAGAAGAGTCGTGAAGCGACCTGCAATCATCCTGATTTGCCTGCTGTTGCAGGCGTGCTCAGCTACCACTAAAGGGCTGGGCAACTCACTGTGGGACAGCATGTTCGGCACGCCGGGCGTGCATCTGACCGATGACGAACTTCAGAACATGCCGTATGCCAGCCAGTACATGCAGCTAAACGATGGTCCGCAACTGTTTGTGGTGCTCGCTTTCGATGAAAACGGGCAGCAGAAATGGGTGACTCAGGATCAGGCCACCATCGTCACGCAGCATGCCCGAATCGTGAAAACGTTGCTCGGCGGCGACAACCTGATCGAGGTGAACAACCTGGCTGAAGATCCGCTCATTAAGCCGAATCAGATTGTCGATGGCGCAAGCTGGACGCGCACGATGGGCTGGACCGAACACAAACAGGTGCGTTATGCCACGGCCCGCTCCACTTTCCGCTGGGACGGTACGGACAGCGTAAAGGTGGGCAGCGACGAAACGCAAGTTCGCGTGCTGGATGAAGAGGTGACAACCGACCAGGCCACCTGGCATAACCGCTTCTGGGTGGACGAAGAGGGGCAAATCCGCCAGTCCTTGCAGTATCTCGGTGCCGGTTTCTTCCCGGTGAAGACCACCCTGATCAAGGCGGCGAAATCATGAAAACGCTCATCCACGTTGCGCTTCTCGCCAGCCTTGCCTCGCCGCTGGCGTGGTCTGCGGGAACGGTACAGGTCTACACCCCGGACAGCGAAAAACCCAAAACCTTAACCAATGCCGGGCATCTGCTCGATCTGGTGGGTCAGCCGAGACTGGCGAAAAGCTGGTGGACCGGGGGCGTTATCAGCGAGCGTCAGGCGACGATTGTCGCAGAACAAAGACATCAGACGCTGCTCGCCAGATTATCCGGGCTGGCACAGCAGGAAGACGCCGATGATGCTGCGGCCATCAACAGCCTGCGCCAGCAGCTTCAGGCCCTGAAGGTGACGGGCCGGCAGAAGGTGAATCTCGACCCGGATGAGGTGCGCGTTGCGGAAAACGGCAATCCATCGCTGGAGGGGGACTATACCCTGTGGCTTCCGGCTCAGCCTTCCACCGTCACCGTGATGGGGCTCATCAGCAGCCCTGGCAATAAGCCGTTTACGCCGGGCCGGGACGTCGCGAGCTATCTTGACGAACAAAGCCTGCTCAGCGGTGCCGATAACAGCTATGCCTGGGTAGTCTATCCGGACGGACATACGCAGAAAGCGCCGGTGGCTTACTGGAATAAACGCCACATCGAACCCATGCCGGGCAGCATCATTTTTGTCGGTTTTGCCGACCATTTCTGGACGAAAGCGTATGACGGGCTTAATGCCGATATCCTTCGCTCCCTGATACAGCGGATACCGGAATAATGAAAAAAACCTATCTCTACAGCATGCTTGCACTGTGCGTGAGTGCCGCCTGTCATGCAGAAACGTATCCGGCACCGATTGGCCCGTCGCAGTCCGATTTTGGCGGCGTGGGCTTACTGCAAACCCCGACCGCGCGGATGGCGCGTGAGGGGGAAATCAGCCTTAACTATCGCGATAACGATCAGTACCGCTACTATTCTGCTTCCGTGCAGCTGTTCCCCTGGCTGGAGACCACGCTGCGCTACACCGACGTGCGAACGAAACAGTACAGCAGCGTCGACGCCTTCTCCGGCGATCAGACCTATAAAGACAAAGCCTTCGACGTGAAGTTGCGCCTGTGGGAAGAGAGCTACTGGATGCCGCAGGTCTCCGTCGGTGCAAAAGATATCGGCGGTACCGGCCTGTTTGATGCGGAATACATCGTTGCCAGTAAAGCCTGGGGACCGTTTGATTTCTCGCTGGGTCTCGGCTGGGGCTATCTTGGTACCAGCGGCAACGTAACTAACCCGTTCTGCTCCTACAGCGACAAATACTGCTACCGCGATAACAGCTACAAAAAAGCGGGCTCCATCAACGGCGACCAGATGTTCCACGGCCCGGCCTCGCTGTTTGGCGGCGTAGAGTATCAAACGCCCTGGCAGCCGCTGCGCCTGAAGCTGGAGTATGAAGGCAATAACTACAGCGAAGATTTTGCCGGCAAGATTGAGCAGAAGAGCAAGTTTAACGTCGGCGCCATTTACCGCGTGACCGACTGGGCCGACGTTAACCTCAGCTACGAGCGCGGCAATACCCTGATGTTTGGCTTCACGCTGCGCACCAACTTTAACGACATGCGTCCGCGCTACAATGACAACCCGCGGCCTAAATACCAGCCGGAGCCGCAGGATGCGATCATTCAGCACTCCGTGGTGGCGAATCAGCTGACGCTGTTGAAATATAACGCCGGGCTGGCGGATCCGAAGATCCAGACCAAAGGCGATACGCTGTACGTCACCGGCGAGCAGGTGAAATACCGTGATTCCCGCGAAGGGATCGAGCGCGCCAACCGGATCGTTATGAACGATCTGCCGGAGGGGATCCGTACGATCCGCGTGACGGAGAACCGTCTCAACATGCCGCAGGTCACAACCGAAACCGACGTTGCCAGCCTTAAGCGTCATCTTGAAGGCGAGCCGCTGGGACATGAAACCGAGCTGGTGCAAAAACGCGTTGAGCCGGTGGTGCCAGAGAGTACCGAGCAGGGCTGGTATATCGATAAGCCCCGCTTCGATTTCCATATCGACCCGGTGCTGAATCAGTCCGTCGGCGGGCCTGAAAACTTCTACATGTATCAGTTGGGCGCGATGGCGACGGCGGATCTGTGGGTGACCGACCACCTGTTGACCACCGGTAGCCTGTTCGGCAACCTTGCCAACAACTACGACAAATTTAACTACACCAACCCGCCGAACGATTCAAAACTGCCGCGCGTGCGTACCCGCGTGCGTGAATACGTGCAGAACGATATCTACGTGAATAACCTCCAGGCCAACTACTTCCAGTACTTCGGCAACGGCTTCTACGGCCAGGTTTACGGTGGCTATCTGGAAACCATGTTTGGTGGCGCGGGGGCGGAAGTGTTGTATCGTCCTGTCGACAGCAACTGGGCCTTCGGGATTGACGCCAACTACGTGAAACAGCGTGACTGGCGCAGCGCGCAGGACATGATGAAGTTCACCGACTACAGCGTCAAAACTGGCCACCTGACCGCCTACTGGACGCCGTCGTTCGCGCAGGATGTGCTGGTGAAAGCCAGTGTCGGGCAGTATCTGGCGGGCGATAAGGGCGGCACGCTGGATATCTCCAAACACTTCGACAGCGGCGTTGTGGTGGGCGGCTATGCCACTATTACCAACGTTTCGCCGGACGAGTACGGGGAAGGGGACTTCACCAAAGGGGTGTACGTGTCGATTCCGCTGGATCTGTTCTCATCCGGTCCGACCCGCAGCCGTGCGGCAGTGGGCTGGACGCCGCTGACGCGTGACGGTGGTCAGCAGCTTGGACGTAAGTTCCAGCTGTATGACATGACCAGCGATAAGAACATTAACTTCCGCTGATGCTTGTTTGCCCGGCCTACGGTTTTTGTAGGCCCGGTAAGCGCAGCGCCACCGGGCGAATGCGCCAAACATAAACAAAAAATATAGATCCCCGTCACATTTTTGCGTTATACAGGAACCTCGCCCTGGAGAATGAGGTGCTGTATGACATCCCTGACTCGCCCGCGCGTTGAGTTCATCTCAACGATACTCCAGACCGTGCTGAACCTCGGTCTGCTGAGCCTTGGCCTGATCCTGGTCGTCTTTCTCGGCAAAGAGACGGTACATCTGGCTGATGTGCTATTTGCCCCTGAGCAAACCAGCAAATATGCGCTGGTGGAAGGCCTGGTGGTCTACTTTCTCTACTTCGAGTTTATTGCCCTGATTGTGAAGTACTTCCAGTCCGGCTTTCACTTCCCGCTGCGCTATTTCATCTACATTGGCATCACCGCGATTGTGCGGCTGATCATCGTCGATCATAAATCCCCGCTCGACGTGCTGATCTACTCGGCGGCGATCCTGCTGCTGGTGATCACCCTCTGGCTGTGCAACTCGAAGCGGCTGAAACGCGAATAAAAAAAGGGCGCTCCGAAGAGCGCCTAACAACAGTCACAAGTTGGTTCAATACAATACATCTAAAGTTGAGGGTTGCAGTGGCATTACAGATGAAACTTAACCTTTCACACCGCCCGCCGTCAGGCCGTTGACCAGCCAGCGCTGGGCCAGCAGGAACACTACGGTAATCGGGATGGCAGAGAGTACCGCCGCCGCGGCAAAGTCGCCCCACAGGTAGTTTTGCGGGTTGAGGTATTGCTGCATGCCAACGGCCAGGGTGTAGCTGTTCACATCGCGCAGCAACAGTGAGGCGACCGGTACTTCGGTGATCGCCGCGATAAACGACAGAATAAAGACCACCGCCAGAATCGGCACCGACAACGGCAGCAGCACCAGACGGAACGCCTGCCATGGGGTGGCGCCATCCAGCGCGGCGGCTTCTTCCAGCGAACCGTCGATGGTTTCGAAATACCCTTTAATGGTCCACACATGCAGGGCGATACCGCCAAGATAGGCGAAGATCACGCCGCCGTGGGTATTCAGACCGATAAACGGCACGTACTGGCCCAGACGGTCAAACAGGGCGTACAGCGCCACCAGCGACAGCACCGCCGGGAACATCTGGAAAATCAGCATCCCTTTCAGCAGCGTCGCTTTGCCCGGGAAACGCATGCGGGCGAAGGCATAAGCACAGGTGGTGGAGAGCGTCACGATGCCAATCGCGGTGATGGTTGCTACCTTCACCGAGTTCCACAGCCACAGCAGCACCGGGAACGGCGGCGGCGTGACGCGGCCATCGGCGTGCTCAACGCTGAAGCCCAGCGCGAGCTTCCAGTGCTCCCAGGAGATTTCATCCGGGATCAGGCTCCCGGTCGCAAAGTTACCCGAGCGCAGGGAGATGGCGATAACCATCAGCAGCGGGAACATGATGGCCGCGATGAACATCAGCAGGCCTATGTGCGTCGCGAGGAGGCGCAGCTTCTGAGATTTGGGTTGTACCATAGCCATGATCGATGCCCTCCTTAGTCAAATTTCATACGTGTGGCTTTCAGGTTCACAATCGCCAGAGCGCCAACCAGCAGGAAGATCAGGGTGGCAATCGCCGCCGCCAGACCAAAGTCCTGGCCGCCGCCGCCTTCAAAGGCGATACGGTAGGTGTAGCTCACGAGCAGGTCGGTATAGCCCGCCGGCGTGGTGGTGCCGAGACGGTCCGGGCCACCGTTGGTCAACAGCTGAATCAGCACGAAGTTGTTAAAGTTAAAGGCGAAGCTGGCGATCATCAGCGGCGTCAGCGGCTTAATGAGCAGCGGCAGCGTGATCTTGAAGAAGTTCTGGAACGGGCCCGCGCCGTCCATTGCCGAGGCTTCGTACAGGTCGTCCGGAATCGCCTTCAGCAGCCCCATGCACAGGATCATCATGTACGGATAGCCCAGCCAGGTGTTGACGATGATAATCATCGAGCGGGCGGTGGTCGGGTCGCTGAACCAGGCCGGTTTGATACCGAATAGCGCGCTCAGCATCATGTTGATTTCACCGAAGCTCTGGTTAAACAGCCCTTTGAAAATCAGAATCGAGATAAACGACGGTACGGCGTACGGCAGAATCAGCAGCACGCGGTAAATCGCTTTCCCTTTCAGGGATTCCCACTGCACGAGGCAGGCCAGCACCATGCCCACGGCAACGGTCAGGATCACAGTCAGGATGGAGAAGACTACTGTCCAGACGAAGATAGCGAAGAACGGCTTCTGGATGCCTTCGTCGGTAAACACGCGGGTAAAGTTATCCCAGCCGATGGTGACGGTATAGCCCGGGCTGAGCTTGTCGTCTCCCCAGCTGCCGTCGGCATTCACAGACTGATAAAAACCAATATCGTTGTTCGGACGGTACTTCACGCCGCTCTGGTTGTTGGTCAGCGTGCCGTCATCCGCCAGGGTATAGAGCGGCTGCGTACCGGAGAACTGGCGCAGCGAGCTCATGGTTACTTTGCTGTCATCAGGCAGCACGGCGGTGAGCTGGGTCAGCGCCTGGCGATTCTGGGTAATGATACGCAGGTTCGCACGTTCACCTTCCGGCAGGGCTTCAGCCTCTTTTAAGGCCAGCTTCTGCTCGCCGCCAAATTTGAACGCGTCGGAAAGATAGTTTTTGCCGCTCTCACCGTCAGTGAGCGCTAACTTCCACTCGTCTCCCTCAGGATACAGACCGAAGTTAAATGTCTTACCGGCCTGATAAGAACGGTCCAGAAGCACCTGGGTGGCGCGCTCTTGCGCGAGCTGGTTGGTGCTGCTGTAGTTGGTAAAGGCAATCGCAATGGTGCAGATCAGCGGAAAGAGGACAAACAGCCCCATCCCGGCCACGCCAGGGTAGACATAGCGCCAGGCGTACGCTTTACGGTTGGCGAAAATATACAGGCCAACCGAGCTTAAAATCAGCGTCATGATGGCAAAAAGGTATTCCCCTTGCACGTACATTAAAACAACAAGGTAACCCACCAGCAGACACAGCAGACCTATCGCTGACCACTTCAGCGCGTCGCTTTGCCACCAGCGTTTCTTTTTAATGACATCCATGGGGTTCTTCCTCTACAACGGTGGAAACTTTTCGTCAGGTGGCGCTGCGCTTACCTGACCTACGGATCGTGCCGTAGTTGTAGGGCGGGCAGCGTGTGCGCCACCCGCCGTTCTTCTTACTTGGTAATACGACCCTGAGCATCTTTCAGCGCGGCATCAACAGTCTGGCGACCGCTGGCAGCGTTGATGACGGCGGTACGGGTGGCGTACCAGAACGCGGCCATCTGTGGGATGTTCGGCATGATTTCGCCTTTCTGGGCGTTATCCATGGTGGCCGCGATGCGTGGATCTTTTGCCAGCTGATCCTGGAAGGATTTCAGCGCCACGGCGCCCAGCGGTTTGTCCTTGTTCACATCACCCAGACCTTCATCGGTCAGCAGGTAGTTTTCCAGGAACTCTTTCGCCAGCTCTTTGTTCGGGCTGGCGGCGTTGATACCCGCGCTCAGCACGCCAACGAACGGTTTAGACGGCTTGCCGTTGAAGGTTGGCAGCAGGGTCACGCCGTAGTTGATTTTGCTCTTGTCGATGTTGGTCCAGGCCCACGGACCGTTGATGGTCATCGCGGTTTCGCCTTTGTTGAACGCCGCTTCTGCGATGGAGTAGTCGGTATCCGCGTTCATGTGTTTGTTCTTGATCAGGTCAACCAGGAAGGTCAGGCCTGCTTTCGCGCCCGCGTTGTCCACGCCCACGTCCTTCACGTCATATTTGCCGTTCTCAAACTTGAACGCGTAGCCGCCGTCGGCAGCAATCAGCGGCCAGGTGAAGTACGGCTCTTGCAGGTTGAACATCAGGGCGGATTTACCTTTCGCCTTCAGCTCTTTATCCAGGGCAGGGATCTCTTCCCAGGTTTTCGGTGGGTTTGGCAGCAGGTCTTTGTTGTAAATCAGTGACAGGGCTTCAACCGCGATTGGGTAAGCGATCAGCTTGCCGTTATAGCGAACGGCGTCCCAGGTGAACGGGAACAGTTTGTCCTGGAAGGCTTTATCTGGCGTGACTTCAGCCAGCAGGCCAGACTGCGCGTAGCCCCCGAAACGGTCATGCGCCCAGAAGATAATGTCCGGACCGTCACCCGTGGCCGCAACCTGCGGGAACTTCTCTTCCAGTTTGTCCGGGTGCTCTACGGTGACTTTGATACCGGTGTCTTTCTCGAATTTTTTGCCCACTTCGGCCAGGCCGTTATAGCCCTTGTCGCCGTTAATCCAGATAACCAGCTTACCCTCTTCAATTTTGGCGAGAGCCGGTGCGGAAATCATCATTGCTGCAAGGGCGGACAATGCGAAAACGCGTGCGCCAGTCTTGATCTTCATATCTGCCATCCTTTATTGGTGATGTGCTCGTGGATACATAAGGTGGTTCAACGTGACTCAGTCTCCTTATTTGACATCCTCTTTCCATCCTCCCAGCCCCTACGCCCCACCCCCTGTTTGTGTGATCCTTGTAACATAAATTTAAGTTATGAGTGCTGGCGCACATAAAAACCCACTGAATTTTGCAGGCCGCTTCACGATTTTCGCCTCAGCCCCTCCGCTGCGGTCGCAGAGCCTGCTCTCTCATCCTCCCGCCTCCTCCCCCACAAAAAAGCCGGGGGGTGGAGGATTCACGAAAGTAATGGAACACGCATAGTGAACTTATCTTGAATGTTTCTGTCGGTGACAGGTTGTAACGAAGGGAGAAGGGCATGGCGAGCGTACAGCTGCGTAATGTAACGAAAGCCTGGGGCGACGTAGTGGTGTCAAAAGACATCAATCTGGACATCCACGAAGGTGAGTTTGTGGTGTTCGTGGGTCCATCAGGCTGTGGTAAATCGACTCTGCTGCGTATGATTGCCGGTCTTGAAACCATCACCAGTGGCGATCTGTTTATTGGTGATACCCGAATGAACGACATCCCGCCTGCCGAACGTGGCGTAGGCATGGTGTTCCAGTCTTATGCGCTTTATCCGCATCTTTCCGTTGCCGAGAACATGTCCTTTGGCCTGAAGCTGGCCGGCGCGAAAAAAGAGATTATTAACCAGCGCGTCACTCAGGTGGCGGAAGTGCTCCAGCTGGCGCACCTGCTGGAGCGTAAGCCGAAAGCGCTTTCCGGCGGTCAGCGTCAGCGCGTGGCGATTGGCCGTACGCTGGTGGCCGAGCCGCGCGTCTTCCTGCTCGATGAACCTCTCTCTAACCTGGATGCCGCCCTGCGCGTCCAGATGCGTATCGAAATCTCCCGTCTGCACAAGCGCCTTGGCCGCACGATGATTTATGTCACCCACGATCAGGTCGAAGCGATGACCCTCGCCGACAAAATCGTGGTGCTGGACGCCGGTCGCGTGGCGCAGGTGGGTAAACCGCTGGAGCTGTATCACTACCCGGCAGACCGCTTTGTTGCAGGCTTCATTGGCTCGCCAAAGATGAACTTCTTGCCCGTCAAAGTGACCGCGACGGCGATTGAACAGGTACAGGTGGAGCTGCCAAACCGTCAGCAGGTCTGGCTGCCGGTCGACAGCGCCAACGTACAGGTGGGGGCCAATATGTCCCTCGGTATCCGTCCTGAGCATCTACTGCCAAGCCACATTGCGGATGTGACGCTGGAAGGTGAAGTTCAGGTCGTCGAACAGCTTGGTCACGAAACACAGATTCATATCCAGATCCCCGCCATCCGTCAGAACCTGGTCTACCGCCAGAATGACGTGGTGTTGGTAGAAGAGGGTGCCACATTCGCTATCGGTTTGCCGCCAGAGCGTTGCCATCTGTTCCGTGAGGATGGCACAGCATGTCGTCGGCTGCACAAAGAGCCAGGCGTTTAAGCATTCCAATTACAAAGAAAAGCAATGATCTCAGGAGATAGAATAATGATTACTCTGCGCAAAGTCCCTCTGGCTGTCGCCATTGCGGCAGGCATCCTGTCTGCCCAGGCGGGCGCCGTAGACTTTAAAGGTTATGCTCGTTCCGGCATCGGCTGGACCGGAAGTGGCGGTGAACAACAATGTTTCCAGGCAACAGGTGCACAAAGTAAATACCGTCTCGGTAACGAATGTGAAACCTACGCCGAGCTGAAGCTGGGCCAGGAAGTGTGGAAAGAAGGCGACAAGAGCTTCTATTTCGACACCAACGTAGCGTACTCCGTTTCTCAGCAGAACGACTGGGAATCCACCAGCCCGGCTTTCCGTGAAGCTAACGTGCAGGGTAAAAACCTGATTGAATGGCTGCCAGGCTCTACCATCTGGGCCGGTAAGCGTTTCTATCAGCGTCATGACGTACACATGATCGACTTCTACTACTGGGATATCTCTGGTCCTGGTGCCGGTATTGAAAACATCGATCTGGGCTTTGGTAAGCTCTCTCTGGCCGCCACCCGTTCTTCTGAGTCCGGCGGTTCTGCAACCTTCGCCGATCGTGACGCGAACGGTGACCGTATTTATGACAACGTGGTACCAAACGACGTCTTCGACGTTCGCTTAGCCGGTCTGGAGACCAACCCGGGCGGTACGCTGGAGCTGGGCGTTGACTACGGTCACACCAACATTCCTGACGACTACTATCTGCAACCTGGTGCCTCTAAAGATGGCTGGCTGTTCACCGCTGAACACACCCAGAGCATGATGAAAGGCTTCAACAAGTTCGTGCTGCAATACGGTACGGACTCCATGACCTCTAACGGTAAAGGTATTCCGCAGGGCGGCAGTATCGATAACGACGGCTCTATGTGGCGCGTGCTGGACCACGGTGCAATCACCCTGGCAGACCGTTGGGACCTGATGTATGTCGGTATGTACCAGAACATCGATCGCGATAACAACAACGGTACTGAGTGGTGGACCGTGGGCGTTCGTCCAATGTTCAAATGGACGCCGATCATGAGCACCCTGCTGGAAGTGGGCTACGACAACGTTAAGTCTCAGAAAACTGACGACAAAAACAGCCAGTACAAAATCACCCTGGCGCAGCAGTGGCAGGCAGGCGACAGCATTTGGTCCCGTCCGGCTATCCGCGTCTTCGCAACCTACGCGAAGTGGGATGAGAAATGGGGCTACGCGAACAACGACTCAGGTGCAGGTTACACCTCTGGCGTAGCCTATAGCGACACGTCCGCGAAAACCTTCAGCCGTGGTGACAACGATGAGTGGACCTTCGGCGCCCAGATGGAAATCTGGTGGTAATTCGTCAAGCCTGACGTAATAACCTGAAAAGAGGGGCGTAAGCCCCTCTCTCCTTAGGGTGCTGCGCGCTATTGCCTGGCCACCGCAGCGCTCACGCTATCAGAGGTAATAACAATGAAAATGAAGAAAAGTCTCGTCGCGCTGTGCCTCTCTGCGGGGCTGCTGGCCTGTGCGCCTGCGGTCACCTTTGCAGATGTGAATTTTGTTCCTCAAAATACCAGCGCTGCGCCAGCGATTCCGGCGGCGGCGCTTCAGCAACTGGTGTGGACACCAGTCGATCAATCAAAAACGCAAACCACTCAGCTTGCTGCGGGCGGCCAGTCGCTGAACGTTCCCGGCATCAGCGGCCCGGTTGCGGCGTTCAGCGTGCCCGCTAACATCGGCGAGCTGACGCTGACGTTGACCAGCGAAGTGAATAAACAGACCAGCGTCTTTGCGCCGAACGTGCTGATCCTCGATCAGAACATGACGCCATCGGCCTTCTTCCCGAGCACCTACTTTAGCTATCAGGAGCCGGGCGTAATGAGCGCTGACCGGCTGGAAGGCGTTATGCGCCTGACGCCAGCCCTGGGCCAGCAGAAAATTTATGTTCTGGTGTTCACCACAGAGAAAGATTTGCAGCAAACCACGAAGCTGGTCGATCCGGCAAAAGCTTATGCGAAAGGCACCGGTAACGCCGTCCCGGATATTCCGGACCCGCATGCCCGTCATACCACCGATGGCCTGATTAAGCTGAAAGTCTCTACCAACAGCGCCTCCAGCGTACTCGTAGGGCCGCTGTTTGGCTCATCTGGCCCGGGCCCGGTAACGGTGGGCAATACTGCCGCGCCTGTTTATGCCGCACCAGCCGCAGCGCCTGCCGCAGCCCCGGCTCCGACGAAAAAAGCCGAGCCGGTGCTTAACGATACTGAAACGTACTTTAACAACGCCATCAAGCAGGCGGTCAAAAACGGCGATGTCGATAAAGCGCTGAAGCTGCTTGATGAAGCCGAGCGTTTAGGTTCAACCACTGCCCGTTCCACCTTTATCAGCAGTGTAAAAGGCAAGGGGTAACCGTCTCCCCACAGTGCTGATTTTGTCAGTAGTTTAGTGCGCCTTAACGGGCGCACTTTTTTTGGCTTAGTTGCATCATTGTTGCGATAGTGATCGCTAAATTTGGTTTGCTCGTCCTCATTTCGCCAATCTGCGATACAATGCCTTTACGTTATGTATCGGAGAGTCTGGCATGTCACACCCCGCGCTAACGCAGCTGCGTGCGCTACGCTATTTCGACCAAATACCCGCGCTTGACCCGGAGCAGCTTGACTGGCTGCTGCTGGAAGATTCCATGACAAAACGTTTTGAGCAACAGGGTAAAACGGTCACGGTGACGATGATTCAGGAAGGATTTGTCTCGCCTGAGGAGATTGCCAGCGAGTTGCCGCTCCTGCCGCAAGAAGAACGCTACTGGCTGCGTGAAATTTTACTGTGTGCGGATGGCGAGCCGTGGCTTGCCGGGCGCACGGTGGTTCCCGAGTCTACACTTTCCGGGCCGGAGCTGGCACTGCAACGCCTCGGCAAAACGCCGCTTGGGCGATATCTGTTCACCTCGTCTGAACTGACCCGTGATTTTATTGAAATTGGTTGCGATGCCGATTTATGGGGGCGCCGTTCCCGCCTTCGTTTGAGTGGCAAGCCGTTAATACTGACGGAACTCTTTTTGCCTGCATCGCCGTTGTACTAAGAGGGAGAGAAAATGGAGTGGAGTCTGACGCAGAATAAGCTGCTGGCCTATCACCGCTTAATGCGTACCGATAAACCCATTGGCGCGCTGCTGCTGCTGTGGCCGACCTTATGGGCGCTGTGGGTTGCCACGCCGGGCATACCGCCGCTGTGGATCATGGCGGTGTTTGTGGCGGGCGTCTGGCTGATGCGCGCTGCGGGCTGCGTGGTAAACGACTATGCTGACCGAAAATTTGATGGGCATGTTAAGCGCACCGCGAATCGTCCTCTGCCGAGCGGTCAGGTGACCGGGAAAGAAGCGCGCATCCTGTTTGTCGTGCTGGTGCTTCTTTCTTTCATGCTGGTGTTAACGCTTAACACCATGACTATTCTGCTGTCCGTTGCGGCTCTGGCGTTGGCCTGGGTCTACCCGTTTATGAAGCGATACACCCATCTGCCGCAGGTGGTATTGGGTGCGGCATTTGGCTGGTCGATCCCCATGGCATTCGCTGCGGTCAGCGAGTCTGTTCCGCTCAGCTGCTGGCTGATGTTCCTGGCAAATATTCTGTGGGCCGTTGCGTACGACACTCAATACGCGATGGTCGATCGCGATGACGATCTCAAGATCGGCGTTAAATCGACGGCGATCCTGTTTGGCCGTCACGACAAACTGATCATCGGCATATTGCAGGTGGCGGTGCTGGCGCTGATGGTGGCGATTGGTCGCCTGAACGGGCTGAACTGGGAGTTTTACTGGTCCGTTCTGGTGGCGGGGCTGCTGTTTGCGTATCAGCAGAAGCTGATCGCGAAGCGCGAGCGTGAAGCCTGCTTTAAAGCGTTTCTGAATAACAACTACGTTGGGCTGGTGCTGTTTATGGGGCTGGCGATGAGTTACTGGTCATAAAAAAGCCGGGTGGCGGCTTCGCCTTACCCGGCCTACGATTTAGCAGAACATGTAGGCCGGGTAAGCGTTAGCGCCACCCGGCTTTAACATCATTCGCCCTGCGTCGAACTCTCAATCGTCAGACGCACATCCGAGGTAATCAGCTCTGCCAGCATCTGGTAAACCTTTATCGTCTCTTTCGGCTCGGCATCGCCCGTATCGCTAATATACCCTTCGTCGCGCAGCGTCAGCACCAGGGAGCTGAATACCGCTTTGTCGAAGAATTCCGGAGCGTTAATGCCGTGCAGAACGGAGAGGCGCTGAGCCAGCGTCCGGCTCTCTTTTTCCAGCGTACCGCGGTTGATTGACGGATTTGCACTCAGCAACCAGAAGGTGATGGCGTAGCGCTGCAACGTCTCACGCGCGCCGGATGCCAGTAGCTGCAAGGTACGAGAGCGTGATGGATTGATATGCAGTTCATCATCACTGATGGTAATCAGCCCCTGACGATGCATTTCTGCGGTCATTTTATCGAGCTCTGCCGCCAGCTCATCTTCACTCCAGCGCAGGAACAGCTCCGCTTTCAGCATCGGATAGATGGTCTGAATATGGCGCAGCAGCTCTTGACGCGAAATACGGCGGTGCTGGGTAATGATGGCTGCCATCAGCGACGGCAACATCAGCATGTGCGTGATGTTGTTACGGTAGTAGGTCATCAGCACGGCCTGCTCGCGCGGCAGAATGATGATGTCACCGATGGTATCTTTCTCCACTTCGAACTTGTTCATCTGCAACGCGTGATCGATAAGCTCGCTGGCGGTAGCAGACGGCACGGTCGAATCCACGGAGTATGGCACGTTACGCATGATGTCGAGGTAGCAATCAATCTGCTCGGTCAGCTGCTCGCGGGTCAATGAACGCTGGCGAGAAGCCAGAAGCGCGGTACAGCAAAGGTTCATGGCATTCGCCGCACCGGCATTGTTGATGCGTACCATCAGTTCGGATGCGATGCCGTTGACCGTCGGCGTCAGCCAGGCCGGACGCACCGCTTCGATAGGATCGATAGATTCGCGCCACTCCGGAACATGATGGTTCAGATATGTCATCAGCGGCAGGGGCTCGCCAAAGTTCACGTAGCCCTGACCGAGGTTGCGCAATTTGCTCAGTCCACGCAGCATCTGCGGCAGACTCTCTTTCTCTTTGGTCGCACCGCGCAGTTCTTTCGCATAGGTGCCTACTTCCATCACGTGTTCATAGCCGATGTAGATAGGCACCAGCGTGATAGGACGCGTACCGCCGCGCAGCATCGCCTGAATGGTCATCGACAGCGTGCCGGTCTTCGGATCGAGCAGGCGGCCCGTACGGGAGCGCCCGCCCTCCACGAAGTACTCAACGGAATAGCCGCGGCTAAACAGCTCGCCAAGGTATTCACGGAATACGGTGGAGTAGAGCTTGTTGCCTTTGAAGGTACGACGAATGAAGAACGCCCCCAGACGGCGGAAAATCGGGCCTGCTGGCCAGAAGTTCAGGTTGATACCGGCGGCAATGTGTGGCGGCACCAGGCCCTGGTGATAGAGCACGTAAGAGAGCAGCAGGTAGTCCATGTGGCTGCGGTGGCAGGGCACGTAGACAATCTCGTGGCCGTCGTGCGCGAGCTGACGCACGCGCTCGGAGTTGTGGACGTTAATCCCCTGGTAGAGGCGGTTCCACGTGAAGCCGAGGATACGGTCTGAGAGACGAATCATCTCGTAGGAGAAGTTCGCGGCGATCTCTTCCATCAGCGCGATCGCGTTCTGCTGCGCTTTCTCGTGTGAAATTTTCTTGCTACGCGCTTCGTCTTCTACGGCACGGGCAATCGCTTTGGAAGCGAGCAGCTTGTTGAACAGATCCTGACGCGCCGGGAGACGTGGCCCAACGGCCGCCAGACGCTGACGTGCAAAGTGCATACGCGCAACGCGCGCCAGCTTTTGCGCAATGATCTTATCGGTGCCGTGTTCATCTGCCATGCGGCGCAGTGAAACGGAAGGCGAGAAGCGGACAAAGCTGTCGCGTCCCAGCCAGGAGACGGCGAAGAACTTCTGAATGCCGTTGAGCATACGCAGCGGCGGGTTCTCTTCCCCTTTTTCGCGCCCCGGACGACGACCAAACATCACCGACACCGGCACCATCTGTACGTCCAGATCGGGGTTGCTGCGGTGAAGATCGAGGTAATCATGGAAAAGCTTAATGGACTCTTCTTTCGGCGTGTAATAGGTGAACACGCGCGGCCCGCCATGGATGAACACGTAGCGCGGCAGCAGCGTACCGTCGACTTCCAGGGGTTCAAGCGGGTCAGGTAAATCGTGCGCCAGACACTGAGCGCGAAGCGTAAGCAGGTCTGCCTTCGAGTTATAAGGCAAAACGTACATAATAGGGCGTGACGTATCGAGCCCTAATTCCAGCGCGGGTTCTGCTGGGATAGACTTACTTTTTACCAGTACGCTTAATGGTAAATTAAGTAATTTGTAGTAAATTCGTGGCCAGCCGGACATAAACGATGTAAAGCCTCTGGTTAATAATGCAATTGCGGCGCAAGGATAACAGAAAGCGCGCAAAATTTCTGTTGTTACCCGTCATACTTCAGGTTGCAGCAAAACGCGCTGAAGCTTTAGTTACTGACGCTATTTCTCATAAAAGGTTCTTTAGATGGCCAATAATACCACTGGGTTAACCCGAATCATTAAAGCTGCCGGTTATTCATGGAAAGGCTTTCGCGCCGCATGGGTTAATGAAGCCGCCTTCCGCCAGGAAGCGGTTGCCGCGATCGTTGCAGTTATCATCGCTTGCTTCCTTGATGTTGATGCTATCACCCGCGTGCTTCTCATCGGCTCTGTCCTTCTGGTGATGATAGTGGAAATTCTTAATAGCGCTATTGAGGCCGTTGTTGACCGGATAGGGTCGGAATTCCATGAATTGTCTGGCCGGGCGAAAGACATGGGTTCCGCTGCCGTGCTGCTGTCGATTATCACCGCGGCGATCACTTGGGTCACGCTGCTTTGGTCGCATTTCCGATGAGCCTCGAGGAATAATTAAGTCCCTGGTTTTTTGTGCAGTTTTTGGTTCCAAAATCGCCTTTGACTGTATATACTCACAGCATAACTGTATATACACCCAGGGGGCGGTATGAAAGCGTTAACGACCAGGCAGCAAGAGGTGTTTGATCTCATTCGGGATCATATCGGCCAGACGGGTATGCCACCCACGCGTGCAGAAATTGCGCAGCGTCTGGGCTTCCGTTCTCCTAATGCTGCCGAAGAGCACCTTAAAGCGCTGGCGCGTAAGGGCGTGATTGAGATTGTTTCCGGTGCCTCACGCGGTATTCGTCTGCTGGTGGAAGAAGAGACCGGTATTCCGCTGGTGGGCCGCGTTGCCGCAGGTGAACCCCTGCTGGCACAGCAGCATATTGAAGGGCACTATCAGGTTGATCCAGGCATGTTCAAGCCGAGCGCCGATTTCCTGCTGCGCGTTAGCGGAATGTCCATGAAAGATATCGGCATTCTGGATGGCGATCTGCTTGCGGTACACAAAACGCAGGACGTGCGTAACGGGCAGGTCGTGGTAGCGCGCATTGATGATGAAGTGACGGTTAAGCGCCTGAAAAAACAAGGCAATACCGTTCAGCTTCTGCCAGAAAACAACGAATTCTCCCCAATTGTGGTGGATCTCCGCGAGCAGAGCTTCTCCATTGAAGGCCTGGCGGTAGGCGTTATCCGCAACGGTGAATGGCTGTAATCTCTTCCTGACAGGCTGTAGCTTCTCTACAGCCTGGCCTATTTTCTGATTCCGGTAATTTCCATGGCATTGCTAACTTCTGCCGATAAGGCGTTGTGGCGTCTTGCGCTACCGATGATTTTTTCCAATATTACCGTTCCCCTGCTGGGGCTGGTGGATACGGCGGTAATCGGGCATCTGGATTCGCCGATTTATCTGGGCGGCGTCGCGATCGGCGCAACGGCGACCAGCTTCCTCTTTATGCTGCTGCTCTTTTTGCGCATGAGTACAACAGGCCTGACGGCCCAGGCGTATGGTGCAAAAGATCCCCTGCGTCTGGCGCGTGCGCTGGTTCAGCCGCTCATGCTGGCGTTCGGTGCCGGCGCGTTAATCGTCCTGTTGCGTACGCCGCTCATTGATCTGGCGCTCCATATTGTGGGCGGCAGTGATGCCGTGCTGGAGCAGGCCCGGCGCTTCCTCGAAATTCGCTGGCTCAGCGCGCCCGCTTCCCTGGCAAACCTGGTCCTCCTGGGCTGGTTACTGGGCGTGCAGTATGCCCGCGCGCCGGTGATCCTGCTGGTGGTAGGCAACCTGCTTAACATTGTGCTCGATCTCTGGCTGGTAATGGGACTTCACATGAACGTTCGCGGCGCGGCGCTGGCCACGGCGATTGCTGAGTACGGTACGCTGCTGATCGGTTTGTGGATGGTCTGGCGCGTGCTGAAGATGCGCGGCATCACCCTCGATCTTCTGAAAACGGCCTGGCGCGGCAATATGCGCAAGCTGCTGGCGCTTAATCGCGACATCATGTTGCGCTCGCTCCTGCTGCAACTCTGCTTTGGTGCGTTAACCGTTTTTGGTGCGCGGCTTGGGCCAGAAATCGTCGCGGTCAACGCAGTGCTCATGACGTTACTGACCTTTACCGCTTACGCGCTGGACGGTTTTGCTTACGCCGTGGAGGCGCATTCCGGGCAGGCGTACGGCGCGCGTGAAAGCGGCCAGTTACGCGACGTATGGCGGGCTGCCTGCCGTCAGGCGGGTCTGGTGGCGCTGATCTTTGCCCTGATTTACGCCTGTTTTGGTGGGCATATTGTTGCGCTACTTACCTCGCTACCCGCGCTTCAGGCGCTTGCCGATCGCTACATCCTTTGGCAGGTGGTATTACCGGTGGTGGGCGTGTGGTGCTATCTGCTGGACGGCATGTTTATTGGTGCCACGCGAGGGGCGGAGATGCGCAACAGCATGGCCGTCGCGGCGGCGGGCTTCGGCCTTACGCTGCTGTCCGTGCCGTATCTTGGCAATCATGGCCTGTGGCTGGCGCTGGCGGTTTTTCTCTCATTGCGTGGCCTTTCGCTGGCCGTTATCTGGCATCGTCACTGGCGAAACAATACCTGGTTTCCTGCCCGACCTGATATATCGTAGCGGTTAAAGATTCCGAATATAAAAATAACTTCCGAATCCTTAACTACAATAATAATCACGTCCAGCAGAAAAGAACGAAGCGGACGATACTCATAGACGCTTAACACGAGGACACGATTATGAATAAAGACGAAATCGGCGGCAACTGGAAGCAATTCAAAGGTAAAGCGAAAGAACAGTGGGGTAAACTGACGGATGACGATATGACCGTCATTGAAGGCAAGCGCGATCAGCTGGTAGGTAAAATCCAGGAGCGCTACGGTTACGAAAAAGATCAGGCGGAAAACGAAGTCAAAGACTGGGAAACCCGTAACGACTACCGCTGGTAACCGGCAATATCCCCAGGGGCGGCCATGAGCCGCCTTTTCTTTGACCTTAACGCGGCTTTTTCTTTACCAGGATAGAGTGATCGTGCTGACAGGCATCCTGATGGCGGCATGACTCCACCTCCACGCAGACAGAACATAAACCGTGTGCTTCGATTACGTTATGGCGCAGGGCAAAGCCCATTCTGGCCGCCAGCGTATGCATAATATCTTCCACCCCTTCCGCACACTCCTCCTTCACCACGCCACAGCGATCGCAGATAAACATGGCGGACGTGTGGGTCGGTTGGTCAAAAAGATGGCACAGCACATAGCTGTTTGTTGACTCCACTTTATGCACAAACCCTTGTTCCAGCAGAAAATCCAGCGCCCGATAGACGGTTGGCGGTTTTGCCTGCGGCTCGCTTTCACGTAACAGGTCGAGCAGATCGTAGGCGCTGATGGCACCCTGTTGCAGGCTCATCAGACGCAGTACCTCAAGGCGCTGTGGGGTCAGGCGCACATTGCGTTGCGCGCACAGCTTTTCAGCTTGCGCTAACAGCTCTTTTGTGGACTTGTCCATCGGGCACCTCGGATGTGTTAAGGGGTTAAACCCTCACTTTATCATGTTCTGGTAAAAACACCGAGATCCGCCAGGCTGTGCTATACCTGACGCATCGTAAATCGGGAGATCGCACAATGAAAAGACCTGACTGTATTCGGCACTGGCGGGACGTGGAAGGTGCCGATGACGCCACTTATCCTGACAGCAACGAACGTTTCTCTATTGGCGCGCCGCTGGCCCGCAAGCTGGGACTCGGCCGCATTGGTATTCACCATGAACGACTGCCGCCCGGACGCCGCACGTCTTATCCGCATGCGGAAAGTGATGAAGAAGAGTTTGTATACGTTCTGGAGGGATATCCTGAGGCCTGGATCAATGGCTATCTGTGGAAGCTCGAACCCGGCGACAGCGTGGGGTTTCCTGCCGGCACGGGTGTGTGCCATACCTTTATCAACAATACCGAGGAAGAGGTGCGCTTACTGGTGGTGGGCGAGGCCAATAAAAAGCACAACCGCATCTACTATCCGCTTAATCCAGTTTATGCCGCGACGCGCGAAGACCGCTGGGTAGACCATCCGCCTCAGTTTTTTGGGCCGCACGATGGAAAACCTGGGCGAAAATAATTTCCTCTTCTATAAATATTGATGGTCGTCACATATTAGAACAGGCCGGGATGGAATTTAACTTAGGGAAATAGCGGGTCTTTTTGTACTTATTCACAGCAATAGTTCGTTCCTGTTTGGGTGATAACAGACAGGGTTAACTAATAACAAACTATTTACGAGCACACTGTGAAAAAACATTTTAAATTTTCGATGGTTAGCATAGCTGTCTCCTTTTTTATGGCAAATCAGGCGGGAGCAGCCAATACCTGGACGGAAGCGCGTAGCGACGCAATGGGTGGCACGGGCGTAGCGGCCGGAAGTTATGGCAGCGGCGCCTTGATCAACCCGGCGCTGCTGGCAAAGTCAAAACCTGAGGATGACGTGACGGTTATTTTGCCGTCCGTCGGCGTGCAGGTGACCGATGAGGACAATCTTCAGGACGAGATTGATACCATCAATGACAAAATCAATCGCTATCAGGACGTGGTGGATAGCCTGACGCCGATTGAAATCATCACCAACCCGTTAGGCTCAATCAACCAGTTCCAGGGCGCAGCGAAAGATCTCGCGGATGAGCTGGACTATTTGAAAGGCAAAACCGCGCGCGCCACCGCAGGGGCGGGGATTGCCGTCAGCATTCCTAACGACGTGCTTTCCGTGGCCTTTATGGCGAAAGGCTATGCCCACGGGCGCGTGAGCACTTCTATCGACCAGCAGGACATTGATTATCTGCGTGGCATCCAGCGAAGCGACGCGGTGGCGGCCGGTGTGGCGCTGGACGCTGCGCTAAACGGTACCGATCAAATCACCAAAAACCTCAACTCGACGGCCTCTGGCCGGGCGGCGATTGTGTCCGACTACGGTATTGCGGTGGCCCGCCAGTTCGATCTTGGCGGCGTTCCGGTTTCCGTTGGCGTTACGCCAAAGCTGCAAAAAACCTGGCTCTATAACTACACCACTTCAATCTACGATTACGACAGTAATAAGTGGAACGACAGCCGCTACCGTACCGACGACACCGGCTTCAACGTCGATGCCGGTATTGCCGCTGATTTCGGTGAACACTGGACGGTTGGCGTGAGCGGGCAAAACCTGATGTCCCGCGATATCGATACCAAAGATATCCGCATCCGCAACGGGCGCACGGGAGAGGTGGTGAGTTACAAAGACACCTACCAGATCCGTCCGCTGGTGACCGCCGGAGCGGCCTGGCATAACGATCTGGTGACCCTGACCGCAGACGGCGACCTGACCGAGACCAAAGGCTTCAAAAGCGAAGAGACGTCCCAGTACGCTGGCATTGGTGCAGAAGTCACACCGCTGAGCTGGCTGGCGGTGCGCGCCGGTTATCGTGCGGACATGAAAGGTAACGACAGCAACGTCTTTACCGGCGGCCTCGGTTTTGCGCCGTTCAGCTCCGTTCATGTTGACCTGATGGGGCTTTATGGCGAAGACGAGACCTGGGGAGCAGGGGCACAGTTGAGTATGACGTTCTAAAGTACACCGGAGGCGCTGCGCCTCCGGCTTTTCTTTGTGCTATAGTAGCGCCCCTTTTCCACCAGATGCTTAAAAGTTCGCCATGTCGTCAGAATTCCAGACCGCTTTCCCTGCACACCGTTTCTCCATCGCGCCGATGCTCGACTGGACGGACAGACACTGCCGCTATTTCCTGCGTCAGCTCTCCCGCCATACGCTGCTCTACACCGAAATGGTCACTACCGGCGCAATTATTCACGGTAAGGGTGACTATCTGGCGTACAGCGAAGAAGAGCATCCGGTTGCGCTGCAACTCGGCGGCAGCGATCCGGCTGCGCTGGCGCAGTGTGCTAAGCTGGCTGAAGCGCGCGGCTATGACGAGATTAACCTCAACGTCGGCTGCCCGTCCGACCGTGTGCAAAACGGGATGTTCGGCGCATGCCTGATGGGTAATGCAAACCTGGTGGCGGACTGCATCAAAGCGATGCGCGACGTCGTCTCTATTCCGGTCACGGTCAAAACCCGTATCGGCATCGACGACCAGGACAGCTACGAATTTCTGTGTGATTTCATCAACACGGTGTCCGGGAAGGGCGAGTGCGAGATGTTTATCATCCACGCCCGTAAAGCCTGGCTCTCTGGCCTTAGCCCGAAAGAGAACCGCGAGATCCCGCCGCTGGACTACCCGCGCGTGTACCAGCTGAAGCGTGACTTCCCGCATCTGACTATGTCGATCAACGGCGGTATTACCTCGCTGGACGAGGCTAAAGCGCATCTCGAACATATGGATGGCGTGATGGTCGGACGCGAGGCGTACCAAAATCCGGGCATTCTGGCGACGGTCGACCGGGAAATTTTCGGCATTGAAGGTGCCGATACCGATCCGGTGGCCGTGGTGCGCGCGATGTATCCGTATATTGAGCGCGAACTGAGTAAGGGTACGTATCTGGGCCATATTACCCGCCATATGCTCGGCCTGTTCCAGGGCATTCCTGGCGCGCGCCAGTGGCGGCGTTACCTCAGCGAGAACGCGCATAAAGCCGGTGCGGACATTGAGGTTCTGGAACACGCGTTGCGTCTGGTGGCGGATAAACGTTAAATTTCGCTAAAAGATGGTCAATTACACCACGCCCTGCAAGAGATTGCGGGGCGTTTTGCTTTCAGAACAACGACTTATTTTCGGCACGTTTCTTGTAAAGATCGCAGCATCATTCGGGAACTCGTGGGAGAGCACCATGCTGGAACTACTTTTTGTGATTGGCTTTTTTATCATGCTGATGGTCACGGGCGTGTCGCTGCTCGGTATTCTGGCCGCGCTCGTTGTGGCCACGGTGGTGATGTTTGTCGGCGGCTTATTTGCCCTGACGATTAAGCTCCTGCCGTGGTTACTTCTGGCGATTGCGGTGGTATGGGCGATACGGGCGATTAAATCACCAAAACTGCCCACTTATCAGCGTAATAACCGCTTCCGTTACTAAGGTATTGAGGGGTTCGTCACATACCTGCAACTTTTCCGGCAGCAATCCTTAGAACAGAATAGGATTTACTTATCGAATCTGTCACTATGGCTGCCGCTAAAGAATTCATCGAGCTGTACCCTACATACAGCCGAACTAAAAAAAGAAAGGGCTTCCCACGGGAAGCCCAATTTCTTTTTATGGCTCAGGGAATTAACAGGCTTGACCCCTGCGTCGCCCGGCTCTCCAGCACTTCATGCGCGCGTTGTGCATCGGTAAGCGCAAATTTCTGCGCGTCCGCCACGTCTACTTTGATGACGCCGCTGGCAATCAGCGAGAACAGCTCATTGCTGGCTTCCTCAAGTTCTCCCCGGTTGGTGATGTAACCTTGCAGGGAAGGGCGAGTGACGTACAGCGACCCTTTCTGATTCAGAATGCCGAGATTGACACCGGTGACAGCGCCAGAGGCGTTACCGAAGCTCACCATCAGCCCGCGACGTTGCAGGCAGTCCAGCGAAGACTCCCACGTATCTTTCCCCACCGAGTCATACACGACGCGCACCTTTTTGCCGCCGGTGATCTCTTTGAGCCGCTCAACGATGCTCTCTTCCCGGTAGTTGATCACCTGCCAGGCGCCCGCGTCCAGCGCACGCTGCGCTTTTTGCGCGCTGCCTACGGTGCCGATCAGCTTCGCGCCCAGTGCCTTCGCCCACTGGCAGGCAATCAACCCCACGCCACCTGCGGCAGCATGGAACAGAAACTGCTCATCGGGCTTAATTTCGTAGGTTTTGCGCAGCAGATAATAGACCGTCAGCCCTTTCAGGAATGAGGCAGCGGCCTGCTCGAAGCCGATTGCATTTGGCAGAAGCGCCGCTTTCTCGGCCGGAACGTTGTGGACGGAGCTGTAAGCGCCCAGCGCAGACTGCGCGTACACCACGCGATCGCCTTCTTTTATGTGCTTGACCCCGCTGCCCACTTTGCTGACGATACCGGCCGCCTCGGTGCCCAACCCGCTCGGCATCGACGGAGGCGGATAGAGGCCGCCGCGAATATAGGTATCAATGTAATTAATGCCAATCGCTTTGTTTTCAACCTGGATTTCATTTTCACCAGGCGCGGCGGGGGTGAACTCCACCGCGTTGAGTACGTCAGGGCCACCATGCTTGTGAAATTCAATACGTGTTGCCATGCTTCCTCCAGAATGTGGTAATCTTTCGACCCACTCTTTATCTCGGTAACTCCATTCACTATGGCAGGAAACAAACCCTTCAACAAACAGACTGAACCCCGTGAACGTGATTATCAGGTCGCCGGGTTAAAAGTCCCGCCGCACTCGATTGAAGCGGAACAGTCGGTGTTGGGCGGTTTAATGCTGGATAACGAACGCTGGGACGACGTCGCCGAGCGCGTCGTCGCAGAAGATTTCTATACCCGTCCGCATCGTCATATCTTCACGGAAATGGCGCGTTTGCAGGAGTCGGGGAGCCCGATTGACCTGATTACACTCGCAGAATCGCTGGAGCGCCTGGGTCAACTGGACAGCGTCGGTGGCTTTGCCTATCTGGCAGAACTGTCTAAAAACACGCCAAGCGCCGCGAACATTAGCGCTTATGCTGACATCGTCCGCGAACGCGCCGTTGTCCGCGAGATGATTTCGGTGGCGAACGAGATCGCCGAGGCCGGTTTCGACCCGCAGGGCCGCACCAGCGAAGATTTGCTCGACCTGGCGGAATCCCGCGTCTTTAAAATCGCCGAAAGCCGAGCCAACAAAGACGAAGGCCCGAAAAACATCGCCGACGTGCTCGACGCCACCGTTGCGCGTATAGAGCAGCTTTTCCAGCAGCCGCACGATGGCGTGACGGGGGTAAACACCGGCTATGACGATCTCAACAAGAAAACGGCGGGCCTTCAGCCGTCGGATTTGATTATCGTCGCGGCGCGTCCGTCGATGGGTAAAACGACATTTGCGATGAACCTCGTCGAAAACGCGGCGATGTTGCAGGATAAGCCGGTGCTTATCTTCAGTCTCGAGATGCCCTCGGAACAGATTATGATGCGTTCTCTGGCATCCCTGTCGCGCGTGGATCAGACTCGCATCCGTACCGGCCAGCTTGACGACGAGGACTGGGCGCGTATCTCCGGCACCATGGGCATTTTGCTGGAAAAACGGAACATCTATATCGATGACTCCTCCGGCCTGACGCCGACGGAAGTGCGCTCCCGCGCGCGCCGCATCGCCCGTGAACACGGCGGTATCGGCCTTATCATGATCGATTACCTTCAGCTGATGCGCGTCCCATCGCTCTCCGACAACCGTACGCTGGAGATCGCCGAGATTTCACGCTCGCTCAAGGCGTTAGCTAAAGAGCTACACGTTCCGGTGGTGGCGCTGTCGCAGCTTAACCGCTCCCTGGAACAGCGTGCAGACAAACGCCCGGTCAACTCCGACCTGCGTGAATCCGGCTCCATTGAGCAGGATGCCGACTTAATCATGTTCATCTATCGTGATGAGGTCTATCACGAGAACAGCGACCTGAAAGGGATCGCCGAAATTATTATTGGTAAGCAACGTAACGGCCCCATTGGTACGGTGCGTCTCACCTTTAACGGCCAGTGGTCGCGTTTCGACAACTATGCCGGTCCTCAATATGATGATGAGTAATTTCTAAGGAATTCAAATGCAAGCGGCAACTGTTGTGATTAACCGCCGCGCTCTGCGACACAACCTGCAACGTCTGCGAGAACTGGCACCCGCCAGCAAGCTCGTTGCAGTCGTGAAAGCGAACGCTTACGGACACGGTCTTCTTGAGACCGCGCGAACGCTCCCCGATGCCGACGCCTTTGGTGTCGCCCGTCTCGAAGAAGCCCTTCGCCTGCGCGAAGGCGGCATTACGCAACCGATTCTGCTTCTGGAAGGCTTTTTTGAAGCCAGCGATCTGCCGACCATTGCAGACCAGCAGCTGCACACGGCGGTCCATAACGAAGAACAACTGGCCGCGCTGGAAACGGCTGAACTGAGCGAGCCGGTCACCGTCTGGATGAAGCTCGATACGGGCATGCACCGTCTGGGCGTGCGCCCGGAAAACGCCGAGGCGTTTTATCAGCGTTTGTGCCAGTGCAAAAATGTGCGTCAGCCGGTCAATATCGTCAGCCACTTTGCCCGTGCCGACGAACCTGAATGCGGCGCCACCGAACAGCAGCTCGATATCTTCAACACCTTCTGCGAAGGCAAGCCGGGAATGCGCTCCATTGCGGCATCCGGCGGCATTCTGCTGTGGCCGCAGTCCCACTTCGACTGGGCGCGTCCGGGCATTATCCTGTATGGCGTTTCCCCGCTTGAGAACAAACCCTGGGGACCGGACTTCGGCTTTAAGCCGGTGATGTCGCTGGTTTCAAAGCTGATTGCCGTGCGTGAGCACAAAGCAGGCGAGCCGGTAGGTTACGGCGGCACCTGGACCAGCGAGCGCGACACGCGTCTTGGCGTG
This sequence comes from Enterobacter genomosp. S, assembly GCF_001631805.1. NCBI lineage: Bacteria > Pseudomonadati > Pseudomonadota > Gammaproteobacteria > Enterobacterales > Enterobacteriaceae > Enterobacter > Enterobacter genomosp. S. The sequence goes on along the minus strand of NZ_LVVA01000006.1, from coordinate 47,336 downwards.
GTGGCGATGGGCTACGGCGACGGCTATCCCCGCGCCGCACCAACGGGCACACCGGTGCTGGTTAATGGCCGCGAAGTGAAGATTGTCGGCCGCGTGGCGATGGACATGATTTGTGTCGATCTGGGACCCGACGCGCAGGATAAAGCGGGCGACGATGCGGTGATGTGGGGCGAAGGGCTGCCCGTCGAGCGCATTGCTGAGATTACAAAAGTGAGTGCTTACGAACTTATTACGCGTCTGACGTCGCGGGTGGCGATGAAATACATCGACTGAGCTTTAACGGGATGCGATGCATCCCGCTTCTGTTAACATCCTCTCGATCTTCTCCTGCTTCCGGTTTATTGTTGAAAACCCTGCCTCATAATAATCCGGAGAACATCGCGTGTTTCAGAAAGTAGACGCCTACGCCGGCGACCCTATTCTCTCCTTGATGGAGCGTTTTAAAGAAGATCCTCGCAGCGATAAAGTGAACCTCAGCATTGGTCTTTATTACAACGAGGACGGCATCATTCCTCAACTGAAAGCCGTTGCCGAAGCTGAAGCGCGTCTTAACGCAACCCCGCACGGGGCTTCGCTTTATCTGCCGATGGAAGGGTTAAATACCTACCGTAATACCATTGCGCCGCTGCTGTTTGGTGCGGACCACGCGGTGCTCGCGCAAAAGCGCGTGGCGACTATCCAGACGCTGGGTGGCTCGGGTGCGCTGAAGGTAGGCGCAGATTTCCTGAAAAAATATTTCCCGGATTCAGGCGTGTGGGTCAGCGACCCGACGTGGGAAAACCACGTGGCCATTTTTGAAGGCGCGGGCTTTAAGGTTGCGACCTATCCGTGGTTTGACAGCGAAACTAACGGCGTGCGCGTTGACGCGCTGCTGGAAAAACTGAACACCCTGCCGGCGCGCAGCATCGTGCTGCTGCACCCGTGCTGCCATAACCCGACCGGAGCCGATCTCACCAATCCACAGTGGGATGCCGTAATTGAGATACTGAAGTCGCGTGACCTGATCCCGTTCCTCGACATCGCCTATCAGGGCTTTGGCGCGGGCATGGAGGAGGATGCCTACGCCATTCGCGCGATTGCCAGCGCGGGTCTGCCTGCGCTGGTCAGCAACTCTTTCTCAAAAATCTTCTCCCTCTACGGCGAGCGCGTCGGCGGTCTGTCCGTGGTGTGTGGAGACGCCGAAGCCGCGGGGCGCGTACTCGGCCAGCTGAAAGCGACGGTCCGCCGTATCTACTCCAGCCCGCCGAACTTTGGCGCGCAGGTGGTGGCGACCGTTCTGGGCGATGACCAGCTGAAAGCCGCCTGGCTTGCGGAAGTGGAAGCGATGCGCAAGCGCATTCTGTCGATGCGTCAGGAGCTGGTCAACGTGCTGAAAGAAGCGGTGCCGGGGCAGAACTTCGACTATCTGCTTAAGCAGCGCGGGATGTTTAGTTACACCGGACTGAGCGCTGCGCAGGTCGATCGCCTGCGTGACGAGTTCGGCGTCTACCTGATCGCCAGCGGCCGTATGTGCGTGGCGGGGCTAAATGCCGGCAACGTCCAGCGCGTGGCGCAGGCCTTTGCATCCGTAATGTAAGTATTCACTTACTTGCATGCTATATGTAGGCCGGGTAAGGCACAGCCGCCACCCGGCTTTTTTGTTCGCGCCGGTGCCAGTCATGTCCCGTCCACGCTTTGTGATCGTCTTCTTTTTATTCAGCTTCATAACTAAAAACTCCTTTCCTTCCCCTCCCGCTGGGGTTATGGTCGGATAGTTTTTTGACCATCCGCTCAAAATAAAACGATAACAAACTGAATATTCAGGGGAAAATATGCGCAAGATCACACTGGCGCTCAGCGCCGCCTGCTTATTGTTCTCGCTTAATAGTACCGTTGTTGCGCGGGCTTCTGCCCCGACGCCGCTTTACACCGGAACCACCGCCGCCATTCTTGCCGAACAGGCGCCCATTCACTGGGTTTCCGTGGCACAAATCGAAAACAGCCTTACGGGCCGCCCGCCCATGGCCGTGGGCTTCGACATTGACGATACGGTGCTCTTCTCCAGCCCCGGTTTCTGGCGCGGCAAAAAAACCTACTCGCCGGACAGCGAAGCCTATCTGAAAAAACCGGAATTCTGGGAAAAGATGAACAACGGCTGGGATGAGTTCAGTATCCCGAAAGAGGTTGCCCGCGCGCTGATCGCCATGCACGTAAAGCGCGGCGACAGCATTTACTTCGTGACCGGACGTAGCCAGACCAAAACGGAAACCGTCTCGAAAACGCTCCAGGATGATTTCCTGATCCCGGCGTCCAGCATGAACCCGGTCATTTTTGCCGGCGATCGTGAAGGGCAAAACACCAAAACCCAGTGGCTGGAAAAGAAAAACATCAAAGTATTCTACGGGGATTCCGATAATGACATCACGGCGGCGCACGACGTGGGGGCCAGAGGCATCAGGGTGTTACGCGCCTCGAACTCTACCTACCGACCGCTGCCGATGGCCGGAAAATTTGGCGAAGAGGTGATCGTTAACTCCGAATACTGATGCGTTAACGGCGGGATGGGTGCTTTTTTAAGCAAATCTCGCCGCGCGGGTTTTACCTTTCGCTTTCTTGCTGCACACTTAGAAAGATTCACCTTTCATAATGGAGCAGCACATGTGGTATCAACAGACCCTGACCTTAAGCGCAAAATCACGCCGTTTTCACCTGGTGACGGACGAAGTCATCGGGCAAATCCGCGACCTGTCGCGCGTCAAAACGGGGTTGCTGCATCTGCTGCTCCAGCACACGTCTGCTTCTCTCACGCTCAATGAAAATTGCGATCCCACCGTCCGGTCTGACATGGAACGGCATTTTCTGAAAGCCGTCCCGGATAATGCCCCGTATGAGCATGATTACGAAGGGGCGGATGATATGCCTTCGCATATCAAATCCTCTTTGCTGGGCGTCTCGCTGACGTTGCCGGTCCAAAACGGGCGGTTACTGCTGGGCACGTGGCAAGGGATCTGGCTGGGAGAACATCGCATTCACGGTGGTTCGCGTAAAATTATCGCAACGCTACAAGGGGAATAAAGATGACAATTTCGGAGATACTTCAGTACTGCATGAGCAAGCCGGGCGCGGAACAAAGCGTTCACAGCGACTGGAAAGCCACGCAGATCAAAGTGGGTGATGTTCTGTTTGCGATGGTGAAAGAGGTGGAGGCGCGGCCTGCGGCATCACTGAAAACCAGTCCGGAACTGGCCGATTTACTGCGCCAGCAGCACGATGATGTCAGGCCAAGTAAGCATCTTAACAAAGCGCACTGGAGTACGGTGTTTCTCGACGGCTCGCTGCCAGATTCGCAAATTTACTACCTGGTGGATGCGTCGTATCAACAGGCGGTGGAACTGCTGCCGGAAACGATCCGACAGCAGCTCTCCGTGTGACGATTATAGTAACGGTTTAAGGAAGCGCGCGGTGTGCGAGGCTTCGCACTCTGCAACGGTCTCTGGCGTACCGGAGACGAGGATTTCACCGCCGCCGCTGCCGCCTTCCGGGCCGAGATCGACAATCCAGTCCGCGGTTTTAATCACGTCAAGGTTGTGCTCGATCACCACGATGGTGTTGCCCTGATCGCGCAGCTGGTGCAGCACGTCCAGCAGCTGCTGGATATCCGCAAAGTGCAGGCCGGTGGTCGGTTCATCCAGAATGTACAGCGTCTGGCCGGTACCGCGTTTGGACAGCTCACGCGCCAGCTTCACGCGCTGCGCCTCACCGCCGGACAGGGTTGTTGCTGACTGCCCCAGGCGAATGTAGGTCAGGCCCACGTCCATCAGGGTTTGCAGCTTACGCGCCAGCGCAGGGACGGCGTCAAAGAACTCGCGCGCCTCTTCGATGGTCATATCCAGCACTTCGTGGATGGTCTTGCCTTTGTACTTAATTTCCAGCGTTTCGCGGTTATAGCGCTTGCCTTTGCACTGGTCGCACGGCACGTAGATATCCGGCAGGAAGTGCATCTCAACCTTGATCACGCCGTCGCCCTGGCACGCTTCACAGCGGCCGCCGCGCACGTTAAAGCTGAAACGACCTGGGGTATACCCGCGTGAACGCGCTTCCGGCACGCCGGCGAAGAGTTCACGTACGGGCGTAAAGACGCCGGTATAGGTCGCCGGGTTGGAGCGCGGCGTACGGCCAATCGGGCTCTGGTCGATGTCGATAACCTTGTCGAAATGCTCCAGCCCCTGAATGTCGCGGTACGGTGCAGGCTCGGCCAGCGTCGCGCCGTTCAGCGCCGTCTGCGCAATCGGGAACAGCGTGTCGTTAATCAGCGTCGATTTACCGGAACCGGACACGCCGGTAATGCAGGTAAACAGCCCGACAGGCAGCGTCAGGGTGACGTCCTTCAGGTTGTTGCCGCGCGCCCCGGTGAGCTTAAGCACTTTTTCCGGGTTCGCCGCAACGCGCTGTTTCGGCACTTCAATCTTGCGCTTGCCGCTCATGTACTGGCCGGTCAGCGACTCGGGCACCGCCATAATGTCCTTCAGCGTCCCTTCCGCCACCACCTGGCCGCCGTGCACGCCCGCGCCCGGGCCGATGTCGATCACGTGGTCTGCGGCGCGAATTGCGTCTTCGTCGTGCTCCACCACGATTACCGTGTTGCCGAGATTGCGCAGGTGGAGCAGTGTGCCGAGCAGACGCTCGTTGTCGCGCTGGTGCAGGCCGATAGAGGGCTCATCGAGCACGTACATCACGCCGACTAAGCCCGCGCCAATCTGGCTCGCCAGACGTATACGCTGGGCTTCACCGCCGGAGAGCGTTTCCGCCGAGCGGGAAAGCGTCAGGTAGTTCAGGCCGACGTTCACGAGGAACTTGAGGCGGTCGCCGATCTCTTTCAGCACTTTTTCGGCAATTTTCGCGCGCTGGCCGGAAAGCTTCAGGTTGTTGAAGAAGTCCATCGCGTGGCCGATGCTCATGTCTGAGATCGTCGGCAGCGCCGTATTTTCAACAAACACGTGGCGCGCTTCGCGACGCAGACGCGTGCCCTCGCAGGTGGCGCAGGAGCGGTTGCTGATGAACTTCGCCAGCTCCTCGCGCACCGCGCTGGATTCGGTCTCTTTGTAGCGGCGCTCCATGTTGTGCAGCACCCCTTCGAACGGGTGGCGACGCACGGAGGTATCGCCGCGATCGTTCATGTACTTGAACTCAATGTTCTCTTTACCGGAACCAAACAGGATCGCTTTGTGCACGTTCGCGCTCAGGCTCGCCCACGGGGCTTCAACGTCGAACTTATAGTGCTCTGCCAGCGATTTCAGCATCTGGAAGTAGTAAAAGTTACGCTTATCCCAGCCGCGAATGGCGCCGCCCGCCAGCGACAGCTCCGGGTTCTGGATCACGCGGTCCGGGTCGAAATACTGCTGAACGCCCAGGCCGTCACAGGTCGGACACGCGCCCGCCGGATTGTTGAACGAGAACAGGCGCGGTTCCAGCTCGCGCATGCTGTAGCCGCAAATCGGGCAGGCAAAGTTGGCAGAGAAGAGCAGCTCTTCCGCTTTGGCGTCGTCCATATCGGAGACCACCGCCGTGCCGCCAGAGAGCTCCAGCGCCGTTTCAAAGGATTCCGCCAGACGCGTCGCCAGATCTTCACGCACCTTAAAGCGGTCAATCACCACTTCAATGGTGTGCTTCTTTTGCAGCTCCAGCTTTGGTGGATCCGACAGGTCACACACTTCACCGTCGATACGGGCGCGGATATAGCCCTGGCTTGCCAGGTTTTCCAGCGTTTTGGTGTGCTCACCCTTACGCTCTTTGATGATTGGCGCCAGCAGCATCAGGCGCTTGCCTTCCGGCTGCGACAGCACGTTATCCACCATCTGGCTGACGGTCTGGGCCGCCAGCGGGACGTCGTGGTCCGGGCAGCGCGGCTCGCCTACGCGCGCATACAGCAGGCGCAGGTAGTCGTGGATTTCGGTAATAGTACCGACCGTGGAGCGCGGGTTATGCGACGTGGATTTCTGCTCAATGGAGATAGCAGGGGATAACCCTTCAATGTGGTCGACATCCGGTTTTTCCATCAGCGACAGGAACTGACGCGCGTACGCCGAGAGCGATTCAACGTAACGACGCTGTCCTTCGGCATACAAGGTGTCGAAAGCCAGTGAGGATTTGCCAGACCCCGAAAGCCCGGTCACGACGATAAGTTTGTCGCGAGGGATTATGAGGTTGATATTCTTGAGATTGTGGGTGCGGGCGCCCCGAACTTCGATCTTATCCATTCACCTTTCCCGGTTGGAACACGGATTGCCTGATTTGTTTGAAGGACAAACGGCTGTCAGAAACGGCTAATTATGACACAAAATGACCTGTTTGAATATACAGTATTGGAATGCATTTTCCGATTCACTGTGTAACAATGTCGAGTCCGCGAGAGAACTCTGGAACATGCTACGCAACTATCAAAGTGTCGCATGGAAATGGTACACTCGCGCGTTTACACTATTAAGAAACGTATTCAGGAGACACGAACATGGCCAGCAGAGGCGTAAACAAGGTGATTCTCGTCGGTAATCTGGGCCAGGACCCGGAAGTACGCTACATGCCGAGTGGTGGCGCAGTTGCCAACATTACGCTGGCTACTTCCGAATCCTGGCGTGATAAAGCGACCGGTGAAATGAAAGAGCAGACCGAATGGCACCGCGTTGTGCTGTTTGGCAAACTGGCTGAAGTGGCCGGTGAGTATCTGCGTAAAGGCTCTCAGGTTTACATTGAAGGCCAGTTGCGTACCCGCAAATGGACCGATCAGTCCGGTCAGGAAAAATACACCACGGAAGTGGTGGTGAACGTGGGCGGCACCATGCAGATGCTGGGTGGCCGTCAGGGCGGTGGCGCACCGGCAGGTGGCGGTCAGAACCAGCAGCAGGGCGGCTGGGGCCAGCCTCAGCAGCCTCAGGGCGGCAACCAGTTCAGCGGCGGCGCGCAGTCTCGCCCACAGCAGCAGTCTGCTCCGGCACCGTCTAACGAACCGCCAATGGATTTCGACGACGATATCCCGTTCTGATATCCAGACGCGTAAAGCACAAAAAAACCCAGACACCAGTCTGGGTTTTTTATTAACAGGCTATCAGGTAATCACCATCGGCCAGTCTGGTGGGGTATGGCTCATGGCTTCAACCATCACCACTTTGATGTTTTCCCAGACGGCGGCCATATCCACCAGCGTAATGCCGAGCAGACCTGTCGCGAACCAGCATGCGGCCCCCAATCCCAACAGGGTGCTAATCACAGCAAGACCTGCGTAGTCTGACTTTCGGAACTGAATGTTTAACGTGCTGGCCAGGAACATCAAAACCGCGCTCAACAACGGCCAGCGCAGGAGCACCATGCTGGTGGTAATGGTTGCCATATAACCCATCCTCGACAAAACAGACGAACTGAAATGAAACAATGTTTCTCGTTACATAAGATATGTGAACTATATCACATTTGCTGTTTTATTCGCCAGTGTCTGCGTAGAGTAAAAGTGGTTTTATAACTCAGGAAAATATATCGTCGATGCTCACATCAGCGTCTGCGGTGAATTTTTATATTTAATTCATTCAGATAGCAAAACCTTTGCAAAACGCGATCGGCAGTATAGCGTTTACAGCAGTCAGTCTATCGATTAATGACCTGTGAAAGATAAAGGCGCGAGATGACTAACGACAGCATGCACGCCCTGGCGAAGCTGACGTCGCAACGCAACGTGCACTGGGGGCAAGCCCCTCCTGAGTCCGCTGACGAGCCGCGCATGGCTGAAGTGTGTCAGGGGCAACGGGATACTTCAGCCATACTGATGCGTGCCGATAAAGCATTATATGACGCCAGACGTACGGGAAGAGGAAAATCGATTCTGGCATCTGATTATTTATAAATCAGCAGAAGAAAAAATAGCAGGCTATTTCAGTTAAGGTACTTTAACGCCCATCGCGAAGAATTATTCTTCTTATCGAAAACGAAACCAATACTTTTAGTTTGGCTTACGGGAGAATATTATCGGCATCACGAATTTTAGGATTTTTAATAGCAAAAGTCAGTTGCTAACTTCCTGTGATTCATGCAACGTAATCGCCTGTTTATCAAAGCAGCCGGCCTTCATTGCTACAGGCGTACATTATGCAGGGATACAGAGCGGGAAATGAATCGTAGCGCGCAGCGCAAGATGCTCAAAATGGCAGGGATTATCATGGTAGTTATGCTGCCGGTGATGCTTGCGCTATGGTTTGCCCAGCTGAGAGCCGAGTCGGAAATCAGCTCCCAGCTGCGCACGTTTGCTGAACTGGCTTTAAACAAAACTGAACGGGTTATTCAACAGGTTGATCTGGCCCGGAAAGACGCGGAAAAATATCAGGGCAAAGTTTGTACGCCGGCGCATCGTCAATATATGTTGAACGTTTCCCGCGGTCGTCTTTTTGTTGCTGATTTAATATATGCTGAAGGCCAGAATTTTCTCTGTTCAACCATTTATACACCGGACCACCCTTACACCATCCCCGCAGCCAATTACACACGGAAACCTGACGTTTCCATCTATTATTTTTGCGATACGCCATTTTTTAATGGCTATAAAATGATATATGTGCAGCGTGGAAATTATGTCGTCGTGGTCAATCCGCTATCGTACAGTGAGGTGATGTCAGACGATCGTTCCCTGTCGTGGGGAGTATATGATACCGTCAGCAATGCATTCTTTTCCGTTAGCCAGAAAGCCAATATCCCTTTATTGCATTCGATGATTCGGCATGAGGAAACGACTTTTCAGCAGGATGATCGTTTTTATACGATCGTGAAATCCGGGCAGCGACCCATTGCGGCCATCGTCTCAACGTCCAGTGCCCGTTTTTATGAAACGCTTTATCACCAGGCTACCCTGACGCTACCGTTGGGGATGATTTGCAGCATAATTATTCTGCTGGTGTGGTCGCGTACACACCGCGAATTCAATTCGCCTGGCCGTCTTCTGCAACGGGCGCTGAATAATCGCCAGCTGTGCGTACATTATCAACCCATTATTGATATTAAAAATAATCAGTGCGTGGGGGCGGAGGCGCTATTGCGCTGGCCTGGATTTAACGGGCAGGTCATGAGCCCGGCCGAATTTATTCCGCTGGCAGAAAAAGAGGGCATGATCGCGCGCATCACCGATTACGTCGTGGAGGAGGTGTTCAGCGATCTTGGGTATTTTCTTGCCGCTCATCCCGATCTGTATGTCTCGATTAACCTGTCGGCTTCGGATTTCCATTCCTCGCGTCTTATCGCCCTGATCTCAGATAAAGCCCGCTTTTACTCGGTTCGCGCGCAGCAGATCAAAATAGAGGTGACGGAGCGGGGGTTTATCGACGTGCCAAAAACCACGCCGGTTATCCAGGCGTTTCGCCAGGCGGGTTATGAGGTGGCGATCGATGACTTCGGAACCGGCTACTCAAACCTGCATAATCTCTATTCCCTGAATGTCGATATTCTGAAAATCGATAAATCTTTTATCGATACCTTAACCACTAACAGCACCAGCCACCTTATTGCTGAGCACATCATAGAGATGGCGCAAAGCCTGCGGTTGAAAACCATTGCTGAAGGGGTGGAGACCGCCGAGCAGGTGGGCTGGCTGCTGAAGCGAGGCGTGCAGTATTGTCAGGGATGGCACTTCGCAAAAGCGATGCCGCCCCAGGCATTTATGGCCTGGCAGCAGCAATCCTCGCGTTAACGCGCATTAATTAAGCTGGTGGCGGTAGTCGCTCGGCGTCCGGTCAAACTCGCGGCGGAAGACGCGGGAAAAGGTCTGCTGCGACACATAGCCCAGATCCATTGCGATATCAAAAATGGGCCGCTGCGTTGAGCGTAACGCCTGCGCCGCCAGCAGTAGCCTGCGCTGGCGAATGTAGTCACCCAGCGTTTGATGCATCACGGTGCGGAACATTCTCTGTAAATACCATTTCGAATAGCCCGACTTCTTAGCGACCACATCAATGTTCAACGGCTGGTCGATATGTTCATCAATCCATTCAATAAGCGTCTGAATAATTTGCTGATGCGACATAAGGTTGCCCCTCTGTAGATACAACTTTCTCGGTTGATTCGTCGTTTTCTCTGCGGGGGAGTATAATTCCTCAAGTTAACTTGAGGTAAAGAGGTTTTATGGAAAAGAGATTGCCGCGCATTAAAGCGCTGTTAACCCCCGGCGAAGTGGCAAAGCGAAGCGGTGTTGCGGTATCGGCGCTCCACTTCTATGAAAGCAAAGGGTTAATTAAAAGCATCCGTAACGGCGGAAACCAGCGCCGCTATACCCGTGACGTGCTCCGCTACGTGGCGATTATCAAAATTGCGCAACGCATCGGCATTCCCCTGGCGACAATCGGTGAGGCATTCGGCGTGTTGCCGGAAGGGCATACGCTTAGCCCGAAAGAGTGGAAAGAGCTTTCATCCCAGTGGCGTGAAGAGCTGGACAGGCGTATCCACACGCTGGTGGCCCTGCGCGATGAACTGGACGGCTGCATTGGCTGCGGGTGTTTATCACGTAGCGACTGTCCGCTGCGTAACCCGGGCGACAGGCTGGGCGAGCAGGGAACGGGGGCGCGTCTGCTGGAGGAGGATTGAGATTCTGCGGCCCCTTCGCCGGGTAAGCGCAGCACCACCCGGCAACAAGCATAAAGAACTAAAGCGCCACTATGGGCGCTTTAGTTTTTTCCGGTCTTTGTCTTTCTCTCTATCCCGCTGGTTCACGGGAGGGTTTCCCCCGACATCAGTACCCCTCGTGTCGAGCTTGTGGAGGAGGTTCCGGTTTGTACTGACACTTTAATTTTATGCTCAGCCGCCGTTTTTGCCACCGCAGACGATCGGATTTTAGCCGAATTTTTTTCGTGAACTTGTTCAGTTTTCTATAGTTAAAAAGTATCAATCAACGGAGAACATCATGCTAACGGTACACCACCTTAACCAGTCTCGTTCCCATCGCGTCCTCTGGGCGCTGGAGGAGCTGGGTCTGACGTACGACATCGTGCGCTACCAGCGCGAAAAAACCATGCTCGCGCCAGACTCGCTCAAAAAAGTGCATCCGCTGGGAAAATCCCCGGTACTCGAAGATAACGGACTGGTTCTGGCCGAATCAGGGGCGATTCTGGAATATCTTCAGGAAACGTACGATCCGGAGTCACGATTCAAACCGTTAGATCCCGCCAGCAAGGTGCAGTACCGTTTCTGGCTGCATTACGCCGAAGGATCACTGATGCCGCTGCTGCTAATGAAGCTGGTGTTTAACAGCCTCGGCAAGCCTCCGGTACCGTTTGGCCTGCGCACGCTGGGCAAAGCGCTGGGGCAGGGAGTGCAGAAAGCATATCTCAACCGCCAGCTGGAAACGCACGCGCGCTTTATTGACGCGCATCTTGCCGAAAACCCCTGGTTTGCCGGCGACGCGCTGTCCATGGCGGATATCCAGATGAGTTTTCCGATCTTCGCCCTGCTGGCGCGGGGCGGTATCGACAACCTCAGCCACATCGCAGCATGGAAACAGAACGTGGAGGCGCGCCCAGGCTGGCAGACCACGCTGGAGAAAGGCGGCCCGCTGACCATTCCCGGCGAGGCGTGAAATGTAACGAAATTGCGCACGGACGATAACGTTTGCGCATCCTCTGCTTAATTCTTCATCGCCATGAGGTGATTTTAGCGAAAAACGAGAAAGTTCAGTTGAAAAGGGCGGGTATTAGGCTAGATAATCGTTTGCCTACATTTGACCACCCGTTTTGTAAGCGCGGAGCTAAACGTTTGCTTTTTTTGTGACGCCCCTTTCGTCGCAAACGCAGCACAAGGATTTGACGTTTCGCTGGCAGTGGAGTCTCCACCACGCTTACGGACTTTCAATAAAAATTTTCAGGGGATGTTTTCTATGTCTACGCCATCTGCGCGTACCGGCGGTTCACTTGACGCCATGTTTAAAATTTCTGCTCGCGGCAGTACCGTGCGCCAGGAAGTTGTTGCCGGTCTGACCACGTTTCTGGCGATGGTGTACTCCGTCATCGTGGTGCCGGGCATGCTCGGCAAAGCCGGCTTCCCACCCGCGGCGGTCTTCGTTGCCACCTGTCTGGTAGCGGGCGTTGGCTCCATTGTGATGGGGCTGTGGGCGAACCTGCCGCTGGCGATCGGCTGCGCCATCTCCCTGACCGCGTTTACCGCTTTCAGCCTGGTGCTGGGCCAGCAGATCAGCGTCCCCGTAGCGCTCGGCGCGGTGTTCCTGATGGGCGTGCTGTTCACCGTGATTTCTGCCACCGGCATCCGCAGCTGGATTTTGCGCAACCTGCCGCAGGGCGTGGCGCATGGCACCGGTATCGGTATTGGCCTGTTCCTGCTGCTGATTGCTGCCAACGGCGTGGGGCTGGTCATCAAGAATCCGCTGGACGGCCTGCCGGTTGCGCTGGGTAACTTTGCGAGCTTCCCGGTGATCATGTCGCTGGTGGGGCTGGCGGTGATTATCGGCCTGGAAAAACTGAAGGTGCCGGGCGGCATTCTGCTGACCATTATCGGCGTGTCCATCGTCGGTCTGATCTTCGACCCGACCGTTCACTTCTCCGGTATTTTCGCCATGCCATCGCTGAGCGACGACAACGGCAACTCCCTGATCGGCAGCCTGGATATCGTCGGCGCGCTGAACCCGGTGATCCTGCCAAGCGTGCTGGCGCTGGTGATGACGGCGGTGTTTGACGCCACCGGGACCATCCGCGCGGTGGCGGGGCAGGCTAACCTGCTGGATAAAGACGGCCAGATTATTGACGGTGGCAAAGCGCTGACCACCGACTCCCTGAGCAGCGTCTTCTCTGGTCTGGTGGGCGCGGCGCCTGCGGCGGTGTACATCGAATCCGCAGCGGGTACAGCAGCAGGCGGTAAAACCGGCCTGACGGCCATCACCGTTGGCGTGCTGTTCCTGCTGATCCTGTTCCTCTCTCCGCTCTCCTACCTGGTGCCTGCGTATGCGACCGCGCCAGCGCTGATGTACGTCGGCCTGCTGATGCTGAGCAACGTGGCGAAAATTGACTTCGCGGATTTTGTCGACGCCATGTCCGGCCTGATCACCGCAGTATTCATCGTGCTGACCTGTAACATCGTGACCGGCATCATGATCGGCTTCGCCTCGCTGGTGATTGGCCGCCTGGTCTCCGGTGAGTGGCGCAAGCTGAACATCGGCACCGTGGTGATCGCCGTTGCGCTGGTCGCGTTCTACGCGGGCGGCTGGGCAATCTAAATTATCCATTGATGCGAAAACGGGTGGCTCATGCCGCCCGTTTTTATTTTCAGGACTCATCCCGTTGCCTTTTGCGTTACTCTGGAGAGGATAGAATAAGAGGCACGACGCCTCAGGTTTGGCTTAAAAAGAAACACAGCAAACAGGGAACGCATGGAAATTTTCTTCACAATACTCATCATGACCCTTGTGGTCTCATTATCCGGGGTGGTTACACGCGTACTGCCCTTCCAGGTCCCCCTGCCTTTAATGCAAATAGCCATCGGCGCGCTGCTGGCGTGGCCGACGTTCGGTCTGCACGTGGAGTTCGATCCGGAACTTTTCCTCGTGCTGTTTATCCCGCCGCTGCTGTTTGCCGATGGGTGGAAAACGCCGACGCGCGAATTTCTTGAGCACGGGCGAGAGATCTTCGGCCTGGCGCTGGCGCTGGTGGTCGTTACCGTGGTCGGGATAGGTTTCCTGATCTACTGGGCCGTACCGGGTATCCCGTTAATTCCCGCCTTTGCGCTGGCCGCCGTGCTGTCTCCGACCGACGCCGTGGCGCTGTCCGGCATCGTAGGCGAAGGACGCATACCAAAGAAAATCATGGGCATTTTGCAGGGTGAAGCGTTGATGAACGACGCTTCCGGTCTGGTGGCCCTGAAGTTTGCCGTGGCGGTAGCCATGGGCACCATGGTCTTTACCATTGGTGGCGCCACCCTGGAATTCTTCAAGGTGGCGATTGGTGGGATCCTCGCAGGCTTTGTGGTGAGCTGGCTGTACGGTCGTTCACTGCGCTTCCTCAGCCGCTGGGGCGGCGATGAACCGGCGACGCAAATTGTTCTGCTGTTCCTGCTGCCGTTTGCCTCTTATCTGATTGCCGAACATATCGGCGTGTCGGGTATTTTGGCAGCGGTAGCCGCGGGGATGACCATCACCCGCTCCGGCGTGATGCGCCGCGCGCCGCTGGCGATGCGCCTGCGTGCAAACAGTACCTGGGCGATGCTGGAATTTGTCTTTAACGGCATGGTCTTCCTGCTGTTGGGTCTACAGTTGCCGGGCATTATGGAATCTTCGCTGATCGCGGCAGAAGCCGATCCGAACGTTGAAGTCTGGATGCTGTTTACCGATATCGTGCTCATCTACCTTGCGCTGATGCTGGTGCGTTTCGGCTGGCTGTGGACGATGAAAAAGTTCAGCGTCCGCTTCCTGACGAAAAAGCCGATGGAGTTCGGCTCCTGGACCACGCGCGAGCTGCTGATTGCCTCTTTCGCCGGCGTACGCGGGGCGATTACCCTTGCCGGTGTGCTCTCCATTCCGCTGCTCCTGCCGACGGGCGACGTCTTCCCGGCGCGTTACGAACTGGTGTTCCTGGCGGCGGGCGTGATCCTCTTCTCGCTGTTCGTCGGCGTGATTATGCTGCCGATTCTGCTGCAACACATTGATGCGGGTGACTCCTCGCAGCAGCATAAAGAAGAGCGGATTGCCCGTGCGGCGACGGCGGAAGTCGCGATTGTCGCCATTGAGAAGATGGAGGAGCGTCTGGCAGCCGATGCCGAAGAGAACATTGATAACCAACTGCTGAAGGAAGTCAGTTCACGCGTGATTGGTAATTTGCGCCGTCGTGCTGACGGACGTAACGACGTGGAAAGTTCGTTGCAGGAAGAGAACCTCGAGCGTCGTTTCCGCCTGGCGGCGCTGCGCTCCGAGCGTGCCGAACTGTATCACCTGCGTGCGACGCGTCAGATCAGCAACGAGACGCTGCAAAAGCTACTGCACGACCTGGATCTGCTGGAAGCGCTGTTGATAGAGAATCAGTAGCGCGTGGTTGCCCGGTGGCGCTGCGCTTACCGGGCCTACATTCGAACCGTAGGCCGGGTAAGGCGAAGCCGCCACCCGGCACTATTCAGACCGCACCCAAAATCCCTCACAACATTGCAGCCACGCCTGTGCGCTGTGCGACAGATACACCCCTTCACGCCAAATCATCCCCAACTGCCAGTGCAGGTCGCTCTCCAGCGGGATCCAGCGCAGCGTGTTTTTATCCAGCCGTTCGCAAATCGGCTGCGGCAGAATGGCAATCCCCACGCCCGCCTGGACCATTGCCGCGAGGAAATCCCACTGGCCGCTGCGCACCGCAATGCGGGGCTTCACGTTATGGTGATTAAACAGCGCCATCAGCTGTCGGCTTAAGGCGAAATCTTCGTTGTAAATCAGCAGCGGGTGCTCGCCGAGCCGCTCGGGGTTCACCGACTCAACCTTCAGCCAGTCGCCGGAGCGGGGCACCAGCACGCACAGCGGATGGCTGAACAGCGGCAGCGTTGCCAGCCCGCTCTCTTCCTCTACGGGAAGGGCCGTCATGGCCACGTCCAGCTCGCCGTTGATCACCGCCTGCTGCACGGTCAGGCCGCCAAACTCAGAAATTTTAAGCTCAACGCCGGGGTAGCGCTGGCGAAAGAGGCTTATTGGTCCGGCCATCATCATGCCGACCATCGGCGGAATGCCGAGCCGCAGCAGCCCTTTTGTCAGGTGATTGATGTCGCCAAGCTCGGCCTCCAGCTGGCGGAACTCTGCCAGGATCGCCAGCCCACGTTCGAACACCACGCGGCCGGTATCGGTCAGCAGCAGCTTGCGTCCGTCACGAATAAGCAGGGTACAGTTCAGCTCGTCTTCGAGGTTTTTCAGCATCTTGCTGATGGTGGGCTGGGTAACGAACAACTTCTCCGCTGCGCGGGTAAAACTTTGCTGGCGAACCACCTCGACAAAATAGCGCAGCGTTCTTATGTCCATGATTATTCCTCGAAACTATACCTTCGATGATTTTAATTCATTTCAGTCGATGACGTACGCTCACTATACTGGCGCCTCGTCTCAATTCTGAGGAAAAAAACCATGGCCGTGGCGTTAAGCCGTGTTACGCCTGCCGTTGTGCAACGACTCCAGGTCCCTTTTCAGGTACTGCTCTACGCGGGACTGTTTGTTTTTGCGGAATATCTTGTCGACTGGCTGCACCTGCCTTTACCCGCTAACCTGGTGGGGATGGTGCTGATGCTGGCGCTGATCCTCTGCCGCGCGTTGCCCCTCAGCTGGGTGCGCGCCGGCGCGCGCTGGCTGCTGGCGGAGATGCTGCTGTTTTTCGTTCCAGCCGTAGTGGCGGTGGTGAACTATGCGCAGCTGCTGATGGTCGACGGCTGGCGCATCTTCGCGGTTATTGCCCTGAGCACGCTGATGGTGCTGGGGGCCACCGCCTGGGTGGTGGATAAGGTGTACCGGTTCGAAATCAGCAGGCAAAAGCATGACTAACTTTCAGATAAGCGTGCTGTGCCTGATCGTGACGGTCGCCATCTACTTTGCCAACAAGCGCCTGTATTGCCGCTTTCGCACGCTGCCGCTGATGCCGCTGGTCTTCACGCCCATCCTGCTGGTGCTGATGCTGGTCTTCGGCCATATCTCCTGGCAGAACTACATTGGTGAATCCCACTGGCTGCTGTGGCTGCTCGGCCCGGCGACTATCGCCTTTGCGGTGCCGGTGTATGACAACCTGGCGATTATCAAACGCCACTGGATGTCGCTCAGCGCGGGCGTCGTCACCGCGACGGTGGTGGCGGTCTGTAGCTCCGTCTGGCTGGCGCGGCTGTTTACCCTCTCCGATGAAATTCAACGCAGCCTGGCCGTACGCTCGGTGACCACGCCGTTTGCGCTGGCGGCCGCCAAACCGCTCGGCGGGCAGCCGGATCTGGTGGCGCTGTTTGTGGTCGTCACCGGCGTATTCGGCATGGCGGTGGGCGATATGCTGTTTCTGCGGCTGTCTATTCGGGAAGGGATGGCGAAAGGGGCGGGCTTTGGCGCGGCGTCGCACGGTGCGGGAACGGCGCGTTCGTATGAACTCGGTCAGCAGGAGGGCGTGGTGGCAAGCCTGGTGATGATGCTCTCGGGCGTGACGATGGTGCTCATCGCGCCGCTGGTGGCGTGGGTGATGTTTTAAGCTCCCCGGCCAGCATGACCGGGGAGAAAGGCTTAGTGCGCGCGGCCCTGCTCAACGCCCAGGCCGGTCTGCGAGCGGATAAACTGGGCGCGGAATTTCTCACGCTCCAGGTTACCCTCCGGCGAGTTGTCGGTGGCCGAGAAGAACCAGATCCCGATAAACGCCACGGCAATGGAGAACAGCGCCGGGTATTCATACGGGAAGATAGCGCTTTCGTGACCAAGGATCTGCACCCAAATTGTCGGGCCGAGGATCATCAGAACCACTGCCGTCAGCAGCCCCAGCCAGCCGCCTATCATCGCCCCACGGGTGGTCAGTTTGGACCAGTACATGGAGAGCAGAATGATTGGGAAGTTACAGCTTGCCGCAATTGAGAAGGCCAGTCCCACCATAAAGGCGATGTTCTGTTTCTCAAACAGGATCCCCAGCAGAATAGCGACCACGCCCAGCACCAGCACGGTGATTTTGGAAACCTTCAGCTCGTCGCGCTCGCTCGCGCCTTTACGGAAGACGTTGGCGTAGAGGTCGTGCGATACCGCAGACGCGCCCGCCAGCGTCAGTCCGGCGACCACCGCAAGGATGGTGGCGAAGGCCACGGCGGAGATAAAGCCGAGGAACAGGTTGCCGCCCACCGCGTCGGCCAGGTGCACCGCCGCCATGTTGTTACCGCCAATCAGCGCGCCCGCCGCGTCTTTAAACGCCGGGTTCGCGCCCACCAGCATGATCGCGCCGAAGCCGATGATAAAGGTCAGGATGTAGAAGTAACCCATAAAGCCGGTGGCGTAGAAGACGCTCTTACGCGCTTCACGCGCGTCTGACACCGTGAAGAAACGCATCAGAATGTGCGGCAGGCCAGCGGTACCAAACATCAGGCCGAGACCGAGAGAGAGCGCGGATATCGGATCTTTCACCAGCCCGCCCGGGCTCATGATCGCTTCTCCTTTCGGGTGGACAGCCATCGCTTCGGTGAACAGGTTATTGAAGCTGAAGCCGACGTGTTTCATCACCATGAAGGCCATAAAGCTGGCGCCGAACAGCAGCAGCACGGCTTTGATGATCTGCACCCAGGTGGTGGCCAGCATGCCGCCGAACAGAACGTACATCACCATCAGTACGCCCACCAGCACCACCGCGACGTGGTAGTTCAGGCCGAAGAGCAGCTCGATCAGCTTGCCTGCGCCCACCATCTGGGCAATCAGGTACAGCGCCACGACCACCAGCGAACCGCAGGCGGACAGCATGCGGATAGGGCCTTGCTTCAGACGGTAGGAGGCCACGTCTGCAAAGGTGTAGCGACCAAGGTTACGCAGGCGCTCGGCAATCAGGAACAGAATGATCGGCCAGCCGACGAGGAAGCCGAGGGAGTAGATCAGACCGTCGTAGCCGGAGGTGTAAACCAGCGCGGAGATCCCGAGGAACGAGGCGGCAGACATGAAGTCACCCGCAATTGCCAGCCCGTTCTGGAAGCCGGTTATGTTGCCGCCCGCGGTGTAGTAATCGTTACGGGAGCGCACGCGTTTCGATGCCCAGTACGTAATGTACAGCGTCAGTACCACGAAAATCAGGAACATGACGATAGCCTGCCAGTTGGTGGGCTGTCGCTGAACCTCGCCGGTAAGGGCATCCGCCGCCTGGGCGGCAAAGGGAAGTGTGGCGGCAAGCGCCGTCAGGACTCGCTTCATGATGCTTTTACCTCTTGCAGCACTGCTTTATTAAGACGATCGAATTCACCGTTCGCACGCCAGACGTACACACCCGTCAGCACAAACGAAATAACGATAACGCCAATGCCAATCGGGATACCGCGCGTAACGCTGGTTCCGGCGTGCAGCGGCGTACCAAGCCACTGCGGTGCAAAGGCGATCAGCAGAATAAAGCCGACGTAGATAATCAGCATGATGATGGAAAGGATGAAGGCAAACCGTTGCCGTTTTTCGACGAGCTCCCTGTAGTGCGCACTATTCTCTATCTGCTGACAAATATCGTTATTCATCACAGAAATCTCCAGAGGTAAGGTTGGTTTGTTTTAGTTCCCTCTCCCCTAAGGGGAGAGGGTGAGGGGAGGAAGGTGCGGTCTGATGCCCTCACCCCGGCCCTCTCCCACGGGGAGAGGGAGAAAAAATTATGAAGGCGTTGCGATGGCCTGCTTCTCTTCGAGCAGTTTGTCCACCACGCCAGGATCGGCAAGCGTTGAGGTATCGCCGAGGTTGCTGGTATCGCCTGCCGCGATTTTGCGCAGGATGCGGCGCATAATCTTGCCGGAACGGGTTTTCGGCAGCGAGTCGGTCCAGTGCAGTACGTCCGGCGTGGCAAGCGGGCCAATCTCTTTACGTACCCAGTTGCGCACCTCGGTATACAGCTCCGGCGACGGTTCTTCACCGTGGTTCAGCGTGACGTAGGCGTAAATCGCCTGGCCCTTGATGTTGTGCGGAATGCCGACCACCGCCGCTTCGGCAATCTTCGGATGCGACACCAGCGCGGACTCAATCTCTGCCGTACCCAGACGGTGGCCGGAAACGTTCAGCACGTCGTCCACGCGTCCGGTGATCCAGTAATAACCGTCTTCATCCCGGCGCGCGCCGTCGCCGCTGAAGTACATGTTTTTGAAGGTCGAGAAGTAGGTCTGCTCGAAGCGCTCATGGTCGCCGAACAGGGTGCGTGCCTGGCCTGGCCAGGAATCGACGATCACCAGGTTGCCTTCGGTGGCGCCTTCCTGCGGATTGCCTTCGTTGTCTACCAGCGCAGGCTGCACGCCGAAGAACGGGCGCGTGGCCGAACCGGCTTTCAGCTGCGTAGCGCCCGGCATTGGCGTGATCATGAAGCCGCCGGTTTCGGTCTGCCACCAGGTGTCCATCACCGGGCACTTCTCGTTGCCGATTTTCTTCCAGTACCACTCCCAGGCTTCCGGGTTAATCGGCTCGCCTACGGAGCCGAGGATGCGCAATGAGGAGCGGTCAGTGCCCTCGATGGCCTTATCCCCTTCCGCCATCAGCGCACGGATTGCCGTTGGCGCGGTGTAAAGAATGTTAACCTGGTGCTTATCAACCACCTGGCACATGCGCGCCGGGGTCGGCCAGTTCGGTACGCCCTCAAACATCAGCGTCGTTGCGCCGCACGCCAGCGGGCCGTACAGCAGGTAGCTGTGACCGGTGACCCAGCCTACGTCTGCGGTGCACCAGTAGATGTCGCCCGGATGGTAGTCGAAAACGTATTTAAAGGTCGTCGCGGCGTATACCAGATAGCCGCCGGTAGTGTGCAGTACGCCTTTCGGTTTACCGGTTGAGCCTGAGGTATAAAGAATAAACAGCGGATCTTCCGCGTTCATCTCTTCAGGCTGATGCTGGTCACTCGCGTTTTCAATCAGGTCGCTCCACCACAGGTCGCGCCCCTCGTGCCAGTCGATCTTGCCGCCGGTACGCTTGAGGACAATGACGTTATTGATGGATTTTACGTTCGGGTTTTTCAGCGCTTCATCGACGTTTTTCTTCAGCGGAATACCGCGCCCGGCGCGCACGCCCTCGTCAGCGGTGATCACCAGCTTCGAATTAGAGTCAACGATGCGTCCGGCAACCGCTTCCGGCGAGAAGCCGCCGAAGATCACGGAGTGGATCGCACCGATGCGCGCGCAGGCGAGCATAGCTACCGCGGCTTCCGGCACCATGGGCATATAGATAGCCACCACATCGCCTTTTTTAATGCCCTGGGCCAGCAGCACGTTGGCGAAGCGGCAGACGTCGCGGTGCAGCTCTTTATAAGAGATATGTTTGCTCTGAGAGGCATCGTCGCCTTCCCAGATAATGGCCGTTTCGTTGCCGCGCTCGGCAAGATGGCGGTCCAGGCAGTTCGCCGCCAGGTTCAGCGTGCCGTCTTCATACCATTTAATGGAGACGTTACCTGGCGCGAAAGAGGTGTTCTTTACCTTCTGATAAGGTTTGATCCAGTCGAGGATGTGGCCCTGCTCGCCCCAGAACGCGTCAGGGCTGGAAATAGACTGCTGATATTTCTCCTGGTACTGCTCCGGGCTTATCAGGCAACGGTCCGCAATGTTTGCGGGAATGTCGTGTTTGTGTATTTGGCTCATGGCTTTTTTTCTCCTTGTAAGATGTTAATAATATGTCGCAAAAACGTTAATAGTAGGGGCTTTACAAGCTTTGTTTAGTATTTGGGCGACAGATCACGCATTGTCTGAAGCGTATGAAAATTGAGCGAATGAAACTTTGAAGGGAAATAATCCATCAGAAGAATTATTCACTTTTTTGCAGTGAAAATATTTTGTATAACAAACGGTTATTTATGCGAATTGCTATAAATTACCGCCAGTGACCCTTTTTGCAGTGAAATGCCTTGTTCTTTAAGGCTTGCGCAGCATGCCGTGCAAATGATACTCATACGGCGCGTTAAAAAATCCCATAAACCAACGCAACACAATTCATACCCTTTCAGTATGTCTCCATATTCATGCAGTTTTGCTGGTGCGGAGATTTCATTGAGGAAGTCAGTTTCTATGAAAAATTTGAAAGTCAGCCTGGCCTGGCAGATCCTGCTGGCCCTTGTGCTGGGCATCTTGCTGGGCAGTTACCTCCATTATCATAGCGACAGCCGCGAGTGGCTGATTGCGAACCTTCTCTCCCCTGCGGGCGATATCTTTATTCATCTGATCAAGATGATTGTGGTGCCCATTGTGATCTCGACGCTGGTGGTCGGTATTGCCGGGGTAGGTGATGCGAAACAGTTAGGCCGCATCGGTGCAAAAACCATTATCTATTTCGAAGTGATCACCACGGTTGCCATCATTCTTGGCATCACCCTGGCGAACGTATTCCAGCCAGGTTCCGGGATTGATATGTCGCAGCTGGCGACGGTGGATATTTCGAAATATCAAAGTACGACCGCTGACGTGCAGAGCCACGCTCACGGCCTGATGGGCACGATCCTGTCGCTTGTGCCGACCAACATTATCGCGTCGATGGCGAAAGGCGAGATGCTGCCGATCATCTTCTTCTCGGTGCTCTTTGGTCTGGGGCTCTCCTCC
The DNA here is from genome assembly GCF_001631805.1 of Enterobacter genomosp. S. Taxonomy (NCBI): domain Bacteria; kingdom Pseudomonadati; phylum Pseudomonadota; class Gammaproteobacteria; order Enterobacterales; family Enterobacteriaceae; genus Enterobacter; species Enterobacter genomosp. S. The sequence goes on along the minus strand of NZ_LVVA01000006.1, from coordinate 25,115 downwards.
CTGCCGGCAACGCACCGTGAGCCGCTGGTGACCGTGTTCCGCTCTATCTCCGAAACCATGTTCAAAGTCACCCACATGGTCATGCGCTATGCGCCGGTTGGGGTCTTTGCGCTGATTGCCGTGACCGTGGCGAACTTCGGTTTTGCCTCCCTGTGGCCGCTGGCGAAGCTGGTGATCCTGGTGCACTTCGCCATTCTGTTCTTCGCGCTGGTGGTGCTGGGGATTGTGGCGCGCCTGTGCGGGCTGAGTATCTGGATCCTGATCCGCATCCTGAAGGATGAGCTGATTCTGGCATACTCCACCGCAAGCTCCGAGAGCGTGCTGCCGCGCATTATCGAGAAGATGGAGGCGTACGGTGCGCCAGCGTCGATAACGAGCTTCGTGGTGCCGACCGGCTACTCCTTTAACCTGGATGGCTCGACGCTGTACCAGAGTATTGCGGCGATCTTTATCGCGCAGCTGTACGGCATTGACCTGTCGCTGTGGCAGGAGATCGTACTGGTTCTGACGCTGATGGTGACCTCAAAGGGCATCGCAGGCGTGCCGGGCGTCTCCTTCGTGGTGCTGCTGGCGACGCTGGGCAGCGTGGGTATTCCGCTGGAAGGCCTGGCGTTCATCGCCGGTGTGGACCGTATCCTCGACATGGCGCGTACCGCGCTGAACGTGGTGGGTAACGCGCTGGCGGTGCTGGTTATCTCCAAGTGGGAACATAAATTCGACCGTAAAAAGGCGCTGGCGTATGAACGCGAGGTGCTGGGTCGTTTTGATAAGACGGCTGACCAGTAACATCCTAAGCCCGGTGGCGCTGCGCTTACCGGGCCTACGGGTTGCCGGGTAAGGCGAAGCCGCCACCCGGCACATTATTCTCCGCTCAACGCATCAAACTCCTCACACCCCGTATCAAACCCTTCGGTACAGCTCAGGTTCAGCCAGTAGAGCGCTTTCTGCTTATTCGGCGTGATAAAGCCTTTCTCTCCCTGCTGGAACAGCATCCCTGCCCAGTACTCCGCATAGCCGGTACGTGACAATGACGAGCTGCGTTTAAACCACGATGCGGCCTGCGCGTCATCCTGAGGGACGTCAATACCGTTGGCATAAATCAGCCCCAGCAGCAGCTGTGCGTCCACCGCCGCGTCGCTATCGATATCTTCGGTCGCCGATTGCAGGAGCTTGATGGCCTGGGGATAGTCGGTTTTACCCGCCTGCGTGTTCACCAGAATACGCGCCAGCATAATTGTGCCGCGCTTGCTGCCTGCGATGGTGGCCTGCTGCGCCAGCGTTTTGGACTGAGCATAATCCCCCTGCGTAAAGAGGATCTGCGAGAGTAACCCCATAGCGTCGACGTCACCGCCTTTCGCGGCTTTCTCGGCCCACAGCGCTGCCTGCATTTTGTCACCGGAGCTCAAGTATGTATCGGCGAGATAATACTGCGCGCGCGCATTGCCCGCTTCAGCCTGCTTTTTATACTGGCCGCCAATCTCATCGGCATGGGCAAATGCGGTTAAAAAGAACAACATCAGAAAAAGGGTTTTCATGGATTCTTATCATCTGGGTACACGCCGCGCAGTATAATCGCGGCGACAGAAGAAAAAAACGGGTGCGTTAAGACCTCAGCATCCCACAAGCCGGGCGGAACACGCGTTCCGCCCGAAGAGGTTAGTCCGCGGCGCAGGCTAATTTTGCCGCCACCTCCTGATGTTCACTCTTTATTGAAAACTCACATAACTTATCGCGAGTAATAAAGGTAAAGATCACTATCGTCAGGCAAATAATAAAGACGATGCCTAACGCAGTTTTTAATGGCGTCATGCCTTTTACTCCTTGCTTACAAAAGAATAAGAGGCTACTCTCAACCTGTTGGTAGTTGAGGGGTAGCCTCGGGTAAATGCAAATTTCCCGGGGCTTTCCACTTTCTGTCCCTCAACAATGCTCAAGACAGAAAGTCTTAAGCACTCGCCGCATATCTTATCCCTTTGAATTAAAATGCAAAGATGTAATTTATTTCCGCGCAAAATTACATTTTTCTGCGAGACGCTTTCAGAAAAATATATAGATGTAATTCATATTGGTGCCAGAAATAATAATGGGGTGAATAATTCACCCCATTTAGTCAGCGATTATTTAACAGCATTAACCCATTGCGCTTTCACGCAGTCGGGCCTTCAGCTTGTTATATTCGTCGATCACATACTGTTCCGCCGCGTGCTGGTCCGCAATCGGCTCCACGTTGACGGCGCAGTATTTATACTCCGGCGTTTTGGTTATCGGGCTGAGGTTCTCCGTCACCAGTTCGTTACAGGCGCCAATCCACCACTGGTAGGTCATGTAGACCGCCCCTTTGTTCGGACGGTCGCTGACCTGCGCGCGGGTAATGACGCGGCCTTTACGCGAGTTCACCCACACCAGCGCTTCATCTTCAATACCGAGCCGTTCGGCGTCGGCGGTGTTGATCTGCGCGTAGCCCGGCTCGTCCGCCAGCGCCGCCAGCGCGGCACAGTTGCCGGTCATTGAACGGCAGGAGTAGTGGCCCACTTCGCGCACGGTGGAGAGCACCATCGGAAACTCGTCAGTGAGTTTATCGATCGGCGCGACCCAGTCGCAGGTGAAGAACTGCGCCAGCCCGTTCGGGGTATCGAATTTCTCCTTAAAGAGATAAGACGTCCCCTGGTCGGCCTCCGACTCGTCCCGGCACGGCCACTGGATATACCCCAGCTCGCCCATTTTTTCATAGGTGGCCCCGTAAAAATCCGGGCAGAGATGGCGCAGCTCGTCCCAGATCTCCTGGGTGTTGTTGTAGTGCATCGGGTAGCCCATGCGGGTGGCGATTTCGCTGATGATCTGCCAGTCGGTTTTCAGATCCCACTTCGGCTCGACCGCCTTAAAGAAGCGCTGGAAGCCGCGGTCTGCCGCCGTGTAGACACCTTCGTGTTCGCCCCAGGAGGTCGACGGTAAAATCACATCCGCCGCCGCCGCAGTTTTGGTCATGAAGATATCCTGGACAATCAACAGCTCCAGATCCTCAAAGCCCTTACGCACCGCGGACAGCTCGGCGTCGGTCTGGAGCGGATCTTCACCCATGATATAGGCCGCCCGCACTTCGCCGTGCGCCGCGCGGTGCGGCAGCTCGCTGATGCGGTATCCGGTGTGTGCCGGCAGGCTTTCCACGCCCCAGGCCTTCGCAAACTTCTGGCGGTTTTCCGGGTACTTCACGTACTGATAGCCTGGATACGTGTCCGGCAGCGCGCCCATGTCGCACGCGCCCTGCACGTTATTCTGACCGCGCACCGGGTTCACGCCGACATGCGCTTTACCCAGATTTCCGGTCAGCATCGCGAGGCTGGTCAGGGAACGCACGGTTTCCACGCCCTGATAGAACTGGGTCACACCCATACCCCACAGAATGGCGGCGGTTTTGGCCCCAGCGTACATGCGTGCGGCCTGGCGGATCGCCTGCGCGCTCACGCCGGTTATCACCTCTACCGACTCCGGCGTGTAGCCTTCGACAATTTTCCGGTACTCTTCAAAACCTTCCGTACGCGTGGCGACAAACGCCTTGTCGTACAGGTTTTCCTCAATAATGACGTGCCCCATCGCGTTCAACAGCGCGATATTCGAGCCGTTTTTCAGTGCGATGTGCATATCGGCAATACGCGCGGTTTCGATTTTGCGCGGATCGCAGACGATGATTTTCGCCCCGTTCTGTTTAGCGCGAATCACGTGGTTCGCGACGATGGGGTGAGAATCCGCCGGGTTATAACCGAAGATAAACACCAGATCGGTGTTATCTATCTCATTGATGGCATTGCTCATTGCGCCATTACCGACCGACTGGTGCAGACCTGCAACCGATGGGCCGTGTCAGACGCGAGCGCAGCAGTCGACGTTATTGGTACCAATAACGGCGCGCGCGAATTTTTGCATCACATAGTTGGTTTCATTCCCCGTCCCGCGTGAGGAGCCGGTGGTCTGAATCGCATCCGGGCCATACTTGGCCTTGATGGCGCTGAGGCGCATGGCGACATAATCCAGCGCTTCATTCCAGGAGACGGCTTCCAGCTTGCCACCGCGCTCGCGGCGGATCATGGGGGTTTTCAGGCGCGGCGTGAGGATTTGGGTATCGTTAATAAAATCCCAGCCGTAATACCCTTTCAGGCACAGCGTGCCCTGATTGGTTTTACCCTGCGCCGCTTCCGCCCGGACGATTTTGCCGTTATCGACCACCAGGTGGATCTTGCAACCTGAGGCACAATAAGGGCAAACCGTGACGACCTTTTTCATCACTTTGCTCCCGTTAAACAGTTCTTACCTGCCCTTTATGCAGCATCTATGCCATGTTTTTAATGTGGGTATTTCCTGACGTTACGGCCGTTTGCGGAGCAAAACCCTGACGAAAAACAGCCAATCGTCAAAATTGACGTGTCGAAAGGGCAGGGATGTGACGTGGATTGAATTTCCGTCACGTAAAAAAGATGTCGGCAAGCCTGAGCGGCGCTGCGCAGATGAGGGCAATTTGAGATTCCTCCGCTACTCCCGCCAATAGCCAGTTATTACCTTAAGGCCAGTTCACCTGCGAGTCTGGCCTTATGAAACGTTACTCTACCGCCCTGTTATTTGGCTTGCTGACTTTAACCAGCCAGCTGGCGCATGCCGATGTGATTGATGATGCCATTGGCAATATTCAGCAGGCGATCAACGACGCCTATAACCCCGGCAGCAGCCGTAATGACGATGACGACGATCGTTATGATCGCAGCCGTCAAACCGACAGCCGACAGTACGACGATCGTCGCCGGCAGTTAGAGGATCGACGCCAGCGTTTAGACGAGCGTCAGCGCCAGCTGGATGACGACAGGCGTCGGTTAGAAGAAGATGAGCGTCGGTTAGAGGATGATTACGATCGAGGCTAAAGCCTGGTGGCGCTTCGCTTACGCGGGCCTACAAAACCCTGGAGCATAGGCCGGGTAAGGCGCAGCCGCCACCCGGCAGAACTCAGTCGAGAACCAAAACCATCCCGTCATATCCCGCTTCAATGCCGTCCGGCAGCGGGTTATCCATCATCCACGCGTCAAACTGATGGCTGATATGCGTCAGGATCACCTGCGGACAGCCAATCACCTCGTTCAGGGCCATCACCGTATTTAAATCACAGTGGTTGCGCGGCGTTTCCGGACGCGGTTCATGGCTACAGTCGATGATTATCGCCTGCGGCTGGTTGTTAAGCAGAAACGTCACCGTTTTATCCGGCAGTCCGGCGGTATCAGATAGCCACGCCACGCGGCTGTGGGCGGACTCCAGCAGATAGCCAAACGTGAGTTTAGAATGGTTTAGCGGCAGCGGCGTCACCCGCAGGCCCTGTAGCTCAAACATCACGAACGGCTCGACCGTGTGGCTGAAATCCAGGATGCCCGGATGTTTGAACAGATCGTCACAGCCTGCCTCGTCTGGTGGACCGTAGACAGGAATGGTGGCGCCAACGCCCCAGCGCAGGGGGAAAAGCCCCTGAACGTGATCCATATGATAGTGGGTAAGTAAAAACTGCTGGAAGCTGCCCGCAGGCCAGTCGTCCATCAGGTGCGGAATACCCGCGTCCAGCAAGGTGACCGCATCGTTGAATTTGATCGCCGCGCTACAGGGGCGACGGCGATAATTTTCCTGCAAGCGCGCCCTTCGGCACGCGGCACAGTCGCAGCCAAACACCGGCACCAGCTGCGCGCTTCCGGTTCCCGTTAACGTGATGGTCAGACTCATAACGCACCTCTACAGCGATTTGGTGAAGCGGAAATGGCTTTGCGTATACCCTTCACGAACATAAAAACGGTGCGCATCCACGCGCTTCACGCTGGTGGAAAGTTCGGTCAGCTCGGCACCTGCCTGCCTCGCGATGTCCTCTGCCCAGGCCAGGAGCTGGCTGCCCACTTTCAGTCCGCGCGCCTGCGGCATCACCACCAGCTCCTGGATCTCGCCGATCCAGCGGGCATGGTGCAGGTGAAATTGCATGTGCAGGCCGATCATGCCGATGACCTGCCCGTCCAGCTCGGCAAGCTGGTAGCGCATATTGTGATCCTGAAGGTTGGCCAGGAATCCGGCGTGAAACGCCTGGTGATCGAACTCTGCCTGCTTCAGTTCACAGATCAGGGCGTAAACAATTTGTGCATCGTCGGCGGTGGCGGGGCGAAGCTGGCAGTCAGGCATGCTGTCTCTCCTTCTGGCGAATAAGCGATAAAAAGGTCTCGACTGACTGTAGCAAACTTCCGTCGTTGTTGAGGACGTGACAGCCCGACGGGGTGTAGCGCGCCGCACGTGCCAACCGCTGGTCGATCTCACGCGCATTTTCGCGCCCCCGGCTTTGCAGGCGGCTGCGCAGAATATCCGGAGAAACCTGCAAACAGACCGGCAGCAGCGCCGCTTCGTACCGGGCTATGGCCTGCGGCAGATGTGCGCGTGAACCGTTGACCAGCACGTCAAAGCCCGCGTGCAGCCAGAGGTCGATCTCGATGCCGAGGCCGTAATAAAAGCCGTTCGCGTGCCAGCTCAGCGCCAGCAGGTTTTGCCCGGCGCGGGTAAAAAACTCCTGCTCGCTGAGGGCGATATGGTTTTCACTCCCGGCGTTTGCCGCGCGGGTAATGTAGCGATGCGCCACCAGCAGCTGTGAATGTTCCCGCTGCCGTAACGCCGACAGCAGGCTATCCTTCCCGGAGCCGGACGGGCCCATTAACCAGATGAGTCTTCCCATCAGAACACCCTTTTTCCCTGACGCCAGACGTGGTCGATATGAACGTGCTCGCCCTTGCGGTGCGCCAGCACCAGGTCTGCCCGTTTGCCTTCGGCAATCTCACCGCGATCGTGAAGGTTGAGCGCGCTGGCCGGGTTTTTCGTCACCAGACGGATCGCCTGCGGCAGCGTGAAGCTGTTACCTTCATCGTCCGCCACCCGGAACGCCGCGTCCAGCAGGCTGGCGGGGTAGTAGTCAGACGAGAGGATATCCAGCAGGCCAAGTGAAGCGAGTTTGCTTGCCGCCACGTTGCCGGAGTGCGAGCCGCCGCGCACGATGTTCGGCGCGCCCATCAGCACGTTCATACCGTGCTCACGGGAGGCTTCAGCCGCCTCAAACGTGGTGGGAAATTCGGCGATCACGCTACCAAGCTGGTGGGATTCCCGTACGTGATCGTGTGTGGCGTCGTCATGGCTGGCCAGCGCGATGTTGCGGTCGCGGCACATCGCGGCAATGGAAAGGCGGTTCGGCTGCGACCACCGGGCTGCCAGCGCCAGCTGCTCTTCTTCATAGCGCGCCATCTCCGCATCGCTGAGTGAATACTTGCCCTGATAGTATTCGCGATATTTTTCAATGTTGGCGAACTGGCGCTGCCCCGGGGAGTGATCCATCAGCGAAACCAGCGACACCGGCTCGCGCCCGACCAGCTTTTCAAACAGCGGTAGCGTGATGTGGTGTGGTAGCTCGCAGCGCAGGTGCAGGCGGTGCTCGGCGCGGTTGAGGCCGCGCTTTTGCGTCTCTTCCACGGCGTTGATCATCTTTTCCAGATTTTCCAGACGATCGCCGCCGTCGCGCACGTCGCCGATCGCCACCGCGTCCAGCACCGTGGTGATACCGCTGGCGACCATCAGCGCATCGTGGCTGCTCATCGCCGAATGGGCGGGCCAGTCCACCTTCGGGCGTGGGGTGAAGAATTTATCCAGATTATCGGTGTGCAGCTCAATCAGCCCCGGCAGCAGCCAGCCGCCTTCGCCGTCCATCGCCTCCGGGGAGCGGCTCTGGGTTTCGGCAAACGCGCGGATGACGCCGTCCCGGACATCAATCGAGCCGTTTACGACCTCATTTTCCAGCACCAGCCTGACATTATTGATAATCATACGTTTGTCCCCATTGGGTGCAGCCTGTCCGCTACGCGATTGCGGACGGCGTCGTCGTGGAAGATCCCGACGATCGCCGCGCCGCGCGCTTTGGCCTGTTCGATCAGATCCATCACCGCTGCGCTGTTTTTAGCGTCGAGCGAGGCGGTGGGTTCATCGAGGAGCAAAATCGGGTAATCGACGATAAAGCCGCGCGCGATGTTCACGCGCTGCTGCTCGCCGCCGGAAAAGGTCGACGGGGCGAGGTGCCACAGACGCTCCGGCACGTTGAGGCGCGTCAGCAGGCTGGCGGCTTTAGCAGCGCAGGTTTCGCGCGGGACGCCAAGATCCAGCAGGGGCTGCATCACCACGTCCAGGGCGGAGATCCGCGGGATCACCCGCAGGAACTGACTGACCCAGCCGATCGTTGTACGGCGCACTTCCAGTACTTTGCGCGCAGGGGCCTGGACCAGATCGATCCATTCATTGTTATGGCGAATATGGATATGGCCTTCGTCCGGTAAATAGTTAGCGTACAGGGAACGCAGCAGAGTGGATTTCCCGCTGCCGGAATGGCCATGCAGCACCACGCATTCGCCGCCGCTGACCTCTAACGAGGCATTTTGCAGTACCGGCAGGCGGACGCCGTTTTGCTGGTGGAGCACAAAGGTCTTACTGACATTTTCAACGTGGATCATGTTGGCCTCTCAATTCTGTAATACCGAGGACACCAGCAGCTGGGTGTATGGATGATGCGGGTCGTCGAGCACGCGGTCGGTCAGCCCACTTTCCACCACCTGACCCTGCTTCATCACCAGCAGGCGGTCCGCCAGCAGGCGCGCAACGCCCAGATCGTGGGTGACAATCACCACCGCCAGGTTCAGCTCCACCACCAGGCCGCGCAGCAGGTCGAGCAGGCGGGCCTGCACGGAGACGTCCAGCCCGCCGGTGGGTTCATCCATAAACACCAGCTTTGGATGGGTGACCAGATTGCGGGCAATTTGCAAACGCTGCTGCATACCGCCGGAAAAGGTGGTTGGCAGGTCGTCAATGCGCGAGGCGGGGATTTCCACCTCCTCCAGCCAGCGCTGCGCGGTGGCGCGGATGTTGCCGTAGTGGCGCGCGCCGGTGGCCATCAGTCGTTCGCCGATATTGCCTCCCGCCGACACCTGACGGCGCAGGCCGTCCATCGGATGCTGATGCACCACGCCCCACTCGGTGCGCAGCAGGCGGCGGCGCTCGGCCTCGCTCATGGCATACAGGGATTTGCCTTCATACAGAATGTCGCCGTTCTGCGGCGTCAGGCGCGCGGAGATAGATTTCAGCAGGGTGGTTTTACCGGAGCCGGACTCGCCGACAATGCCCAGCACTTCGCCCGGCCACAGCTCAAACGACACGTCGCTGAAGCCTTTGCCCGGCGCATAAAGGTGAGTCAGGTTATTAACCGAAAGCAGCGGTTTCATTGGCCGTTCGCCTCGCTCTGTTGGCGGCAGTAATCGGTGTCGGAGCAGACAAACATTCGTTTGCCCGTGTCGTCCAGCACCACTTCATCCAGATAACTGTGCTTTGAACCGCAGATGGCGCACGGCTCGTCCCACTCCTGCACCGTAAACGGGTGATCGTCAAAATCCAGGCTTTCGACACGCGTATACGGCGGTACCGCGTAGATGCGTTTTTCACGTCCGGCACCAAAGAGTTGCAGGGCAGGCATCATGTCCATCTTCGGGTTATCGAATTTTGGGATCGGCGACGGGTCCATCACGTAGCGCCCGTTGACCTTCACCGGGTAAGCGTAGGTGGTGGCGATATGGCCGAAGCGGGCGATGTCTTCATACAGTTTGACCTGCATGATCCCGTACTCTTCTAGCGCGTGCATGGTGCGGGTTTCGGTTTCGCGCGGCTCGATAAAGCGCAGCGGCTCCGGGATCGGCACCTGGAAAATCAGAATCTGATCCTCGGTCAGCGGGGTTTCCGGGATGCGGTGACGGGTCTGGATCAGCGTCGCGTCTTCGGTTTTTTCGGTGGTGTTGACGCCCGTTACGCGCTTAAAGAAGTGGCGGATCGACACGGCGTTGGTGGTATCGTCCGCGCCCTGGTCGATAACCTTCAGCACGTCCGCTTCGCCAATCACGCTGGCGGTGATCTGAATGCCGCCTGTGCCCCAGCCGTACGGCATCGGCATTTCACGACCGCCGAACGGCACCTGATAGCCGGGGATCGCCACTGCCTTAAGGATGGCGCGGCGGATCATGCGTTTAGTTTGCTCATCCAGATAGGCAAAGTTGTAGCCGCTTAAGTTAGCCATTGGCGCGCTCCCGTTGCAGGCGTTTCAGCAGTTCCAGTTCGGCCTGGAAATCGACGTAGTGCGGCAGCTTGAGGTGCGAGACAAAGCCTGCGGCCTCAACGTTATCCGCGTGGGCCAGCACGAACTCTTCGTCCTGTGCCGGGCCGGAGACTGGCTCGCCGTAGTCCGGCGCCTGGAGCGCACGGTCAACCAGCGCCATCGCCATCGCCTTACGCTCGCTCAGGCCGAACACCAGCCCATAGCCACGGGTAAAGTGCGGATCTTCATTGTCTGGCGCGACAAAACCGTTGACCATTTCACACTCGGTCATTAGCAGTTCGCCGATGTTCACCGCAAAACCCAGCTCTTCCGGCACAATGTCGATGTCGAGATAGCCGCTGCGGATCTCTGCCGCGAACGGGTGGTTGCGCCCGTAGCCGCGCTGTGTGGAGTAGGCCAGCGCCAGCAGATACCCTTCGTCGCCGCGCATCAGCTGTTGCAGGCGGGACGAGCGTGAGCACGGGAAGACCGGCGGCGTGCGGGTAATGTCATCCGGTGTGCTGCCGGTGTCCTCCTCCGCCTTCGCCAGCCCCTGGTTTGCCAGCAGGCTAAAAACGTGCGGAGAGGCGTCTTGTTCAGCGTCAGAGGCGCTGAGCTGAGGGGCTTCACCGTTCGCCAGCAGCGTGAAGTCCAGTAGACGATGGGTGTAGTCGTAAGTCGGACCAAGCAGCTGGCCGCCGGGAATGTCTTTATAAACGGCAGAGATTCGGCGCTCCAGGCGCATTTCAGCCGTGTTCACCGGCTCGCTCACCGCCAGCTTCGCAAGCGTAGTACGGTAGGCGCGTAGCAGGAAGATAGCTTCCACGTTATCGCCGCTGGCCTGTTTCAGCGCCAGCGCCGCCAGCTCGCGGTCCGCGATGCCGCCTTCGGTCATTACGCGGTCGACGGCCAGATTTAACTGCTGTTCAATCTGGGCGACGCTAAGCTCGGGAAGCGCGTCATTCCCCCGGCGTCTGTGCTCCTGTAAGGCATGGGCGGCGGCGATCGCCTTTTCCCCCCCTTTGACGGCAACGTACATCAGCACACCTCCACGTGAGTGGTCCGCGGGATCGCCAGCAGGCGTTCGCCGCAGGTCAGGATCAGATCAATGCCCAGCGGGAAAGGATGCGGACGCTCGGTCAGCTCATGGATGATGCACTCCGGCAGCTGGGGCGCGACCATCCGCTCGTCGGCGATGCCTGCGCCCGTCAGGCGAAGCATGCGGCCACCACTCAGGCTGGAGACCTGCAAAATCAGCGTGGCGCTGGTTTCCGGTGCGACGGCGCTGCCTTCGCTCAGGGCGTTAAGCTGTTCATGGCTGATCTGTTCGTCGGCCACGGCAAAGACCGCCTGCTGGGGCTGATCGACCAGCGGCGCGCTGGTGTGAAAGCGCAGGTTCTGGCTGGCGATATCGTTCAGCAATGCGCCTGACAGCCATACCGGGGTGTCGTTGTCCGCCAGCGTCAGCAGCACGCTGGTAGAGGCGAGGTTGAGCGGCAGCCAGCCCTGCGAAAGCTGGTGCAGGGAGACGATCACGCCCGGCTCGCTCATGGCCTTCAGCAGGCGACGGAAACTCTGTTGGGCATCCTGGACGGCCAGGGTAAAAGCAGGTTGAAGCGTCATGCGTTGTCTCCGCGAACGAGCGTAAAGAAGTCGACCCGGCTGGTATTCACTTCGGCCTGACGCGCGGCAAGACGTGCGGCGCGGTCAGCTTCCAGCGGGGCAATAAGGGTTTCCATTAACGTCTGGAAATGCGGGTGTTCCTGTAAAAGCGCGTCGATCACCGCGCAGCGCTCGGCGTGCGTTTTGTCACGCCCAAGTACGTAGCTGTAACCCAGCGTGCCGCTGTTAAGGCGGATCACCGCGCGGGTGAGAGTGGCATCGCCAGCGAAGAAGCGCTCGCCGGTGCCGCCCATGCGTGCCTGGAGCTGCACCAGGCCGATCTCCGGCGCGCGGATCGTGTCGTAGTCCGGCGTCAGGCCGAGTGCGTTCATGCGGGCGGCCAGCGCAACAGGCTGGCTGTGGGCCAGCACGCGCATCCAGCGCTGACGAGTGGAGGTGTCGAAGTGCATTCAGTGCTCCATGGTGAATTCAATCATGTCGGCGCGGGTCAGGCTGACGGAGTATTCCGTCGCGTTAATCTCGCCGTCACGGTGGTTGAGGGTGCGCACGCAGAGCAGCGGGGCCATATTGGGGATCTCCAGCACCTTGCTCTCTTTCGCCTGCGCACGGCGGGCGCTGATGCGTGTCTGGGTGCGTTTGAGCGCGATACCCGTCGCGTCCTGAAGAAAATCATGCAGGGAACCGCTGGCGAAATGTTGCAGCACGGGCCAGAGGGTGAGGTCCGCGAAGTAGTGGTCGATCTGGCAGACCGCCACGCCGTTGACCCGGCGCAGCGTGCGCAGGTGAACGACGTTGTCACCTTCCTGAATCCCGAGCGCGTCCGCCACGTGGCGGGAGGCCGGTCGCAGGACCGAAAGCAGTTTTTCGCTGGTGGGATGGCTACCCTGATCAAGCAGATTCTGGCTAAAACGCGCCTGGGCGTTGAGCGGGTAGTCAAACGGGCGCATCAGCACCAGCACGCCGACGCCCTGACGGCGCTGGACCCAGCCGCGCTCGACCAGCTGGTCAATGGCGCGGCGCAGGGTGTGGCGGTTCACTTCGTAGCGGTCGGCAAGCTGCTGCTCGGCGGGCAGGTAGTCACCGCAGCGGTAATGCGTGCGCAGCTCCACTTCGAGCCTGGCCGCAATCTCTTGCCAGCGGGTGGGGTAACTGGTCGGATGTCTGGATAAGTGCATACCAATCAAAGCCTCGCTTATCAGATGAAGTGCTTACGCAAGCGTTGAGAGAGGAAATCCAGCAGGCTGACGGTGACGATGATAAGCACCATCAGGGCGCAGGTTTGCTGGAACTGGAAACCGCGAATCGCTTCCCACAAGGTGACGCCAATCCCGCCCGCGCCCACCATGCCGACCACGGTGGCGGAGCGAACGTTGGACTCGAAGCGGTACAGCGAGTAGGAAATCAGCAGCGGCATCACCTGTGGCAGGACGCCGTAGAGGATCTCTTCGATTTTGTTGGCGCCGGTCGCGCGGATGCCTTCCACCGGGCCGGGCTCGATGGCTTCAACCGCTTCCGAGAGCAGCTTGGAGAGCACGCCGGTGGTGTGGATAAACAGCGCCATCACGCCCGCGAACGGCCCCAGACCGACGGCCACTACGAACAGCATCGCAAAGACCATTTCGTTGATGGCGCGACAGGCGTCCATCAGGCGACGCATCGGCTGGTATACCCACCACGGCACGATGTTCTCGGCGCTCATCAGGCCGAAGGGAATGGAGAGAATGACGGCGAGGGCGGTGCCCCAGACGGCGATTTGCAGGGTGATCGCCATTTCACCGAGGTAGTCCTGCCACTGGCTGAAGTCCGGCGGGAAGAAGTCGGCGGCGAAGGTCGCCATGTTGCCGGAATCTTTGAAGAGCAGCAGCGGATCCATCTCTGCGCCTTTCCAGGAGATAACCAGCACTGCCAGCAGAATGGCCCAGCTTATGAGCGAGAACCAGCTGCGCTTGGGCGGCGGGAGGGTGATGGTTTGCATGTTTGACTCCGTGGGTCTTTGTGTGCCGGATGGCGCGACGCTTATCCGGCCTACGATCCAAAATGTAGGCCCGGTAAGCGCAGCGCCACCGGGCGAAAAGCGTTACTGCACCGCTTTATTCACGCTGGTCATGGCACCTAGCGCGGCGGTCAGGCGGTCGAGATCGTCCAGCTGCGCCTGAATTTCCGACACTTTGCTGGTCTTCTCTTCTTCCTTCAGACCCTTGTTGTCCTTCACGCCCTGCATCTGCTTGAACAGCGCCAGCTGGCGAATCGGCACCAGCTGCAAATCGCTGGACGCGCGGAACGGCGCCCAGCCCAGACGCGCCAGAACCGCTTTCTCTTCCGGCGTTTTGCCGTAGTTCATAAAGAAGTCGTAGACCTTGTCCTTGGTGCTTTCGGATAGGTTTTTACGCCACACGATCGGGTCGCCGGGGATCAGCGGGGATTTCCAGATGACCTTCAGCGCTTTCAGCTTGTCCGGCGCGGAGGTTTTCAGCTTGTCGAGGTTTTCGGTGTTGTTGGTGGCGACGTCAACCTGCTTGTTCGCCACGGCCAGGGCGTTGGTTTCGTGGCCGGCGTTCACCGTGCGCTTAAAGTCGCTGGCGGAGACGTTGTTTTTCGCGAAGACGTAGTAGCCAGGGACGAGGAAGCCGGAGGTGGAGTTCGGATCGCCGTTGCCAAAGGTCAGATCTTTGCGTTTGGCGATCATGTCGTTGAGGTTGTTGATCGGGCTGTCTTTGTTGACGATCAGCACGCTCCAGTATCCTGGAGAACCATCTGCCGCAACGGTCTGGGCAAAGACCTGACCGTTGGCGCGGTCCACCGCTTCCATGGCGGAAAGGTTGCCGTACCAGGCGATGTCCACTTTGTTAAAGCGCATCCCCTGGATGATGCCCGCGTAGTCCGGGGCGAAGAAGGCGTTCACTTTGATCCCCAGTTTGGTTTCCATATCTTTCAGGAACGGTTCCCACTGCGGCTTCAGGTTTTGCTGTGATTCCGTTGAAATGATGCCAAAGTTCAACGCTTTTTCCTGCTCTTCGGCGTACGCCGGGCTTAACAGGGTGCTGATGCTGAACATGCTGGTGAAGGCCAGCGCGGCAACGGCTTTGTAGTTCATTTCCATTCCTCGTTATCGGGGCGTTAAGCAGCCTGCGCGCGTTCTTCGACGCGGTTTACGCTGCGGTAGAGATGGTCAAAACGTTCGTTATCAAACTGGTGGCTGGCGCCATCGAAGAACACGTGGCCCTGACGCAGGGCGACGATGCGCTCGCAGTAGCGCAGGGCGTAATCAACCTGATGCAGCGTCACCACCACGGTGATGCCGTCGTTCTGGTTGATGTCGCGCAGGGTTTCCATCACGATGCGGGCCGACTCCGGATCCAGCGAGGCGATGGGCTCATCGGCCAGAATGATTTTGGCTTTCTGCATCAGGGCGCGGGCGATGGCGACGCGCTGCTGCTGCCCGCCGGACAGCGTGGACACGCGCTGGTGGGCGAAATGCGCCATGCCGACGCGAGTCAGCGCCTGTAAGGCTTCTTGTTTCTGGGAAGGGGAGAACCAGCGCAGGCAGGTACGCCAGAACGGGGTGCTGCCGAGCGCGCCAATCAGCACGTTCTCGAGCACCGTCAGGCGGTTCACCAGATTGAACTGCTGAAAGATGTAGCCCGTGTGGGCGCGGCTTTTGCGAATATCGCTCGCCAGACGGCCCGCATGCTGCACGGTGTTACCCAGCAGCTCGACGCGGCTTTCCGGCGTTTTGTCGCAGGTGATAAGGCCGCTTAAGTGACGCAGAAGGGTAGATTTTCCTGAACCGGACGGCCCCAGCAGCGCTACCATTTCGCCCTGCTGGACGGTCAGATCAACGGCATGCAGCGCCTTGTTGTGATTGAAGGTTTTGCTCAGTTTCTCGACGCGGATGACAGTGTGCATGTGCTGGGCCTCACAATAAATGTGGCCTCATGCTGGCGCATCAATATGACATTTGGGTTAAGTCTCGGTTGCGGAAAGTTGAAGAGTTGAGGGGGATTTGATGACAATCACCGTAGGCCCGGTCAGCGCAGCGCCACCGGGCGCTGTTGCCGGATGCGCTGCGCTTATCCGGCCTACGATTTAACGACGTTAATCATCCACGGCACGCCGTATTTGTCGGTGACCTTACCGAAGCCATGCGCCCAGAAGGTTTCCTGCCAGGCCATGTCGATATTCCCGCCATCGGCAAGGTTGTCGAACCAGCGCTTGCCTTCTGACACATCCTGGGTGTCGAGCACCAGCGTGAAACCCGCGTATTGCGCGCTGCTGCCAGGCGGCATCCCGTCGCTCATCATAATATCGCTGCCCGCGATGCGGACGTTAGAGTGGGCGATGGCGGAATCCGGGAACTGCATGCCTGAGGGACAGCCTTCTTCGCTGTTTTCGTCTTTAGGCATTTCGCCGAAGGTGATTTTGTAGAGGAGTTCTGCGCCGACGGCCTGCTGATAGAAGGCAGTGGCCTCCGCACAGTTGCCGGCGAAAGAAATGTAGGGACTTAACGGCATAATCTTTACCTCACGCAGGAAAAGCTCGTTAAGTGTAGTTCCCGAACGCCCGGTAAGCGAAGCGTCACCGGGCGGGTAAATCAGTTCTTTTTCACGAACTCAGATTTCAGTTTCATCGGACCGAAGCCGTCAATTTTGCAGTCGATATTATGATCGCCTTCAACCAGACGGATATTTTTGACTTTAGTGCCGATCTTCAGCATAGAGGAGCTGCCTTTTACCTTCAGATCTTTCACAACGGTAACGCTGTCGCCGTCTGCCAGCAGGTTGCCGTTCGCGTCTTTAACGATCGGCGTATCGCTGTCCTGCTCTGGCTCCGCATCGTTCCATTCATGAGCGCATTCCGGGCAAACGAACATGCCGTTGTCTTCATAGGTATATTCAGAATTGCATTTCGGGCAGTGGGGAAGTTGCATGTTGGTATCCTCAAAAGTGTTAACACGCTGGAAAATGCCAGCTAAATGACGGCAGTGTGCCGAAAAAGGCAGCGAGTATAACGCAAATCCCCACTTTTGTCGGTGATATTGTTCAAGGAAAATAGTGCGCCAGCGCGCCAGAGATGACACGAACCGTCAGTGAATAAAAAGAAGCGTATGCCCTGAACGGCAGAGATCGAAGGGATGTTAAATATATTGAATATTTTATTACAGCAAATTGCTACGCTGGGCCATTTCGGATAAGGTGAAGGAACAAGCCGTTATTTATCTCCCTCTCTGAGGCCATACATCTTTTGGCGTCAGGGAATACCTCTCTTTTTTGGTGGGTAAATAACGATGATATATCCTGATGTTTCCTGAAAATGCGTTTTGTCTATTCACTTTTGGCTTTCTGGCCAGAGGGACGTTTTACACGTATTACAAGTCGGGATTTAAATTCTCATTGCCTTCAGTTATTTGTATTAAATGAACATGTTTTCCATACGTGATCATATAAGCCTGAAAAGTATAATTAAAACAATGTGGCTTAATAAAAGTAATAAATTTGTGTTAAGGAAAGGCTTTTATCATGCACACACAGACCATATTTGAATTAAGCCAGGAAGCTGAACGTTTGTTACAGCTCGCGCTGAACAATCTTGATTCATTAAAATCAATGCCGATCGCAAAGCTGGATAGCGCAGCCGCTGCCATGAGCAGCGTTAATAACAACGTTTTGCCATTACATTTTAGCGCCCGGGGCGTCGACGCGCAGCAGGCGATGCTGAATAACGAATTACGCAAAATAACCCGCCTCGAAATGGTGCTGGCGATTGTGGGTACCATGAAGGCGGGAAAATCGACCACCATTAATGCGATTGTGGGCACTGAAGTACTGCCGAACCGCAATCGTCCGATGACGGCACTTCCCACGCTGATCCGCCACACGCCGGGCCAGAAGGAGCCGGTGCTGCATTTTTTGCACGTTTCGCCTATTGATACCCTGATCTCCCAGCTACAGAAGAAGTTGTGTGATAACGATCGCGGCAAGCTGGCGCGGCGGCTGGAGATCGACAAGGACATGAATACGCTGCTGGAGCGCATCGAAAGAGGAGAGGCGTTTGAAAAACACCACCTCGGCGCGGAGCCCATCTTTCATTGTCTGAAAAGCCTGAACGATCTGGTGCGGCTTTCCCAGGCGCTGGGCGTGGAGTTTCCTTTTTCTGAGTATGCCGCGATTGAACATATACCGGTGATTGAGGTGGAGTTTATGCACCTCGCCGGTCTGGATGCGCACCTGGGGCAACTGACGCTGCTCGACACGCCGGGGCCGAACGAGGCCGGTCAGCCGCACCTGCAAAAAATGCTCAGCGAACAGTTGGCGCGCGCCTCCGCCGTACTGGCAGTGATGGACTATACCCAGCTTAAATCCATTTCTGATGCAGAGGTTCGTCAGGCAATTTCGGCGGCGGGGAAATCCGTGCCGCTTTATGCCCTGGTCAATAAATTCGACCAGAAAGATCGTAACAGCGACGATGAAGAGCAGGTGCGGGCGATGATTTCCGGCACGCTGATGAAAGGAAATATCTCTCCAGGGAAAATTTATCCGGTCTCGTCCATGTGGGCCTATCTGGCGAACCGCGCCCGCTATGAGATGAACATCCACGGGCGGCTGCCCGATCATCAGGATCAGCCCTGGGTGCAGGATTTTGCCGAGGCTGCGCTGGGTCGCCGCTGGCGAACGGCTGATTTGGACGATATTGACCATATTCGCCATGCGGCGGATCTGCTGTGGGAGGATTCGCTGTTCGAACAACCGATCCGCAAATTGATTTACGCGGCTTACGCCAACGCCTCGCTGTTCGCGCTGCGATCGGCATCCCATAAGCTGCTCAATTATGCGCAAAACGCCAGAGAATACCTGGATTTTCGCCATCAGGGACTGACGGTCGCCTTTGATGAGCTGGAGCGGAATATTACACGCCTGGAAGAGGATATGGCGATGCTGCATCAGCGGCAGAGCGTGGTGGGCGATGAAGTCCAGCATGAAGTAGAAGAGGCGCTCAACGCAGCGGATGCATTCCTGCTTCGTCAGAAAGGTGAGCTACACCAGGCGCTGGCCGACATCTTTAGCCGCCCGTCTGTTCTTGATTTAGCGGGAGGCGACTCAGCCCGTTTGCGTGCAGACGACGCGGATGCGATCCAACAGCTGGTGCTTGACGATGAAGGGCAGGCGCAGATTGTGCTGAGTAAGATCCGATCGTCATGCGAGCGGATTATGCTGGATGCGCAGAGCAAAATTGGCCGGGAGCTGGCGTTACGCTTCGATCAGCTGGAATCCACGCTGGCCCGATCGCTGAATGAGGCGATGCGCCCCATCGAGACGCGAATAAAAGAACAGCTCAGTTATGCCGGCTTTCGGGCGCGGATTAGCTTTCCTGCGTTTCAGGCAAACCAGCTTAATTTCAATACGCGCGGCCTGTTTAATGATGCCATTGTGCAGGACATCCCTCCCGCCACTCCGCCAACAGGGGCGGGCAGCGTGCGCGATACCGTCGCGCGCTGGCTCAATCATCCCGGCTGGGGCTGGGAAGAGTACGTGGTGACGCGCACCCGATATGTTATCGACATCGCTCAGCTCCGTGGCAAATTTACGCAGCATACCGATCAGTTTTGCGATCAAATCCGTAAAGCTTTGGCCGCGCAGGTCGATGTCTCTGTTACGGCGGGTATGGCAACGTTCTTTGCGGAGTTTTCGTTATGCCTGACCGGGTTACAGGAAAGCTTGCGTGATAGCCTTGCCGTGCGGCAGCAGAATGAGCACTCAACCCGAGCGCTTAGCCAGTTGTTGAAGCAAAGTATGACCACTGCGGCGTGGATTCAGGAAGATACCCGACTGTTACGCGATGATATTCAAACCCTATTCGCGGCAGAGCAACCATGACAACACGGCTACTGGACGGTCCCGGGCGGACGCTGGAGTGTATTCATCCAAAATTTATGGTCGATTTGGTCCAGGGGGCGGATGCTGCACGTCACTCTCTTCTGGGGCCACAGCAGCTGCAATTTCGTGAGCGTTTGACGCAGGAGATTGTTACGCAGACCCGGCTGCGGCCGTGGGCAATGGCGGGAATGCTCAACGAAAATGCAGCACTACGGCTGGGGCTGGCGGAGAAACTGGTCGGTATGCTTGACCCCGGACATCTTGCGCTGACCCGTATGGCCGACAGGCTGGTAGCCCTGCGCCAGCAGGTTAATCCACGCATCTCTCAGTCTCCCGGATTGTTGCAACAGTACGAGGCGCTCTCCGCCCATTTCAACCAGCGTGCCGCCTATAAAGAGAAAGCGCTCGCGCAGCGCGGCCTTACGGTTCAGGCGGGTGAGCACAGCGAACAAATTTTTACCCGCTGGCGAGCCGGGCAGTATGACGGCTGGTCGCTGGCTGGCCGCTGCTTTATCGCGCTGGAAGAGTTGCGCTGGGGCGCTTTTGGCGATGCCTGTCGTCTGGCGAATAGCGATGTGGCTGCCATGCTGAAAGATAACCTGCGCAGCATGGCAGCAAACTATCTGGCCCAGGGCATTGATGCCTCTCCCACGACCCGGCATTTTTACCATCAGTGGCTGTCCACGCCCGCCTCTCCTGGCCTGCTGGAATATAAGGGTATGCTGGGCTGGCTGGGCGACTGGTGTCAGGCGGATAAACATCCGGTGAGCTGGTCAGTGACGCAGAGCTGGCAAACGGTCGCGCTGGGCATGCCGAGACTCTGTTCGGCAAAACGGCTGGTGGATGGCATGGTGGAAGAGATGTTTGGTGCGTGATTGCCCCCTCTTTTAAGGAGGGGGCGAACGGCTTAGTGGTGCATTTCTACCGCTTTAGGTTCTGCCTGGGTCTCAGGCATATGGCCAAAACGTCTGGCGTACAGCGCCGTGATGATCGGGACCAGAATCGCCGTCACAATCACGCTGGCGGCAACCAGGGCCGTGGCGGACGCGGCAACCGGTTCAAAGGCCGGGTTAATCTGGGCGATAATCACCGGGTTGGCTACCGCAGCGCCTGCGGCTGAAGAAGCGGCCACGCCCGCGGTTCCGTTGCCGCCCCCGATGACGCGGTCTGCGATAATCAGCGGAATACCCGTGATGATGATGACGGCAACACCCAGCACAATCCCCAGCAGGCCGGTTTCCAGGATTACGTTCAGGTTGATGGTATTGCCCAACGCGAAGCCGAAGAACGGGATCAGTACCGGGGTGGCTTTGCTGAAGAAATCGCGCAGATCGTGATCGAGGTTGCCCAGCGCAAAGCCAATCAGGAACGGCAGGATCGCCCCGACAAAGTGGTGTGGTTCAAAAGAGGCAAGGCCGGCAGAACCCAGAATCAACATGGTCATCAGTGGACCCGATTCCAGGGACATCAGCACGAACGCCCCCGATTCTTCTTTGGTACCATATTGATTCATCAGGCTGGCATAAAGACCGCCGTTGGTCATATCCATTGCGGAGACAATGGCCAGAACGGATAATCCGGCGAAGAAGCCGGTCTGAATGCCATTCTCTGGAATGAACATCGCACAGATCATGGCAACGACCCAGGCGACCGCGATTTTGGTAATGACCAGCGTCCCTGATTTACGTAATACCGTACCTGTTGCACGCAAGTTAATAGACGCGCCGATACAAAAGAACCAGACTGCCAGAATCGGAACCGTTCCGGTAATCATACCTTTTGTAAAACCACCAAAATAAGCACCGGTGTTCGGGGCCAGCGTATTTAATATCGCACCAAGTACCAGCGGGACCAGCATCATCCCACCCGGGATGCGTTCTATTGTTGCTTTAATCTTCATCATTAACCCTCACATCTCGCCCGCGTGGCTGGCGGAAATCTCAAAAAATAGATCAGCAAATTCAATAAATTGCCCTTTGCGGGGAACAATCGATTCGTGACTTATGCTGTAAAGCGACATTAAGGCTTTCCGTGTTCCTTCATGTGAAAGCCATTGAGATATCGTGTTCGGATTTATCATGCGATCTTTGGAATTATGATTCAATGAAAATAAAACACTGTTTTAGTTATCTTCGTCACATATTGAAAGTAAACAGGAATCCACACAGTTAATAATTAAATTTTGTGTAAATTCGGTGTGAAGAAATGTGATTGTTTTTCGTTTTAAGAAGAATAATAACGGGCGTTAAGATGTGTTTGAGAAGGGGGTTGAGAATGACCTTATTTATAGTGAATTGACAAAACCTGAAGCCAACTTACGCGCAGGAAAAATATATGTGAAGTTGATCACATATATAAACGCTGGTAGGGTAAAAAGGTCTTTAACTGCCCTGACAGGCGTCAACAGGTTCGGTTGTATCGACATAAAACGTCAATGTAAGTAAACCTGCTACGCTTGAATAAGGAGATTCGCATGGAGCGGATCTCGCGTTCACAGCCTGAAATGCGCTGTGAATTGGACGGGGCTGAGTCTACGAGGAAAGCTATGCTTAGAAGGAAAAAAGTAAAACCCATCACGCTGCGCGATGTCACCATTATTGATGACGCAAAACTGCGCAAAGCGATTACAGCGGCCTCGCTCGGTAATGCGATGGAGTGGTTCGATTTTGGTGTCTACGGCTTCGTTGCCTACGCGCTTGGTAAAGTGTTCTTCCCCGGTGCCGATCCCAGCTTGCAGATGATTGCCGCGCTGGGTACGTTCTCTGTTCCCTTCCTTATTCGTCCTCTCGGTGGCCTGTTCTTCGGCATGCTGGGTGATAAATATGGTCGCCAGAAGATCCTGGCTATCACCATTGTCATCATGTCGATAAGTACATTCTGTATCGGCCTTATTCCGTCCTATGCGACCATTGGTATATGGGCGCCGATCCTGCTGCTGATCTGTAAGATGGCGCAGGGCTTCTCGGTTGGCGGCGAATATACCGGTGCATCGATTTTTGTCGCCGAGTATTCCCCGGACCGTAAACGCGGCTTTATGGGCAGCTGGCTCGACTTTGGCTCGATTGCCGGGTTCGTCATGGGCGCAGGGGTTGTGGTTCTGATCTCGACCGTCGTCGGTGAACAGAACTTCCTCGACTGGGGCTGGCGTATTCCGTTCTTCCTGGCGCTGCCGCTGGGCATCATCGGTCTTTACCTGCGTCACGCTCTGGAAGAGACGCCTGCGTTCCAGCAGCACGTTGAAAAGCTGGAGCAGGGCGACCGCGAAGGGTTGCAGGACGGTCCGAAAGTGTCGTTCAAGGAGATTGCGACCAAACACTGGCGCAGCCTGCTGACCTGTATCGGTCTGGTGATTTCCACCAACGTGACCTACTACATGCTGCTGACCTACATGCCGAGCTACCTGTCGCATAACCTGCACTACTCGGAAGATCACGGCGTGCTGATTATTATCGCCATCATGGTGGGTATGCTGTTCGTGCAGCCGATTATGGGCCTGCTGAGTGACCGCTTTGGCCGCAAGCCATTCATCATTCTCGGTAGCGTCGCGCTGTTCGCGCTGGCTATTCCGGCCTTTATCCTGATTAACAGCAACGTGCTGGGGCTGATTTTCGCCGGCCTGCTGATGCTGGCGGTGATCCTCAACTGCTTCATCGGGGTAATGGCTTCTACGCTGCCGGCAATGTTCCCGACGCATATTCGCTACAGCGCGCTGGCGGCGGCCTTTAATATCTCCGTTCTGATTGCCGGCCTGACGCCGACGCTTGCCGCTTCACTGGTGGAGAGCACGCAGAACCTGATGATGCCTGCTTACTATCTGATGGTCATCGCGGTGATCGGCCTGATTACCGGTATTACCATGAAGGAGACGGCGAACCGTCCGCTGAAAGGGGCAACGCCTGCGGCGTCTGATATTCAGGAAGCGAAGGAGATCCTGCGCGAGCACTACGATAACGTAGAGCAGAAGATTGAAGATATAGACGCAGAGATTGAAGAGCTTCAGAAAAAACGTTCTCGCCTGGTTGACCAGCATCCGAGAATTAACGAGTAATAAAGAAAACCCGCCGCCGGCGGGTTTTCTTTTATTAGCATCCTGCGGCGATGTAATCCCCGTTGGCGCTAATGGGGATCACCGTCAGGAACAGGACAGTCGCGAACAGGATCAGCACAATCCCTCCGGCAATTTTGACCATCGGCACCATCCAGTTCAGCGAAGAGCCGCCGCCAAACCAGGCGACTGTCCGTTCACGCGCGTAACGTACCGCCAGCGATAGCCCCATAATCGACAGTGCCGTGCCCAGCGACATTGTCATCACAGCAGCAATCCCCCAGCTAACGATGCCGAGCGCATTCGAGAACATCAGGATCATAATTGCCCCGCTGCACGGGCGTGCGCCAATGGCCAGCACCACGCCCAGACGGGTTTTCCAGTCGCTTTTTGCCAGATCCACCCCTACGCCGTGATGGCCGCAGCCACAGCGTTCATCATGCTGGTGAAGCGGCTTGATGGCGTTAATCGCCATTTTGCGCGGACGCAGGCTGCTTAGCGCCTGATAGATGATAAACGCACCGAAGGCGGCAATCAGTACGGCGCTGATTTTCTCAACATACCAACGGCTGGTGCTGATATCCCCTGACGCGAGGTTCAATCCAACCGCCAGGATAAAGACAAAGAGGATCGCGCTGACGCCCTGCATCAGGCTACCGATAAACGGTACGACGCGCGCCGCGAGCTGGCTCTCTTTATTAGTAGTGAGATACGTGGTGACGATAAATTTGCCGTGCCCCGGTCCAACAGCATGGAGTACGCCATAAAGAAATGCACCGGTTAACAACCACAGCCCACCGCTGTACTGATGGTTATTAAGTTGCAGCAGATACATCACCAGATAACGGTGCAGGGCGATCTGGGTGGCGAGGCACCATTGAATAAAAGCATTCCAGTGTGTATGCAGAACAAAACCTGCCGTAAGCAACACCAGCACGGTGAGCCCGGCGGTTGGGATACGCCAGTCTCGATAAAGTCGCTGTGTCGTCATGATGTTGACCCGTGAGAGAAATATTTGCCGCTAGTATAGTGTTCAATTGACGGGATCACACAAGGATCGTCAATGGATTGTGGATAACTCTGTGCGTAAAAGGGTATAAGGCGGGGTTTTGCTGGGGAATACAGCAGTCAGTCATTTTTTTGCAACTTTTCTGTTGCGGTCGCTCGGGAACTCCCTATAATGCGCCTCCATCGACACGGCGGATGTGAATCACTTCACAGACAATCCGGTCGGCTGAAGAGAAAAAATCCTGAAATAACGGGTTGACTCTGAAAGAGGAAAGCGTAATATACGCCACCTCGCAACGGTGAGCGAAAGTCGCGTTGCAACTGCTCTTTAACAATTTATCAGACAATCTGTGTGGGCACTCAAAGTGACATGGATTCTTAACGTCGCAAGACGATA
>NZ_LVVA01000005.1:0-107190 GCF_001631805.1 Enterobacter genomosp. S | reverse complement strand
CTGGTCAAAACGGCGTCAACGCCCAGGACGGGCATAATTTCCCCACTCGTCATTGCGATTCAGTACAGCACGCCAGTAAGTAAAAGCGTACAGCGACAGCCTCTGTTTAAATACCTTATATCAGGCGTCAATACCAATACCGTTTCGTGTCTGGTACAGGATAGCAATTTAAATATTGATATGGGGTTTGCCGTTGCCTCTAAATTCAATGGCGTTGGGAGGACACGAAACTTTGAAAATTTCAATTCGTGCTAAAAAGAGGAGGGAGGGTGAGTGTTTATTGCATTTGCTCTCTATGGAGATAGAGTTTTACGTAATTAAAAAACGGCTTTTCCTATGATTGCGTTGGTAATATAAGGTGTGACTTATATTTCTGAGGATTGAAATGACAGCTAGAATACTTGCGTTTTTTATACTTTCATTGATTTGTACTTTCCAGTCGAAAGCTAAATGTACCATTCAAAATGGTGCGCTAATTGATTCTTTTATTACTCTAAATTTCCCTGATTTAGTGATACAAAAGGATATTCCTGTCGGTACTGTGCTTGCAAAGGTCGATGCCAACATAGCAATGCATGCTAGCACAATTGGGGTGCCAGCCACCTCTGACTTTATATCTTGTTCTCCTGGAACTTTAAGATTTGCGGAGTCATCTTATAATAAATCTACTTATAACGGCTCGCAGGTGCTAGAGTCAGGAATTCCGGGAATAGCAATTAAAGTGTCAAGTTATGGAGGTACTGGAAAATTGCCTTGGTCTTTTCCTCCTGGTGTGACATTAAATTTTACAGGTAGCCTAAGCCCTCATGATTACGGAGGCGTTACTTTTGAGTTAATAAAAATAAGTTCGACGACAGGCTCAGGAACTATTCCATCAGGGAATTTGCTGCGTTTTTCATCTTTTAATCAATATTATCTCTTTAACTACAGACTTACATCTTCCAGGATAACGACTGTCTCTTGCTCTGTGTTAACACCAACAATTGAAGTCGGGTTTGGTGACGTTGAGAAACGAGCATTTAGCGGAATTGGCACTACCGTTTCTGAACGTACTTTTGAGATAATAACAAACTGTGATAGCGGTGCTATTGTGAATATTTCGATGAACGGTACAGTTAATCCAGATTTAAACGATGATGCAATATTATCGCTGCAAAATTACGGTGACTCTTCAGTTGCTGATGGTGTGGGAATTCAGATTTTACAGGGAGCCAATCCAGTGAAGTTAAATAGCTCAATTTTATTAAAGCAGTCAACAGGGGGGGTGGAAAAATTCCCATTCAAAGCTAGATATTATCAAACTAAGGATAACATAGGGCCAGGAAAAGCGAATGCTGTGCTGACATTTAGCGTAACATACAATTAGTTCGGCGAGTATCAGGAATTGCACCATGCAAAGATGGCTAATGAATGTTTGTTAGAACGTTGTGACTGCTCCCCGACCTTTGGGATGTACGTGCCGGGGACATGGTAAACAGTTTTTCGGGAACATTGTGAACACCTTTTAGCCTTTTTTACTCATGGTGTTCGACATTTTCTTTAGGTTAATTATCCCACCTTAAGACTAAAGGGTGCTCCCACCGAAGAAGGTGGGAGGGGAATTTCGATGACGCGCCAGCGTCAGAGACTCGTCAGCCTCGCTAGTGCTGAATGTACTTTTTCACGATTTCAGGAGGCGATCCAGCGCACGAGCCGACAGAATAGCTGCGTGACCATAACACGGGTTTAGTGTACACCGCCCGCAAGTTCAGAAACTCATCCCTAGCCGACGACTGGTGACGGCTTTCAGGCTGTTGACAAGCTTAGATAACTGCACAGTTGGGGGGACTCGATCAGCATATGAACATGATCCGCTTCACCGTCGCATTCTTTAAGTTCCGCCCCGAAATCACCGCATACATCTGATACATACTGATTCACATTTTCGAGATGAAATTCCTCTAAAACCTTTCTGCGATACTTTGTCACAAAAACGATGTGCACATGCAACAAATAGGCGCTATGCCTGCTTCTTTTAATTTCCTGCATCGCTTGATTACAGGCAATTTTCGTAGTTAATTTACATACCTTACTTCAATATATGCTGAAATCAGATGCTTATCTTGAAGGCCTATAAATATAGACTGGAATCGACGAACGTACAGGCACAACGGCTGCGACAGATGTGCGGCTGCGCTCGTTTCGTCTGGAATTATGGCCTGGCAGAAACGCAACGCATTCTTGATACTGGTCAGAAACTGCCGTAATACGCTGAGTTATGCAAAATGCTTACAGCGCTGAAGGGGTTGCCGAAAACAGCCTTTCTTTCAGAAGGCTACACCGACAACCTGCAGCAGAAACTGAAAGATCTGCACGGGGCGTGTAAACGTTGCTTTGATAAGTGGCTGGCGGCTGAAAAGCCGATATTCAAGCGTAAGAGCAAAGGCAATGATTCGATCAGATTCGTCAACTTTGACAAATACTGACAGCCCGACCGCAAGCGCGTTAAATTGCCGTCGGGGCTGGGATGGGTAAAGCCCCGCGAGTCCCGCGCTGTTATTGGAAAAATCAAAAACGCAACGGTCAGCCAGCACGCCGGCAGCTGGTATATCTCATTTCAGGTAGAAATTGATGTCGCCCAGCCAGTACACCCGTCAACATCTGCTATCGGGCTGGACGCGGGTATCAGTAAGCTGGCAATGCTGTCAGACGATACTATCTTTGAGCCGGTAAACAGCTTTAAAAAGAATCAGGTGAAGCTGGCGCGGCTACAGCGCCAGCCATCCCGCATGGTGAAATTCAGCGCGAACTGGAAGAAACAGTAAGCGAAAATTTCCCGCTTACACTCGCATATCGCCAACATCAGTCGCGATTATCTTCACAAAATCATAACAACATTGAGCAAAAAACACGCGATGATCGTTATTGAGGACTTGAAGGTTTCCAGGATGTCAAAATCGGCAGCGGGTACGGTAGACGAGCCGGGGCGCAACGTCGCGGCAAAATCTGATCTTAACCGAGCGATACTTGGTCAGGGTTGGTACGAAATGCGCCGCCAGCTCTAATATATGCAGCTCTGGCGCGGCGTAGAAGTGCAGGTCGTAACCCCTGCATATACAAAAGTGCGCGTGTTGCGGCCATACAGCGGAGGAAAATCATCAATCGCAGGCAGTATTTGTCTGCGTGGCGTGTGGTTACGAAGTGAATGCCGACATAAACGGCGCTCATAATATTTTCGCGGCAGGACATGCCGTATTGTCCGGGATGATTCCTGGATGCGCCCGTAGGTGGCATAAGCCGTTAAGCGTGTAACCGGGCAATGCGGCAACGTGTTGTTACCTGAAAAGGAATCCCCCCTCCTGATTCGCGAAGTGAGAAGGTGGGGGAGGATGTCAATGGGATGAACATCCAGCACCCAGCAGAGCAGGCGAACAGGCCAGCAACGGGCGTTGTCACGGATAAAGGCGTACCTCTGTCGCACAGTTTTGCGAAGTACGCCGCGGCTTTTTTAATGTTTCCCGTTCGTCAGTAACCCGCTTTAGTTATTTCTGGAGCAGGCGGATCTCGCCCTAAGCATCTGACAGTTCTTTATTAGAGGAAGAATCCGGACCATACTTTTTTATCCATGCATAAAGGCTGTGGGTGGTGATATCCAGACGTGTTGCAACGCAGGAAACAGAATGGCCACGATCAACAACCTGTTGACTGCTTCGATTATAAACTCTTCTTGATGACACTTACCGCTCATGGGCACCTCTCTTTAAGTCATCTTAAATGACTCCGAGGGGTCTGTTAAACCCGTAGCGATTCAATTCTTTTTAGAGGCTCAATATATCCTAAAAGAGCTGAGCATAACTCAATGAACTAAGATGAATAGATTAATAAAAAAAACAATGTAATAAACGCCCTGCATAGTTTCTTGGTGTGATTAAATTATATATTTTTGAGATAAAATTTTAATTGTTAAAGAACACCTCACTGGAAAATGAAACAAATATTTTACAAAAGTGTTTGATACTTAATCGTGTGTTCATTGATTGATCGGTATGTTGTTTTTTTTGAACAGTCGAGGGGAAGGTCTATATTCGTTATTTGAATTTGATATCGCATTTAATATGTTTTTTTGTTATGAAAAAAGGAATTTTAATACACTCTTGAAGTGTTTTTTTTGCAATTTAGTAGCGTATGTTACTGGTGCGTTAAGTTACTTGTGATTCTTATATGATTAAAATTCTTTTTAATCAGGAGTTTACATGCTTTTGTGGAGGGGTGGGGTGGGTGTTTATGTTGTATTTTTGTGATTGGTGTTTTTTATTTGTTACAAGTTATTGTGTGGCTTTTTAGTTGAATCGTTTTTTATAACGTTGAATAATTCAACCGCTCAAATGCAAGGGGCTGAATATTTATATCTAAATATATGGAAGCTGCAAAAAATGCAGCACTAAACTTCAATGCCTAATTTGAGCATGTTAAATATTAGATAGTTTTGAAAACTAATAAGGAAATCGGAAATGAATTTTAAAAAAGCAGCAATCTCCATTGCAATGTTGGCTGGTCTTGGTATCTCTGCTTCAAGTTTTGCAGCAGACGGAACCATTACTTTTAAAGGAACTATTACTAGCGCTGCTTGTACTGTTACTGACCCGTCTTCCACTGGCACGGGTGGTGTAGTAGATTTCGGTACTGTTTCAAGCGACGCTCTTAAAGGTGCAGGTACTAAAGCAATGCCTGTTGGGTTTAATATCTCGCTAACCAATTGCCCTTCAACTGTAAGCAAAGCTTCAGTAGTTTTTGACGGTGTAGCTGATTCTGTCAATTCTAAACTATTGGCTCTGGACAAATCCTCAACAGCGAAAGGTTTTGGTATTGCTCTTTATGATCAGAATGACGCACAAATTGGTGTTAAAGAGAAATCAAACGCATACACCATTAAAACCGGTAGTAACAACCTTGCATTCAATGCTCGTCTGATGTCTACCAGTACTGCTGTAACAGCGGGTAACTTTACCTCCAGTGCTGATTTTACTGTTAACTATCAGTAATAAATAGATATTGATTAATTAGGGGTAGAGTTAGATCTATCCCTATTATTGATAATATTAAAAGGGATTAGGTATGAAAACTCTTGCTACATTTATGCTCTTTATGATTGCCTGCGCAGCGCAGGCAGAAGGTGGCATTACTTTAGGCGCCACACGTGTTATTTACAATGAAGGCAGAAAGCAAGAAACAATTAAAATAACTAATAAAAACGAACAAGCTCAATACCTTGTCCAAAGTTGGGTTAGCGATACTAATAATAGCAACGAAGCTAACAAGGTTTTTATTACTACTCCTCCAGTATTTGCATTAAAAAGCAACAGTTCAGGAACGATAAGAATGGTTGCATTGAGAACTGATGGGTTACCAAATGACAGGGAATCGGTTTTTTTTCTCAATGTGAAAACTATCCCGGCAGTAAAGAAAAACAGCAAAAATGATGAAGATGTAAGTGGTCGTCTAATCATTACAACTAAAAGTGTATTGAAGCTATTTTACAGACCTAAATCGATCGCAAATCCAGATCAAAAAAGCATGTATGATAAAGTCAGTGGTGTTATAAAAGATAATAAATCGATTTTGAAAAACGACACTCCTTACTTTATTACAGCGACAAAGTTTGTTGTGGATGGTAAAGAGCAAGAAAAAAGCTTTTTTATAAAACCGTTCTCTGAAGAAAAAATATCAGATGGCATTGTCAAAAACGCTAAGTTTAGTATTGTAAATGATTTTGGTGGCATAACAAATAAAACCATTGAGTTCTGAAGGTAAATGTTGTGTTTAAATTAAAAAATTTATCTTTGCTGATAAGTGCGACACTGTCTGTATCAGCGTATGCCGTTTCATCTTCAGAAGACAGCGGCTTCTACTTTCCAGTGTCGGCACTAACAAACTATGGTGATGCTTCATCTGATTTATCAGTTTTCTTTAATGAAACAGGTCTAGCTCCAGGAACTCATGATGTAAGTGTTGTTTTAAATAGCCGAACAGTTAGTTCTGGGATAAAACTAAAGTTTATTCTTTGTGGTAAAGAATTGTGCCCGCAAATGTCATTTCGACAGCTTGAAGAATGGGGGGTAAAGGTTGATGATATATATAAAAATGACAATACAACTTTTGCCCCTATACAAGACTTTATCCCATTCGCGTCGACTAAACTTGATGCGGAAACAATGCGCCTGTATATTACGGTGCCAATGACTTATTTGGGTGAGCAGAAAAATGACTCATCCACATGGGATGATGGGATCAATATGGCATTTACTAACTATAATGCCAGTTATAGTAATTCACAATATAAAAACTCTAAGGATTATCAAACGCAATATCTGAGTCTTTACTCAGGGGCAAATTTAGGTCCATGGAGGTTTAGGAATTCTAATTATTACAATAAGTATGGTAGTAATAAATCAAAATGGACTACTAATGAGACATATCTTGAAAGAAATATTCGAAGTCTGGGCGCAAATCTCACCATGGGTGAGTTTGCATCACCGGGATTAATTTTAGATGGTTACGTATTTAAGGGAATCAGTCTCAGTTCTGATGATGAAATGTTGACTGACAATCAACAAGGTTTTGCACCCGTAGTAAGAGGACAGGCGCTAACAAATGCCAGAGTAGTAATCAAGCAAAATAACAACATAATATATGATAAAACGATTACTCCCGGCCCTTTTGAAATAACTGATTTGTATCCAACGAGTAACAGTGGTGATCTGGATGTGGAAGTTATAGAAGAAAATGGTACTGTACAAAAATTTACACAACCATTCTCAGCTGCGCCGATTATGGTCCGTGAAGGTAGTCTAAAATTTAATATTGCTGCAGGTAAATACGATGAGTCAAGCTCAGACGCGAAAAAGGAAAATTTTAGCTCCGCTGAGTTGATGTATGGTTTACTTTCAGAAACTACAATTTATGGTGGGTTGATTCATTCGGAAAGCTATGATGGTGGCAAAATAGGGATTGGTCAAGGGCTTGGTATGTTGGGTGCTGTCTCACTGGATTATTCGTTATCCAGAAGTCAGCAACTGGAAAGAAAGAAAAGCGGACGAGCTTTGGAGGCCAAATATAGTAAAAGCATGATAAAAACAGGAACAACTTTTACTTTGGCCGGTTATAAATACTCATCTTCGGGATATCAAACTTTTTCTGAAGCGATGAGTCAATATTATGATTCCTATAAATCATCATATGTCCCTAAGCAGGTGTTTCAGTTATCAATTAACCAAAGCCTAAATGAATACGGTAGTTTTAACATCAGTGCTTACGAGCAAACATACTGGAACAGAAGTTCGAAAACCAGAACCGTTACCGGAGGATATAGCACATCAATTGATAGCATTTCTTTAAATGCAAATGTAACAAACAATAAGTACCAAGGGAAAACAGACAGGGTATATAGTCTTTCTGTGAGCATGCCTCTTGATACACTTTTTGGTGGTAAATTATCTAACCACCGCATTTTATATAGTTACTCTAATGGCGGTAAAAATAATACATATAGCAGAGCTTCTGTAACAGGCTCTTTGCTAAAAGAAAATAATCTTTACTATAATTTATCACAAACAATGTCTGACACTAAAAGTGGGGATTCCTCATCTGTAAGTGCTACATATACTGGTACGCGTGGAACTATTAATGCAGGATATTCTCAAAGTGGTAATGAAAATAAAAGAACAAATTTAGGCGTAACTGGTAGTGTTGGTTTCTTCAGGGATGGTGTATTTATGGGCCAAACTCTTTCGCAGAATGGTGCAAATGCCATTGTCGTTGCACCAGGCGCTAGTAATGTGAAAATTTTGAATAAAACGTCTGTTTATACAGATAATTCAGGGATTGCTGTTGTCTCGAACCTGGGGAATTACAGGGGGAACAGTATTTCTATTGATACTACAAATCTCCCCAACAATATTGACATTAGTGAAAGTGTAAGAAGAGTTGTTCCGACAAGGGGTGCCCTTGTCAGAGTTGATTACCCTGTCAAAATGGGAAGCAAAATTTATGCTAACTTTGTTAAAAATGGTACTCCTTTGCCTCTAGGTACTGTTATTGACGAAGGTATGGATACAGAATCAATTGTTGGCCAGAATGGCGAAGCGTTCATCTCCGCCTATAAGAAAGGCCATGTATTTAAGGTGAACTCAGGACAGGAATCACTGGTATGCTCGATTTCTGATAAAGACTTATCGCCTTTGGAAAGTGGGATAATAATGGCTAAGGCGAATTGCAGGTGATTTCATGAAGCGTTTAATTTATATATTGGTTATGTATTTGTCATTTTCGCATTTTGTTTACGCAAAATGTCAGTTTCTTAATGGCTATACAACTCAGACCATGACGTTCGATTTTACAAGCCTGGCCGACAGAGAAGAGTTTTTTAATAGTTCTAATATTTCTGCCGGAACATTGATGATTAGAGGAAACGGAAATTTCGTTGGGAAGCCTTCTGTTCCTTTTTTTAAATGTACGGCAAATGAAACCATATCATGGCAATTACTGTGGCCTGTTAAGGCTGGAGGTAACTATGGTTATACTGTAGATACGGGAGATACAACCGGAGCCATCAGTGTGGTCTTAAGAGCAGGTCTAAACTCAGCGCTTATAAAAAATTATTTTACACAATCAAATTACTTTCCTCTTTATAATGGAACTAAAAGATTAACTTATAAAACATCTCCAAAAACCAGTTATACTATGAGTGACGTAGTTGATCAGTTTCCGTGGGTCGGGGTTTTAAAAAATGGTAATATTAAAGATAATCTGAAAATTCCTTCAGGTCTGTTTTACCAGATAGTAACAAGCGATGGCCTTGAACTGGTCAGGCTTATTAGCCAAGGTGTTACTATAAAAAGTGGCACGTGTGAAATAATGAATCCTTTGAATCAGGTTTATGAGTTTAGTCAAGTTCATAGATGGAATAACACTACTGCCCCTGAAATTTTAGGCTATCAAAATGGTGAAGGTTCAAGCAATATATCAATTCCAATTGAGGTTAACTGTAGGAATAGTACGCTTAAACCAGCGATAAAGCTTAGTTCCGAAACAGGATTTATCACCAGTTCTCTTGGAGGTAAGGATTTTGTTAAACCGGCAGGTAGTGCCTCAGGAATTGGAATGATAGTTGCTATACAGACAGGGGCTAATGAAAGTTGCAATTCCAGTATGTCGATGAGCCAATGCTATCAGAAAAACTTTACTTTTAATGGCAATAAAAGCTCATCAGGGAACTATCTCATGACTGTTTCTGGTAACTTATATAGCATTGAGAAGTGGCGTGATGAATACGTCGGGGATTATGAGTTCGTGGTTGGTTATACGCTTATTTACCCATAGCTTCTTAATATTTATAATTATTCCTAGTTAGATAATTTTAAAAAGGTAATGAAATGATTTCTTGCAAAGGTATATTGCTTTTCAGTTTGATTTTGTCAGTGGCAGTACCAAATGTTCATGCTGCTAATGGTACTTTTAATTTCAAGGGGGAAGTAACTAATGCTGGATGTACTATTGAGGAACCGAATCTAGTTTATGAAGGATTCAAAAATATAGCGCGCTGGACAGTAGCTGAGTCTAGCGCATTTTTTCAAGGACCCAATATTAGTCGTATTGATGTAGATTGTGGTCAAATTACTAATGTGCCGAAGCTTAGATTTAGCGCTGAAACTGGTAAGGTTGTTGGTAAAAAACGCACATATTTAAAAACTACAGGCACAGCATCTAATATAGGGTTTTTTATAGGTTATGCTAATACGACGTTGTCTTATGATGATGAACTTTTCAATCTAAAAACCACAGATGCCACAAGCGGAAAATATTATTATTATTTAAATCAATATCTGGTTGGTTTGTCGCCTTATGATGAATCCAATAACGGTGATTTTGAAGCGGTTTTAGGGTATGAATTAGTATATAATTAAAATTCTAACTTTAAGGTCAGGTGCTTTAAATTTACTTGACCTTAAAAGTTAATCCAGTCATAAGAAACCCCAACTAATAAATATAACAAAGTTGTGGTTATTGTTTGCCTTGGTTGTAATTTCGAGAGTATTTATGCGCTTAATTAAAACACATATAAAACAATTTCGTTATAAAATTTCTCCATCTGAAATTCTTCCTTTTTTTAGGTTAATAATAGGCGCTGGCTTATTTAATTTGGGTGGGTTGATTATCTCTCAGCAGGTAATGGCGGGGACAACTGGCAGTTTAAGTGGAGCAAACATTCAGGTCAGCGATGGCGATACCATTGTGGCAGACAGAGGCGCTAGCACTGGCATGCTACATGGGATATTGAACCCTACTGACCAGCCCGGCACTATCGATCTTGGAAGTAATGTTACCGTCAGCGCAGATGATCCCACCGCCTCAGTAAAGGGCATTGGTATCGAAGGCAACGGCAGTATTTTTACAGCTGATGCTCTCACCGTAAAGGTGAGCGGGAATAGCGCCACTGGTATCAATTTATCTGGTAAAAATGTCAGCGCCGATCTTGGTACGGATAGTCACGTCTTCGTTCAGGGCGAACCTAACGAACGTGCCAGCGGCATTCTGATAAGTAACGCTTCCTCCCTGACTGCAGACCGCCTTTCCGTTTTTACTACCGGTGACTACGGCACCGGTATCAGCGTCAGCAACTATGGCAGTAGCGCCAACCTTGGCACAGGCACATCGGTCAGTACAAACGGACGTCTCAGCTATGGTCTTTATATTGACGGACTGAACGGAACGGCGGCAAACGGTCCGGCAAGACTCACCGCAGATGGTCTTCACATCAGCACCCAGGGGTACGGTGCTGACGGGCTTAATATCCAGAATAACGCCGCCGTCGACTTGGGTACCGGCAGCTCCATCAGCACGACAGGCGACAACGCTCACGGTATCTGGAACTTTGGCGAATTCTATGCATCTGGCCTGAGCGTAAATACCGCAGGGAGTGGAGCTAATGCAGTCGAGGTTCGAGGCGGAAGAGCCGTCATCGGTAATGATAGCCACGTCAGTTCGGCCTCTGGCGGCGGGCTGGTTACAAACGGCACCGGCACATCTATTAATTTTACCGGTTATGATAATGCGCGTAATACAGTCAGCGCGGGCGGCTCATACGCGGCCTCTGCCCAGACACCCGGCGCACAGATTAACCTCAGCTATACCGACCTTAGTATCGACCGCGGTGGTGCGCTTGCGCTTGGGCTCTGGGCCCTGAACGGGGGCACAATATCTGGGGACAACCTCAGCATCAGTGGTGCAGAGGGAACACGCGGTTTGTATGCAATGACCGACAGTCAGATTAACCTGACCGGCGACCTCGATATTAACATGGCATCCCCGGCCCAGATGGCCATCGCCACCCAGCACAATGACGGCTATTCGGCCAGCCGGATTAGCGCGGCAGGCCGGATGCGCATAAACGGCAGTGTTTATGCCCGTGGTGGCGTAATTGACCTTGCTATGGACTCCGGATCGGACTGGACGGGCTCTGCCTTCACAGACAATGTTAACGGTGGTCATCTGGACGTCAGTCTGAACGATGGCACCTGGCGCGTCACCGGCGATTCCGGAGTGGATAGGCTGAGTCTCAACAACGCCACAGTTGACCTTGCCAGTATGGCCCCAGCCTCCGGTGCTTACAGCACAATGAATATGGCGGACCTTGACGGAAGCGGAACGTTCATCATGCGGACTGACGTTCAGGGGCGCGCGGGCGACCTCATTCGGGTTACCGGTACCAGCGCCGGAAGTCATATATTGACCGTCAGAAACCAGGGAAGCATGGCGACCGATGGCAGCGAGGTATTAACGGTTGTAGAGACTGCCGATGGCGGCGCGTCATTCTCCTCCTCATCTCAGGTTGAGCTGGGCGGCTACCTCTATGACGTCCGCCGGAACGGTACAAACTGGGAGCTTTATGCCGCAGGAAACGTGCCTGCTCCGGCACCAGTGCCAGACCCGACGCCAGACCCGACGCCAGACCCGACGCCTGAGCCGACGCCTGAGCCGACGCCTGAGCCGACGCCAGACCCGACGCCTGAGCCGACGCCTGAGCCGACGCCAGACCCGACGCCTGAGCCGACGCCTGAGCCGACACCTGAGCCGACACCTGAGCCGGATCAGAAACCGCAGCCGACCACCACGGCCGATGCGGGTGGAAACTATCTGAATGTGGGATATCTGATGAGCTACGCAGAAAACCAGACGCTGATGCAGCGCATGGGGGACATGCGTCGTAACGGGAACCACGGAAACATGTGGCTTAACGGCTACGGTGGGAGCTTCAGCTCTTTTTCAGGTAGCAGACTAAGCGGTTTTAACATGGACTACAGCGGCCTGCAGATAGGAGCAGATAAGCGTCTGGCTGAAGATATTCCGGTCTGGGTAGGGGGCTTTATCGGTTCAACGCATGCCTCTCCGGACTATCGTGGTGGTACTGGTACAACCCGCTCGGATTACATGGGATTGTATGCAAGCTATGCGTCAACAAATGGCTACTATACCGACACCGTGCTAAAGGTTGGTAGGCAGAAAAACAGCTTTAACGTACGCGACAGCCAGAGTAACCGGGTCAGTGCATCGGGCAGCGCAAGCGGATTTAGCGCATCGCTTGAGGCTGGTAAAAGGTTCGGCCTGCCCATGCGGTCTGGCGGATATTACGCCGAGCCACAGCTACAGTTTACCTGGAGTCACCAGAATGCAACCGACATGAGGGCTACGAACGGGCTTAATATTGGACTGGGTAGCTATGAGTCTCTGCTGGGACGGGCCGGGATTCTGCTCGGATACGAAAATGATGCGGGCAGCAGCAGCGTAAATACGTATTTCAAAACAGCAGCCATTCGGGAGTTTGGGGGCGACACGAATTTCAGTCTGAACGGCACACACGAAAAGCATAGCTTCAGGGGGGATGGCTGGAGTAACGGCATTGGTATAAGTGCTCAACTAAGTAATGAACACACTTTGCATGCCGAGGCTGATTATACTATTGGTAATAAATTTGATTACACCCGTTTAAGTATAGGTTATAGATTTAAATTTTAACTTATATGTAAAGATGATAAATTTTGATGTTGCAAAAACTTAAGTGAAAGCATGACTAACTGAACTATTTAGTGCATTTCAAGTATTTAATATTATTAAGTAGTGGGGTAACCAATGTCAATGGAAGTACCCTAGGCTTTGCTTAAAAGAGTTTGAACTGTTGGTAAGTTACGCAATAAGTTTGCTGGAGGTTGCGACTTTTAAATTGTTATAATCTTATTTATGCATGAAAGTTGGTTCGAGTTATAGGTTAGTTGTTGGGGAGTGTTAAATATGGTTATTGATTTAAGATGGGAGTTAACGTGAATTTTTGTTCGAAAAGTGGATTACTTGCCCTGGCTTTTATTATGGGGTTACCTGTAGTTCAGGCCGCTGATGGTACTTTTAATTTTAAAGGTAAAGTAACTACTGCGGGATGCGTTATTGAGAATCCAGATATGCTTGTCGAAGGTTTTAAGAATGCATATCGTTGGCCTGTCGCGGAGCAGCGAGTTTATTTTACCGGGCCTATTGCCAGTATTATTAATTTAGATTGTGGTGATATTACTAGCATCCCAAAAATAAGATTCATTCCAGAGACCGGCACTGTAAATGGTAAAAATGCGACTTACCTTAAAATTACCGGGACTGCATCTAATGTGGCCTTCCGTTTAGGTGCGTCAACCCAAAATGAGTACTTGGATTTAAATGGTAAGTTGTACGACTTGAGTGCTGTTGATGTGGCAAACGGAAAGTATAGGTTCGTTTTAAACCACTATGTAGTGGGATTATCGCCTTATGATGAATCAAATAATGGTGATTTTGAAGCAGTTTTAGGGTATGACTTGATATATAACTAATAAACGCCGCTTAATCTTTATTGTTTTTATTTGAGGGGTGAATGTCCTTTTGATTTATGTGCAGGCTCTTTTTTTCATAGGACTTCCTCTCGCAATCTTATTGAGCAATGAGATAGGATGTATTTATCGTAGTATTCTGATTTCAAGAATGGTTATCTTGCGGGCTAATCGAGATGTTATTAACCTACATTGATAATCTGTGAGGACATTATCTGTCTATTGTGATCAATTTGCATACTTCTAAATTTTACTTGTTTAGTAGATGTCAGTGTAATAACTAACTAATGCGCTGGCTGGCTGGCTGGCTGGCTGGCTGGCGCAGGCAATAACTAAGGTTTTTTTTCTGCGGGCACTCATAATAAAGGCTTGCTGCATCATTAACTTAAGCATTTTAGTCAATGATGCCGAAATTATTACGAACAATGGTAATATTAATATTGGTTTTAAATTGTGTAATCAAATACTATTAATTTTGCAAAGGTAATTGATGAATGCGTCAATTTCATGTTTCCAGATATTCATAATGCAGGAGGAGGGGTGAAAAGAATATATGTATTATCAGATAACCAATACTTTTCATTAGGTATCTCTTATTTATATGGTAATAAAAGCATTTACATGCTATCGCCTAAAGATATTATCAAGAAAAAGATGGCTCTCAAGGGCGAGGTTTGTTATATCTATATTGAAAATGATATAAGTTACAGTAGGGTTTGCCAATCATTACGATTGGAAGATTGTCAACTTGTGTTTTTCTTTAAGGTTGATCCTGCGCATAACAAGAAAAATACATTCCCCATGCATATATATTCTTCTAAAATGGCTGTGGATGATTTTGCGCGTAATTTCGTTTCTTCTGGGGAATATCTAAATAATGGAACAAAAACATTGTCCAAGATCCGAATGAAGCACATTATCTCTGCATCAAATGGATTAGACAACTATGAAAGATGGGTGTTAAGACGAAGCCGAAGCCTTAATCCACAAGTAATAAGAAACCATTATAGAACATTAATGGCCTCAGTTGGATTGAATAGAATTAGCGCCTATAATCGCGTGTTTGCTGAGAAGCTATCACAAGCTTATGCCATTATTAATGGTACTGTTTCGAATTGATGGTTACAACTAATGGTAGTTAATTAAATGTGAGTGTAAGGGAGTTGATTCCCTGTCAATTGACATTGTTTATTGAATTCTGTCTGCCGTCATGAGTCTCATTTTTTAAATATAGTGATTACTGTAGTAATGACTGTGATACGGATATGTCTCTTTGATCATGGACGTAAATCATAGCTAAATTCGGCAAATAGGTTTATTTTATAAAGTCATCCATAAAAACGCAACTGCACAAAAAGTGTTATTCATATATTCATTCGCTGTAACTTTATCGCTCATGCGAATTTACAAGTCAGGGGAAGTAAAACTTCCTCGAGGTAGGAAGTATAAATACCCTCGCGGTATACATTCTTCAAAAATATAAAATTATGTAAATTCTATTGCGACATTTTTATGTATATTATAATTTACGTGTTGCAAGCGTTATTCTTTTGAAATCCGAAGCATTTACCGGGGTTTATCTCCGGTTTTTTTCTGTAAATTAGTGGAAAGTTACACTTTCACCAGGACAAGACTTGAAGCGTGAACGGCACATTACGATTTGAGCGCGACGTGAGAAACCGACAATGTTAGTTTACTTCTAGAGCCATTTGTATTGCGACGTTGTTCTTTTCATCTGTTCAACCTGCTGGACACTCAATATATGCGCATGAAACTATGTGTTCTTGTAAGTGCTATACTGCTTGCAGCCTGTAATGATACCTCTACCGACCCTCACAGCATAGTAATTAAAGGAGCAGTTGCTCAAGAGGATTGTGGTTTGTGCAATTCTGATAAGATTCATCGGCTAATAATGAGAAATTTTATAGAAAATACTTTTCGCAATCTTGCACAGCGACCGCTGGAATTATCAAGACTTAATGGCAACGCAAGTACTGCCCCTGTTTACTATTTTGCGAATGATTTTCGTGAGGATATTTTTATTCCTGGCGCGCTAGAGATAACGAGTTTATCCAGTATACCTTCAGCATATCAGCACTGTACCTGCTCTGCGAAGATTCAGTTCTCCAGTGATGCCTTTGCAGAGTCTGTTGGAACGGTAAACTACCGATACTGTGTAACGGAAAAGACTGAAAGTGAAGTATATAAACTTCCAAGCGTATCTTTATATGATATGTACATTAACGATATCCCTCTCGTCCGCATGGCAGTAAATGGCCAGAGTTAGGTATAAGCTCAAGTTAACACCTTTTATATCTGTAATGCAATGCCCAGTTTTACGAGCCTTACGGATACTAAGTCGCAGATTAAATTAAATGTTTATTATAAAGATATTTTCACGCATGCAATAACTCATATTTATTGTGTTTTGCACGCCAGATATAGATATTTATCTGTGACTTTGCATCCATTGCAGTTAACGAGAGGTACAGCATCATGAAACTATAAAAGTTTTTAATTCTCAAACTTATAAGACATCTAAAAATAACCCCGCAATTAAGCGTGTTTTATATTTTACCGTTTTGGTTGTGTTGTTTAACAACACTATAAAATAATGTCGAAAATCAATATGTGAAAATTTCAGCATAGCCTCTGCGCCGAAAAATTAATATTTAAACATTCAGGGAAAAATCATGAAAAAGCTGGCTTTTACCAACACTGTTATGGTCTCTGTTGTCCTCATGGCGTTTAATAGCACGGCCGCTACGTCCTATATGGAAGCCCGCAATGATGCTATGGGCGGTACCGGAGTGGTATCTTCTCACTACGTAACTGCGGCGCTGTCCAACCCTGCTCTTCTGACCCGTTTTGATACTAAGGATGATTTCAGCCTGGTCTTGCCTTCTGTTGGTGTCCAGTTCTCCGATCCGGATAAGGCCCTGGATGCTGCTTATGATATTCAGAATCTGTGGAACAAGTTTGGCAGCGCGCTGCACAGCCAATCCGATATCAGGCAAAGCGCGGCAGCCTTAAGGAGAAAACTGGATAGCTTACAGGATATACGGGCCAGCGGTCAGCTAGGTGCTTCCGTTGTGGCCACGATTCCAAATCACGTTCTTCCTTACGCCGTAGTGATGAAATCCTGGGGAACAGTCTCGCTAAACGGGAATGTAACCGCCCAGGATCTGAAATATCTGGATCAAATTGCTGATGGTATCATACCTCCTGATGCAGTAGATAAAAGCGAGCTGACTTCGCGGGCACATGGACGGGCGGCAGTAATCACCGATGTGGGGGTAGCTATGGCTCGTGAATTTGAAACGGCAGGCTACATCTGGTCATTGGGAATGACACCAAAATATCAGCGCGTGGATCTGTTTAATTACAATGTTTCTGTCAGCGAATTCGATAGTCACGATTTTGATAAAGATAAGTACCGAAACACAAAAACCGGGTTTAACGCAGATGTCGGGCTGGCAACTGAGCTAAACAAACACTGGAGCTTGGGACTCTCTGTGCAGAACGTGCTTTCACGCTCCATTGAAACCAAAGTAGTAAATGACGAAAAAGAGACCCTCAAAATTATGCCACAGGCAACCATTGGCACTTCATGGCATAACAGCGTGGTAACCGCTGCTATCGACGTTGACCTCACCGAAGCCAGCCACTTTGCACAGGATGAAAAACGACAGTTTGTAAGTCTCGGTGGTGAGGTGAATGTTTGGAACTGGATGCAGGTACGTGCAGGATATCGCCATAATATAGCTGCTGATGAGGGGAGTGCGTTTACTGCCGGCATGGGAGTTTCTCCGTTCGGCGTGACTCATCTCGACATTACAGCCATTGCTGGAGCGGATCGGACATATGGCGCAATGGCACAGTTACAGGTCACTTTCTGATATCGAAAGACATAACCTGCGCAGTCATCAATAGCTATCGTTCTGCTGGCAAATCATCAGGACTGATAGCTTGTCAGCAGACGCCTTTTGCTCGTAAACGATGGGAGGCGTCACAATATTGGTGATGAATGAAATTTAAGATTTCAAGCCTTTACATCGTTGATGAATATTATGCATAAGAAATTTTGCTATTTCATTCTGGGATAGGGATAACCAAAGTTTGAAATTTAACTATAAACAGGTTGCTCTTATAGGCATCATTTGTGTCTCTATTTCACTATACGGAATTGCTTTACTTGTCCGTAATTTGATTGTCTGATCGTTTTAAGCTGACGCCAATGGCGGCCTATGGGGCATTACGGAAGCTGATGACCAGACGGTTCCACCGTTTTATCAGGCATATCGCCAGCGTGAGATCAAACAGCTTTGTTACAGTGAACAACGGTACATTCCGGGATGAGAGGCGCGCCTGACAGCCGGCCCGGCGATGAGGGTGACATGTTTGGCCCATGCATGAGAGGCCTATTTTGTTGCTGAAAAAAGCTGACCGGGATGAACCCAGACAGAAGAACTTGAATCATCACGTGTAGAAACTAATAAGCTTCGTGGTATACCTGACTGTTACAAGATTAAACATCGGTTTTTTGGCTATTTCTGGGACTACAGCTTCAGACAATTCAGAGTTGTTCAGGCGGATGCGTATATCGGCCGTATAGCAGCAGTGTTTGATGTGCTTGCGATGCATGACATCGGCACGCATCGCGCAGAGCTGGGAGATGATATCTGTTCGCTGCCGGTGGAATAGCATATGATCTATTTTGTGTCATCGCATTCGGTGGTTACGATCATTCGTATTCTAAGCCAGTCTCAGGATACTGCGCTGCATGAACCTTGGAGATGACCGGCACGCACGTTAGTCACATAAACAAGAAAATACTTATATTTCAATACATTGGTTCGTGTAATCTATCTTATGTTAAATTCGATAGATTAATTCTTATAAATCACTGAGTTAAAATTTATTGAGCTCCTCCTCCTCTTATAATTTTTGGTGGCAGTTTATGGGACAGAGTTCGCACACATGGATTGTTTAACCTTAAAACCATGATGAAGATTAAAACTTAACTTTCTTCAATCAGTGCATAAGCCTTGATCATACGGGCGACTATTCTTTCTGTGATAAAACAACTGCACAATTTTACATCGCGCAGTAAATCAGCACCAAGCTG
This sequence comes from Enterobacter genomosp. S, assembly GCF_001631805.1. NCBI lineage: Bacteria > Pseudomonadati > Pseudomonadota > Gammaproteobacteria > Enterobacterales > Enterobacteriaceae > Enterobacter > Enterobacter genomosp. S. The sequence goes on along the minus strand of NZ_LVVA01000005.1, from coordinate 88,176 downwards.
ACTTCAGTCAACTTAATCTGAATAAACTATATTTTAAGATTAAATTTAGAAAGCGCGTGATAGTTACTACAAAAACAATCGCTTATGGTGATGTACCATTCCACAATGGACGTGTTGTTATCGTGTAGCATGCTTCACAAAATTTATTTAGTTTTCGATTTACACGCTCTTACACACTTAAACAGCACGGGTTGAATAGTACTTCTATACTATTATTTCCCGTTCTGGGATTAATAATCAAAGTCTTCAGGAGTTGTAATATGATTGACTTTAACAAAGAAGATCTGTCTGGTTTCACCGGCAAACACCTTGTCTACACATACGACAACGGCTGGAACTACGAGCTTTACATCAAAAACGAAAACACCGTAGATTACCGAATCCATAGCGGTATGGTTGGCGGTCGCTGGGTTAAAGACCAACACGTCTACATTGTCCGCGTCGGTAAGGATATTTATAAGGTTTCCTGGACAGAGCCGACCGGTACAGACGTCAGTCTGGTTGCCAATCTGGGAGACAAGCTTTTCCACGGAACAATCTTCTTCCCGCGCTGGGTTATGAACAACCCCGAGAAAACGGTGTGCTTCCAGAACGACCATATCGACAAAATGGAAGAATATCGGGCTGCAGGGCCTGCCTACCCGACTGAGGTCATTGATGAGTTTGCAACTATTACTTTCGTTAACGACAGTGGCGTTAACAATGAATCAGTAATTGATTGCCCACCTGACCAGCTGCCTGCTGACTTTCCGGCAAACCTGAAAAAGTAAGTCTTCGTACCCTCATTAAAAAAGGCTGCGTCTCTGCAGCCTTTGTCTCTTTAATTTTTGCCTTTCAGGGTCGTCTCTTTGGCAAAAATGTTACAGATTTCATCTGCAGCAGCCAGAACAACATTCACAAAATCAGGGCTTAGCCGGATCTCAGGATGTTGTCTCACAATTTCAGAAAGTACTGCACCTGCAATGTAATCTTTTTCGAGTTTCCTTGTCATGACCACTTTCCACAAAAAAGGGGGAATGTGATCTATAGCACATGCCCCTCCCCCTCTCACGCAATAGCCACATACTGAAACCGTTTAACGCAGCTAAAAACAAAGTGTTGTCCTTCTGATTTTTATACGATGGCTTTAGCATTAAGTAATGGATAGGTAAAAAACAGTAAATGCACGCAATTAAAGCCAAAATGAAGTACAAGAGATAGCAGCTAAGTTTTGATGGATGGGTATGTCCGCTTCTGGCACAAAGCGGATATTTGTTACCTTTTTACAGCATGTTTATTAAACCCAGTCTTCCAGCGTCAGGCCCGGCACCCGCTCAAACTCCCGCGTATTATTCGTCACCAGCACGGCGCCGGCGGCGATGGCGTGTCCGGCAATGGCCGCGTCGTTCGGGCCGATCGGCGTGCCGGCGAGGCGCAGCGCCACCTTAATATCCGTGGTCGCATCCACCGCGGCGCGATCCCAGGGCAGGACGGCATCGAGCCGCTCACAGAATGCGTCAACCAGCTGAACGTGGCGCGGTGAGGCCTTCGGGCCGGTTGCGCCGAAGCGCATCTCGGAGTAGGTGATGGCCGAGACCACGATACGGTGACCGCGCAGCACCGCCTGCTCCAGGCGCTTCAGTACGGCTTCCGGCTGCTCGCGCATGATGAACGAGCAGATATTCGTGTCGAGCATATACATTTTGTTCACAGATTAAATCGTCCTTCGTCGCTGACAACGTCCTCGCGCTCCGCCATGAAGTCCGGATCAGCTTTTTCGAGCTGCGCGAACGAGCCCCAGGTCGGCCGGACGGGACGCAGAATGATGCTGTCTCCTTCCCGGACGATCTCCAGCTCGCTGACGCCCTCAAAATCCAGATCGCGGGGCAGACGGATGGCGCGGTTGTTGCCGTTTTTAAAAATGGATACGGTTCTCATGATTTTTCTCCCGGGTAAGTATGGATATGTAATGCATATCCGGAATGAGGTTCATTGCACCGGGTGTGTGCATATGCTCAGTATAGGTCGATGTTCAACATATGTATAGATATAGCATATGCAGATGTTTAATATATGCGTATGCCATACATATGCAGATTCCAGGCATATGGATATGCTAGGCATATCTATTCTTCTCCCTTTTTCCGCTGGGATCCGAAAAAAGGTAGTTCCGGATCTTCCTTAACCCCTCCGGCGCGTGGCGGTCGCCGCAGCCCATATATTGTGGTAACAGTCGCTTTCCAGTCGTTGTGAAACCCCATATTTTGTGTTTTATCATGTCCCGGATAACCGAGTGCTGCACACCGGAAAACGCCGCTTTGCTTATTTACCTGCCATGGTACACTTCCGGAAAGTTGAGATATGCCGGAAAGTCGGATCTGACCGGAACGGCCATCCGGTAATTTAACATTGTGTTTATATGGCTGATTATTATCAGCATGCATATTATTACGAAACGGTAAAATTATCTGGGTGACAGACGCTGGGTTGCGCAAAGCTGATCGTGCTGCGCGTCATCATTACTCTGAGTGACTATTTGCCAGCAAACCAGAAAGGGAACGGAATGGGACGAGCAGTGAAAGTGAATATCGGCGAAAGACAATTCGCTTCGAAAAAAGCCGCCGTAAGTTATTTCATAGAGCAGCGTGAGGCTGTTAAAGAAACAGGGCCGTTAAAGGAGGGCAATTTTTTTGAAGAGTTGAAGGCGCTCTATCTGAAATATTGCGACTGCTGTGAAAGCTGAGAACTTAACGGACGAACCATTACATTCTTTACTGTTGACTTTGAACCCCGTCAGAACGGCCAGACCTGGGCATCACATCTCTGCTACTGGGTGCACTTTTCAAAAAAGCAGGCCCGGCCTTTTTCGGTGAGGGAAGCGGTGGATGAGATCGCAAAAGCTGCTGCTGAACAACTGTAGCTGAGGGCGGGATTTCTCAGTAAAGGATGGATTATGTATGATTTATGCAGGGCGGACGGGAATTACTTCCATACGCCGGAATGTGTGTATGACCAGCTGGTCAGTGAGTACCACGTGATGTGGCTGCGGGACTCGACCCGGATCGGGGCCTGCTACACCCTGCGTGAACTTCTGTCACCGGAAGGGATGGTGCTGGCCATACAGAATGCGCCTCCCGTGACGGGATGGCGGCTGCGTATGTGGTATAACGAGGCCACGGACGAAGAGATCGACCCTCAGCGCGGGGACTGTATCGAGCTGCCCTCCAGAACGGCTGCCCTGCTTGCCTTCCGGTCGCTGCCGGAAGGCACCGCGTGGGTCCAGACGACCGAACCCTTAAGCCAGTTAACAGGAAACCAGATGAACCGGACCGATGATAAAGCGCAGACAGAAACGGACGTGATGGCCACCGCTTTTAGCTCCATGCGCAAGTACGGCATGAATATCCTCACCGCCACCCAGCATATGGATATTAATGCTTACGTGAAATCCGATCCGCGGATGCCGCGAACGCGGCTGCGCCGCTACCTGGGCCAGTACGGCCTGCGCGGTGAGGCGCTGAGCAGGGAGGTCAGGCGTATCGTTGCCGGACCAGAACGACGCGACAGCACGCTGCAGGAAGGGATTTACCATACGTGGCCCTATGGCTGGGAGCCTGCGGATTTCACGCCAATGATGCGGCGTATTTTCAAGGGAAAGCGCACCCGTCATGTGATGTTGTTTGATGAACTGCCTCAGCTGTTTGGCAAATTAGGATAAGCTGGAATGAACCATGACCTGGTGGCTGCCCGTGCGGCAGAAGAGATCATTGAACTGCTGACGCTGTGCCAGCAGTTGCAGTCAGAAAAGGATGGCCGGGAACGGCCGGCGCCCGGAACATATTCCCGCGATGAGGATGAATTTGCCGATCGCATCCGTTACGCATGCGGGCACGCCCTGCAGCTGCGCCGGCTGCTGCCGGTAGCGACGACCCTCAGCGCCATCGGCGCCGAGATGGAACGCCGGGGTGAAATCAGTGTGCTCCCGGGCGAGGATTACGCGCAGAAAGTAATGGCACGACTTACAGAGCAATACCTGTGCGGCAGGGACAACAAGCAATGATGCCGGCAATACCAGGCCAGGGTGTTTCATTTTCTGCCGCACAGCTGCCGGTGGCCATCGACTACCCTGCCGCACTGGCCCTGCGCCAGATGGCGCTCGTTCAGGACGAACTGCCGAAATATCTGCTGGCGCCGGAAGTGAGTGCCCTGCTCCACTATGTACCCGATCTCCACCGCAAGATGTTGCTGGCCACTCTCTGGAACACCGGCGCTCGCATTAACGAGGCGCTGGCGCTGACCCGGAGTGATTTTTCCCTGGCGCCTCCCTACCCGTTCGTGCAGCTGGCCACACTCAAACAAAGGGCTGAAAAAGCCGCCAGAACGGCCGGCCGCTCGCCAGCCGGCAGCCAAGCTCACCGGCTGGTACCGCTTTCCGATCAGAGTTATGTCAGCCAGCTGGAGATGATGGTGGCCACGCTGAAAATTCCACTGGAGCGCCGAAATAAACGTACCGGAAGATCAGAGAAGGCACGAATCTGGGAGATCACAGACCGGACCGTTCGCACCTGGCTTAGTGAAGCGGTGGAGACCGCAGCGGCCGACGGGGTGACGTTCTCCGTGCCGGTGACACCGCACACATTCCGGCATTCCTACGCGATGCATATGCTGTATGCCGGTATTCCGCTGAAGGTGCTGCAGAGTCTCATGGGGCACAAGAGCATCAGCTCGACGGAGGTGTATACGAAGGTATTTGCGCTCGATGTAGCTGCGCGACACAGGGTGCAGTTCCAGATGCCAGCGGCAGAGGCTGTCGCAATGCTGAAGGGCTTAATGCCTGAGTGACACCCCCGTCAGGCTTGTTCACCCCCAGGTGAGGTCAAATCTGGGGGGTTATGTATGGAGCCAGGTACTGCCCAACCTGCTGGCGTTCGGCAAGAGGATTAATTCTTACATACAAGAACAATACCGCTGACGTGTTTAGGGGTTTTTCTCGCCATTTTATAGCAGCTTTAATATCTTCGAAATTTTGGCTATCTCATACGCTCACTTGCCAGATTGTAAACCTCCCTACGTTCACGTTTACCCACAGCAACTACAGCGATAATTAATTGTTCATCAATCACCTCATAGACCAGACGAAAACCGGATGCACGTAGTTTTATTTTGTAGCAGTCTTTTATCCCGTGCAATTTTGCAGAAGGAATATGAGGATTATCACAGCATTTCTTTAATTTTTTTGCAAATTGCTGTTGAATAGCTTTATCCAGTTTATGCCATTCTTTTAGCGCATCATCCCTGAATTTGACCGTATAAGTCATAGATAACTATCCAGGTCTACATCATGCAACTGCTGGTTGCTGCGTTCGGCTACCAGTTTCACCAGTTCCTGATCGTCCAGCGCATCGAGCATCTTTTCGTACAGTTCTGCCGGAATACAGTAAAAAGCGGGCTGATTGCGATTCAGGATGGCGACCGGATAGCCATCACCGGCGCTGACTGTCGCCATTGGGTTTTTCTTGAGTTCACTGACACTGGCACTTGTGTCGCTGAGAATGATATTTGGCATAGGTCACCTTTTAAGGCTGTTTAATCAGTCTTAAAAATAAAGCAGAAAAGACCTGTTAACAAGTCTTTTCTGTTTTTGGTTCATATGGGAAGAGTATTTTTTATGTCCAGAAGGCAAGCGAGGTACGCACAAGCGAAAGTGATGCCATTGACAATGTAATCTACCTCGTTGTGACGGGCCGAAGCTCTTCCAGGGGGCCGTCTGGTAACATAAGCTATGTCAGGCAGATGTAGAGATGGACGATCACCACACATCTCCGCCAGCACGAACCGCAGTGGGTTGTCACCGATTGAACCATGCATAACTGGCTGAAACAGGCTGTTTAGCGAGTCCAGGCTGACGGAATACATTCCTCAATTCTGGTGACTCTCCATATCTTCCGGAACAGCTATATCATGTACATACACTACCCCCGCCAGCCAAGATGGTCATTCAGGCCTTTGCTGGCCACAAGAATCCACGTTCGATGGAAGTTTATTCCCAGTGTTTGCATCGGATATGGGGGCAACGCTGGCTGTACCGTTCACCGTAGACGGGCTTGATGCAGTGCAATTCCTCCGGTCACTTACCCCACTAAAGTGACAAGGCTACTCACCATAGTTTATATAAGCTGTGGTGAGTAATACTTACTGTAATAAAATGCAGTGAGTAACATAAGCTATAGTGAGAGGTTGGCAAATTACGGGAGTCAGTTAAGACTGGAGAGAAGAGCTACGGTAGCAGAAACCTGTTCTCAAGGAGCAGTTCATCAGAGAAGAACACGTTTTTCATCATGGGTCGTTCTCACTACTGACTATATAAGCTGTAGCGAGCAAATCACTCGTCAGATACATAAATATAAGCTGTAGTAAGTTAACTGTGGTGCGTTTCTTACTACAGCTTATATTCAGCGAGTTTTGAAGAGTTTTTCCAAGTCCTCGAGAGTGATGCCCAGCTTCTCGAGTAGGGCCAGTTTCTCAGCCATCTCCGGACTGACATCACCAGGTGTGGCAGGCCGCTTCGGGTTCTCTGCGCTTGCATCATGAGGTGGCTGTAATTTAGGCCGGCGATAGTGAATGCAGAAGAGTTTTGTACGTCCCCGCTGAATCTCAGTGTAGTCCAGATAGCCAATCTCCCGGAGCTGCTCCATGGCACGCCTTACCGTCTGGTTCTGCGAGAATACAGGGGACTTCAGGTTCAGGCGTGCCCGAAGACGTGCAAGAGATATCGGCGCAGGATCCCGTGGCAGGCTCTCTATAAAAGTATATAAAGCCTGCGCGGACTCCCTGCGCTTCAGCGCATTGATGGCTTTCAGCTGCAAAAGTACTTTACGGTCGAACTGATACAGCTCAAACAGGCGTGGGTCAGCCTGCAACTGGACGATATCTTTCTCAGTATCGTAGTAAGCAGACTGCACCAGATGTGTGATGTACTCTTTGGTGTGCTTTTCATTAGTGCGTGAAAACGAGATAACGGTACCCGCAATTCGTTTAAGCGAAGGGCTGATACGCTCCCGGAGCCTGCGTGAAGACTGACTTGAAGGGATCCCGCATAGTTTTGCGAACTCGACAAACGGCAGTTCAACTTTATCACCGATAACTTTATGACGGGCAAAGGAATGAATCACCCCTACCCAAGTCTTAAAGTCATTATCCATGTCCAGGCGGGGACCAGTGATCTCCACCTTATCAAATCCTTCAGCTCTGGCGAGAGACAAGCGCGTTAGTTCTTCCGTAGCATCAGTACGGGAAAGCGTGTTTTTTTTGCTGTTTTTCAGCGATTTAAGCGTAGGAACAAACACTCCAAGCCTCATCAGTGCCACAGGTTGCACTGTATTATTGGCATTAGGCGTTAGGGTTACGACTTCACCGGAGGATTTATCCACCTCTTCAAACAGTTTTTTTACATCCAGATTATCCTTTTCCAGAGGACCTCCGATCGGTGGATAAATAAAGGATAAAAGCAGCCCTTATCACATAGTTACAGCCATAAGGGGCGACACGACTAGCTTCAGTTTATACACAACTTTGATGCTATTTCAGAGAGTACACTTACTATAGTTTATTCTACTGGCTCGTCACAGCATATCCTCTGCATAATACAGCTTATTGTGCACCAGTTACAGCTTATGATTTACAAGCTACAGCTTATGTGATCATGCTCCTGATTCAGTACTGACGGGGCCTTCAGAGGTTCCGGGATCTTCTTTGGATCTAACAGGGATCGTTTTGAGGATCTTGTTGCTGGATCGAATGACTGTATATGTGGATAAACTGCTAAAAATAAACGTAATTCATACTGTTAACCAACGATCATCTTTCATAGTGATACCAAAGCGTAGCTGCTCCCTCCAGCTTCTGTGATATTGCGCTTCCTCGCCTGCTCGCTCGCGTTGCTCGGTCACATGGCTGCGGCGAGCACTGCTAATCTCGTTATCGCTTTTAATCACAATGTCTCATAGAAAAATGCACTACCACTACCAGCGGATGTGTCGGCGGTGCTGATGTGTTCGATCGCTCTAAATAGCAGGCAGAGCCTGCATATGATGCCCCCTGCTCCATCAGTTCACACTGATGGCCAGACAGGAAATGTCAGGAAAGGATGGTTCGTGCAATTTTAGGATTGCTTCTCGATACCCTTCTCTTCAAGTGTTATGCCATGGTCATAAGTGAGTCTCCGTGTTGCGACACTCGCTGTGTCAGTTCGCGTACAAAGGCTTAGGCGCCAGATGTTTAGCCTTGGTCATGCCTTCTTCTTGAAGACATGTTTGTAGTTTTTACTTGCATAGCTGCAATTATATTCATCCAGCCTGTCGACGACCTATCGTTTATAGATACACTATTTTCTTTGCCTTTTTTCATACAGGATCATCGCTATGGGAAGGCTTTCGTCCATACCTATAAAGTTTGCATACTTACAATGTCGACCAGTTTAATTTGAGTAAGGAACACTAATGTATTTACCCGATTTGCGCGTAAAGCCTCGCCCAATGCGGGCGGGGATATAAGCGTTACACCTAACCATTTTTTGACCTCCGTCAGTGCGCCTTACAATTTTCAGCGTATTTTGTAAGACCATGAAGCGCGCATATAAATACAGATTCTATCCAACACCCGATCAGATTGAGCTTCTGGCTCAAACGTTCGGCTGTGTGCGTTTTGTCTACAATTCATCCTGCGCTGGCGAACTGACGCCTACTACGAACGACAGGAGAAAATTGGCTATCCTCAAGCCGATAAGCGACTGACCGCCCTTAAAGCCATGCCGGAATATGCTTTCCTGCGCGATGTTTCAGCCGTGCCACTCCAGCAAGCTATACGCCACCAACAGGATGCGTTTAAAAATTTCTTCGCCGGACGTGCCGCATATCCAGCATTCAGAAGTAAGCGTCATAAACAGGCTGCTACCTTCATGAATACGGCGTTTAAATACCGTGACGGCAAGTTGTATATGGCAAAGAGCAAAGCGCCTTTAGACGTGCGCTGGAGTCGCCCGCTGCCGTCTTCGCCATCCTCGATCACCATTACCAAAGACACAGCCGGACGATATTTTGTCTCCTGCCTCTGCGAGTTTGAGCCTGTATCACTGCCGATCACCGCTTCCACGGTCGGCATTGATGTTGGTTTAAAAGATTTGTTCGTCACCGATACCGGATTTAAGTCCGGCAATCCCCGCCATACCGCTAAATACGCGGCACGCCTGGCGCTATTCCAGCGCCGATTAAGCAAAAAGGTCAAAGGCTCAAAGAACCGCGCCAAAGCCCGCTTAAAGGTGGCCCGACTCCACGCAAAAATTGCCGATTGCCGACTGGATGCCCTGCACAAGGCAACCCGCAAACTGATTAACGAAAACCAGGTTGTTTGCGTCGAATCCCTTAAGGTGAAGAACATGATCCGCAACCCGTCGCTGTTTAAAGCGATAGCAGACGCGAGCTGGAGCGAGTTTACGCGCCAGCTACAATACAAAGGCGAATGGGCAGGGCGTTCCGTGGTCGCAATCGACCAGTTTTTCCCGTCCTCAAAACGCTGTAGTTGTTGCGGCTTCACCATGCAAAAAATGCCTGTTGATGTGCGTAAATGGCACTGCCCTGAATGCGGCACAGACCATGATCGTGACATTAATGCGGCTATCAATATAAAAGCTGCCGGGCTGGCAGTGTTAGCCCACGGAGAGCCTGTAAATCCTGAATCGCATAAAGCGGCTAAGGTTCGGCTCCGTGAAGTGGGAATCCTCGTCCTTTAGGGCGGGGAGCAGTCAAATTGAAACATACATGCTAAAACCTTACCGTTTGAGCTACTTTGCAAAAAATCCATCGATTTGCATATTTGGTATTGCTTTGCTTGTTTTTCCAAGATTTAATATAACTATGCAAAGTTGAGAACAAGGAATATACAATGGGATTAATGGATACACTTGATCAGTGCATATCTGCCGGTCATGAAATGACGAAGGCTATCGCCATTGCTCAGTTTAACGATGACAGCCCTGAGGCAAGAAAAATTACACGTCGCTGGCGTGTGGGTGAAGCAGCCGATTTGATTGGGGTGTCTTCACAGGCAATCCGCGATGCTGAAAAAGCAGGACGTCTTCCCCATCCGGATATGGAGAAACGTGGTCGTGTAGAGCAACGAGTGGGCTACACCATTGAACAGATCAACCACATGCGTGATGTATTCGGCACCCGTCTGCGCCGCCCTGATGATAGCTTTCCGCCAGTTATCGGGGTGGCTGCACATAAAGGGGGAGTCTATAAAACGTCTGTATCAGTACATCTTGCACAGGATCTGGCGCTGAAAGGACTTCGCGTTCTACTTGTAGAAGGTAATGATCCTCAAGGTACAGCATCTATGTACCATGGTTGGGTTCCAGATTTACACATTCACGCCGAAGATACTTTGCTTCCCTTCTACCTGGGTGAGCGTGATGATGCTTCATATGCTATCAAGCCAACATGTTGGCCTGGCCTGGATATTATCCCTTCTTGTTTGGCATTGCATAGAATCGAAACAGAACTAATGGGGCGTTACGATGAGGGTAAGTTGCCAACAGAACCGCATATGATGCTTCGTCTGGCAATAGAGACGGTTGCTCATGATTACGATGTGATTGTGATTGATAGCGCGCCTAACCTCGGGATCGGTACTATAAATGTCGTTTGTGCTGCGGATGTATTGATCGTTCCAACTCCAGCTGAGCTTTTTGATTATACGTCTGCTTTGCAGTTTTTCGATATGCTGCGAGATTTATTGAAAAACGTTGACCTGCAAGGTTTTGAGCCAGACGTCAGAATTCTGCTGACGAAATATAGCAATAACAATGGTTCTCAGTCTCCCTGGATGGAAGAACAGATACGCGATGCCTGGGGAAGCATGGTTCTTAAGAATGTGGTGCGTGAGACTGACGAGGTGGGTAAAGGTCAGATACGTATGCGTACGGTATTTGAACAAGCAATCGATCAGCGCTCTTCGACCGGAGCTTGGCGAAATGCTCTGGCCATTTGGGAGCCTGTTTGTAATGAAGTTTTCGACCGCTTGATTAAACCTCGCTGGGAGATCAGATAATGAAACGTGCGCCTGTCCTTCCCAAAAACACTATAAAAGAAGTCCGTTCCGATACTGAGCAGTCAGTGGCACCTGCTGCACCGATGGTAGATTCATTAATTGCTCGGGTGGGGGCTATGGCTCGTGGAAATTCTATTCTGCTGCCGGTTTGTGGACGAGAAGTTAAATTTATTCTGGAAGCCATACCGGGTAAGAATGTTGAAACCGCATCGAGTGTCTGGTCCGGAAATGAACGTGATCAGGAACTACTGACCGAAGATGCTCTGGATGATCTCATCCCCTCTTTTCTTCTAAGTGGACAGCAGACCCCTGCATTCGGACGGCGGGTGGAGGGCATCATTGAGATTGCTGATGGTAGCCGCCGACGTAAAGCCGCTATCCTTACATCATCGGATTATCGTGTTCTCGTGGGGGATTTAGATGACGAACAGATGATGGCTTTATCCCGGCTGGGTAATGATTATCGCCCTGTAAGTGCTTATGAACGTGGCAAACGTTATGCACAGAGGCTGGAAACTGTTTTCAACGGCAATGTCTCTGCGCTGGCTGAAGCGGAGAATATTTCCCGTAAAATCATCACGCGTTGCATCAACACGGCCCAGTTACCAAAATCTGTGGTTTCCCTTTTTACTCACCCAGGCGAACTATCCGCTCGCTCCGGTGAGGCGCTGTACAAGGCATTTTCGGGAAAAGAAAATTTATTGTTGCAACAGGCACAGCAGCTTCATGAGCAAAAGACAGCTGGTGTTATCTTTGAACCCGAGGAAGTAATCAGCTTACTGACAGCTGTACTGAAAGAGCCATTAGGTAAAAAAGTTAATCTGAGTACTCGTCATCAGTTTGTTCCTGGTGCTACTGCCCTTTACAAAGGCGATAAGGTGATTTTTAATCTCGATAAATCTCGCTTGCCTGAAGAATGTATCAAGCAGATCGAAAGCATACTGCGCGACTTACAAAAGGTTTAGTCTGTTTGGTGCAACTAGCAAGCTTTGTTACTAACTCCCAACATCCTTAATATTTTACATGCTGCTTCGGTATATAGATCCCGAAGCAGCCATTCTCTGTGCCATAGCACCTGTGTAATTGTAAAGAGCTTTTATATTTTTCTATCTCATGGTTAACGCAATCTAAAGATCTAGTTACTGTTACTTTTTCCAGCCAAGAGCCATCATTCCATCTCCTTTCTGCGTGGCGGAACTGCTACGGTAATCTGGCCCGGACTGCCGGCACCGCATCCGAAATTGAACTGGGACCACGGTCCCACCTCCTGTCAGTGAGGCAGAACCGCTCCGGTAACCGGCCCGGACTGCCGGCACCGCACCCGAAATTGAACTGGGACCGCGGTCCCACCTCCCGTCTGCGAGGCAGAACTGCTCCGGTAATCCGGCCCGGACTGCCGGCACCGCATCCGAAATTGAACTGGGACCACGGTCCCACCTCCTGTCTGCGAGACGGAACTGCTCCGGTAACAGTCCCGGACTGCCGGCACCGCACCCGAAATTGAACTGGGACCACGGTCCCACCTCCTGTCTGTGAGGCAGAACCGCTCCGGTAATCCGGCCCGCACTGCCGGCACCGCACCCGGAATTTAACTGGGATCACGGTCCCACTCTATTCCGCAATTTCTATCACGATCTAAATTCTGAGTATGTCATCTTTATTCATATTTATAGTGCGTCAGGATATTATGTTCTTTTTGATCCCCGGTCGTTCCTCGCTCACATATGGACTTAACCCTGCCGTTCGGCTGCGGCGAGCACTACTCGTTTTCTCAAAAATTATAATTATCATAATGCTTTCAAAAATCTTGACCATCAGGGTGGGGTTCTTCAACTGATCCTCGCTATGGGAATATCTTCCCAGCGTGTGGTATAGGCCGGAGAAAGCATCTCGCGTTTCATCTGCCATTCAGGAGATATGCCTCGCCCGGCAAACCAGACTTTGCCCTTACCTGAATGATTTATCCCGTCCAGAACTTTCATCAAAGCGTCGCTATGCTTCCGGGACTGCACCTCTTCGAACAAATTGAGCTGAGATATATCGCTCGGTGTAAAGTCGTTCAGCATCACTCCGGCTTTTGCATAGCGATGACCATCGAGCCAGATACGGTCCAAAGCTTTCAATGCGGCGCTTATGATGTCACGAGTATCTTGGTAAGTGATGTCGCTGGAGGTTTAGAGTACACGCCCGTAAGCGGCCCTGACGGCCCGCTAACGCGGAGATACGCCCCGACTACGGCTACGCCTTGTCGTGACCACTCCGACGGCGCAAAAATTCTTCTACATCGCGATTAGCGGGTTAAGGCTTTACAGGTAAGGGGGGGGATAGCGAGCCTCTATAGATCAACCGGCTGCGCCGGGCTACGGCGCCACTAACCATCAAAGCCATATTCAGCTACTTCTGGTGCCTTTATGCGCCTGCGGCGCATGTCCACTGATGGCCTGAGAAGGTGTTAATATTGACCTCTCTAAGATTCAATAAGGTACCCACTCAATGATATCGACAGCCTTAAAACGCTCAAAGGATGAAACTAATCTAGCTAAAAAGCTTATAAGATTGAGCAAAACGCCCGGCGTGAGCTGGTTCTTTGAAGCGCATCCGGAATTCGAATGGCTCGATTTTAGTGCACTAGAAGCATGGGAATGCTGGCTTAGAAAAGAATTATCAAAAGAAGACTTTGAGCTTTATGAAGAACTTTATAGCGCTAAATGTTCCGATATGAAATCACTCATAGAAGCAATATTGATAGATGCTAACCGCATTCCACAGCTAGGTAACGTTGATGGTTATTAATAGTGTAGGAACTTTTAGTATTTAGGTGAGTAAGAGTTAGCGAGACGATGAACAGAAAGCAATTTATATAGAGTCAGGGCGCCACATGTAAGAACTGGAACTGGAGCTGGTCTTTCATCAACCACGACCGTCAGATAGTTATTTTTGGTGCCTGGGACACCGAGCGCGAGCAGGGACGCGCGGTTATCCTCCGCGAAGAATGGGAATTCAGCGCTAAAAAAAAGAGGCTCCCTGGGTATACACAGGCTATCGAGCATCTCGGCTACCTGAACGAAGGATACGAGCTGTACACCTTCAACATGATTCACTCGCCAAAGCTTGATAATCCTGACGTGGCGGCGATCAAAGGCTTTGAACATCGAATTGAAAAACGTTATCTCCGGAAGGAAGGGCGCGTCTGGTATGCCGATACTGTCGGTCATACTTATCCGGACGAACTCACAGTTCCGGAACAGTACACTGAAGGTGCCCGAAAGGTCATTACCGTCAATGCCTACGAAAGAAGTGCTGAAGCCAGGAAAGCCTGTATCAGGCATCATGGAACAGTCTGTAAGGGCTGCGGATTCGATTTCGAAAAAACCTACGGGGACCTGGGCAAGGGCTTCATCCACGTCCACCATATCACGCCCCTGAAAACTATTGCCGAGAGCTATAAAATAGATCCGGTCACGGATCTGGTTCCTCTGTGTCCTAACTGTCACGCAATGGTGCACAGATCGAATGAATCCAGACCATTGTCGGTTGAGGCGCTGCGCCGCATAATCGACGAAGCCAGAAAACGGGTCGGTGCTACCGGCTAGTTAGCGTTTAACGTTTGTCAGGATGATTAAGAATTGAGAAACAGGGATAAGACCGGCCATCTGGCATGGTGCGCACTTGTCGCATTGCAGTTGGCCCATCAGGACGGGCTGATTAGCTCTGAATCGCAGGAAAATCTTTTCATAACGCGCTGGTTTGCACTGGCCAAAAAGCAGCGTCGTTTCTCGCGTGATCTGGCCACCGACATCGACTGGATACTGAACCAGGGGCGGACGCTGGGTATACATGCCCGCCTCAGGCAAAAGCTGGACTATATCTGGCGCAGCTGCAACGGTGAACTGCTGGAGCAAAATGATATGTTCCGGCTGACCTATGCCATGGAACTCCTGATGGAGCATGCCTGGGTCTATCAGGCCCTTAGCGACAGAGACTGGACTGGCCGGCACCGAATCCAGACCTCGGGATCAGTAAACAGCATCTGTCTTGTGAAAAGCGCTCTGGATATCGCCTTCAATGAAGAAGGGAAACAGATATTACCGGTGCCAGCCAGAATTAGCGGGCAGGTTGAAGCGCTCAATGAGTTGCTGAAAAGCTGTGGCTGGGTAGCCGTTCCTGAAGGAGATGAATCCCTGCCCCACCAGTTTACGCTGATGGCCAGACAACGATAAAGAAAACTGAAAACAGGAAGTCCTGGCGCGCAGCTGCACTGTTTGAGTGCTGGCAGGCTAATGAAATAAAAGCAGTCCCCCCCTGTCATCAGCGTGACGGTCAACGGCTGTTGCTGTAAATCACAACCGGCGGTGGAGTGATGTTAAAATTAAAAATGGACTAATACTCATTTGCTTTACAAGGAAAATTTGTTGTTAATGACGCTACCTTTAGCCCTTTGACGTTCTATGGCATAGGCACATTTCTGGCTTATTCCGGTCATGACCAATACCGGAATCGTGCGGGATGTATTGGTGTCCCTGATAATGGTCCAATTCCTGACGGCCGTTATCACGTAGTTAATCGCCCTTCCGGAGGATGGAAAGGGGTTATTCGTACTGATCTCCATGATTTTTATTCATGGCCGACTTCAAGGCCGGTGATCAAGTATGAGTGGTTTGCTCTGTATCGCGATGACGGGAAAATTGACGATCACACATGGGTTAATGGTGTTGAACGGGGGAATTTCCGTTTGTATCCCCCTGGTCCTCTTGGGATATCCCTGGGATGCATTACGTTGCAACGTCGCACTGACTTCATTGCGATTCGACAGGCATTAATGTCAACGCCGCAGATCAGGCTGCCTAATGGTCTGATGTCTTATGGAACGATTGAGGTGATCTTGAATGGCCGCGAGACGCGTCCCGACGGGATTTAGAATTCTGATTTGTGTCGCTGTATTTGCACTGACATTTCTTTTAGTTCGGCCGTCAGATCCTGCGACGCAAAGCCAGATTGAATTCTGGAAGATGTTAGCCGGACTCTTTGGTGAGCGGGATGTTGAAGGGTTCGTCGGTATCTCTCTGCTTGTCATTTGCTCAGTTGTTATGGTTATAGCATATCAACTTATCGTCCGCTTTATTGAAAAACGTCTGAACAAATGAACTGAATTGAAAAGGATCTCCTAGAGATCCTTTTGCGAGGCTGGCCGCTACCTGATCCGCTGAGGTTGGATTATCATCCTCGTCTCACTCGGACAACCGGGTGACTTCCCCCTGAGTAAAGGGCTGACACCGGGAAGATGCCTTTCTTAGTTCAGCAGCTTTTTCTTTATCATAATTCCGATCCCATGGAACGAAGCGGAGCATATTTTTGTAGGGTTACCTTATGGACTCGGGACACAGCAATTTCACGTTGCTGAGTGAGTAAACCATAATGCCCTTTACGCTGAACCTTTTTTCGTCGCCGGTCCGGACTCTCTGCCATTCTTCATTAGCGAAGTGAGAGAAAGGAATTTTAGTTTCATCAATCTGAAAACGTCTGCTTTTCCAGTCTGAAATACCTGCGAGCGACATTGTTTTATCAACCAGCACCGGATAAAAGGATGGGACGTACATGCAGGTCAAAAGGGACCAGAGTAAAATGGTTATGACTCCAAACCTTATGAACCAGATACTGTTTCGGACGGTAGGTTCGGTAACAACATACACCGCGCCCGGAAATAACAGGAGCATTCCCAGCAAAGCAACCAACACGGACACTTTCAGTATCGTTGTAATGTCGTCTCCGGCAGCTTTTTGGTCTATCCAGCCCATGACAGTATGAAAACCGAAGGAAAAATACAGGGCAATAACCACAAGAAGAAGAGCCGGGCTAGCGGCGTAAAGCGTCAGGGCCGTCTTGATGCGAAGTTTTGAAGACTGATATTGCTGGGCAATGCTTACGGACTTTCTCAGAAATAAATAATTAATCAGAAATACTGACATCAATCCTCCCAGCAGGCATGTCCAGTCAGTGAGCGTTTCATGAGTGGGATAGCTGACTGAGGCATAGGCCCAGCCAAAGAACCAGAAAACTGTAACGGGGATCGAAAGAATTGCAGAGAGCGTTACTTTTCTTTTTATGTCATTGTAGTTATGAAGTTTTGGAGCACTTTCAGGCACGGAAATGCTAAGAATTATCGAGGGTAGGAAGAAAATAACTGCAAATGCGGCCAGGGTCAGCATCAGAAAAATGAAGACGAAATTAAAAATGGCTGAACCCGAGATATTTTCAGTAAACAGAGAGGCATTATCAAAGGAGCCGAGATAGGTTCTGATAATAACAATAGACATAAATGGCGGCATCAGGCTGATGAGCCAGGCAGATTTTTTCATTGTTGCTCCTTAGGTAAATAGTTCGTCATGGATAATTAATCCAGTCCGAAAAATAGTAAAGCTGTGGCTGGATAGCCCTTCCTGATGGAGATGCCTCTCTGCCCCACCAGTTTACGCTGATGGCCAGACAGGGAGTGCCAGAAAAGAGGGATTAGTGTCGGATCTGAGCCAGTTAGGGAGCTGGTACCTCTGTGCCCGAATTACCACGCGATGGTGCACAGAGGGAACGCAGCAAAACCGTTAACTGTAGAAGAGCTTCGCTTAATCATTAAAGATGCCGCTATGTGCGAGCTTTCCGCAGCGGCCAGTTGAGGTTGGCTTCAGCGATGGAAGTAGTCCTCACCAATAACTGCAATCATCTTTTTCCTGTCCATGAGCCTGTATGTTTTGTTCTTTTTTAAACCTCTGATTAATTTGGTCATCTGCCGGTTCTGACCTATTGTAAGCACACCTGTTTTAGTTAGGGTGTGTCAAAGTGGGAAGCATAGTGTGTCGAAGTGGGTATTAGAGGCTAACCTTGCCGAGGGTGTGTCGAAGCGGGCATGTTAGCGTTTGTAGCGCATCTTACTTAATCAGTGAATGATTTATGACGCCGCCTCTGGTCTGTAAAATCAACTATTCTTCCCTCTTTGACCCACCGTAATTATTTTCCCGTTTCAGCCCACCCAGGGTTAAAGGTCCCACTTCGACACACCTGGACCTACTTCAACATGTATGAAAGTCATACCACTTCGTATTCAGCGCCGATCTTTTTTTTCGGCGATTAGATACGTGAGGCCATAAAAAACGAGGCCGACAATCAGGACGAACAATGGCCAGATAACACGCATAATCCCTTCATTGAGGGTGGCAGTCAGGAAAATACCCATCACCATTGCCATTAAAACAAGTCCCCCCGACACTTCGGCGATGAGTTTACGGAGCAGCCTAATAATTTTCGATGGCATTGATAAATTCTCTTGATGCGGAAGGATTTTTACGAAGCATTTCTCCCATTTCAATGAAATTCTGAAGGGGTTCTTCAAACATGAAATAGAGCATGTCGTAATCGTTTATCCGTAGTTTTCGCCACAGTTCAGGATTTTGCATCTGAAGACGCCTGGAGGCTTCACAGGCCCGGGAGATGACACCCTGCGCGATGACTCCGCCAGTAAGGCCGCCAGTAAGGCCGCGCAGCGCTATGCGAGACATGAACGACAGCATTACTCCGCCAACAACCTTTGAGCCCAGATAAGATGAAAGTGACAGCTGCGTGGTTGTGCGGCTGGTCATTGAGGTCGCGCTTCCAATCAATTTGTCATGAACCTTTCGAAGCACGGGATCGGGAAGGTATTGCAGAGAATCGTTGATGATGATTTTTACGATTTTTGTTATTTCGTTTCTGTCTTTGAAAGCCCGATAGACAGCACGACCCACCCGAATGTCATCCTGCATGTTTCGCGACTGAATTCGTCTGCTTCCATCCGAGAAGTTCAAATCCTGAAAAGTGCGCTCCAGTCCCAGATAGAAATCCATCGGTACCGAAACCACACCTGATACGATTGAGTTAGCCAGCATTGTAACGTTCAATCCTTTACCCCGTATGCTGTGTCGTCTGATGGTAAACAGTAGAATATTGTAACTATCAGGGCAAGACGCATGTGGCAGACCGACTTCAGTGTCCATGAACGCCGTGCCGCTACTGTAGCCGGGCCGCTTCGTATGCAAGCAACTGTCTTATGCGTGGGCTGGGCGGGGGCCGTTATGAGCGAGCAGCGGACATTGCTAATAGCGTTCTGTGTCTTCGATGGGGAGCAGATAACTTCACCCGTTATCCTGGAAAAAAGCGTAGGGAGGGGGGGTTGTGTTTGCTGAGGGCCCTCACAACAGCCATCTGCAGCCATAGTTGTGCAGGTTGCCGCAATTATAATCCTCAGCGACAACCAGCACATGTGAGTGTTTTAAGAATTGAAAGAATGCATGTTGCTTATCAGACTAATACCGCTTTATAGCGTTCAGCCTGTGCAGCAATTTCTCCGTCGGTGATCGTCGCACTTCCGCCAGTAATAAAAGGCTTGAGATAATGCATACCCAGATACCCGGAGATTGTTTCAAAGGACAGCAGATATTCGTTTACCGTATGACCGGCTGCGCCATCAGGCTGATACGCAGACTCAGCACCACCGAGCGAAACTGCCAGCATGAGTTGCTTGCCGCGCAGTGCCTGTGTTTCGCCACCATGTGACCAGCCGTAGGTCAGTACATCATCAAGCCACTGCTTTAGAAGTGGCGGCGTGCTGTACCACTGCATCGGGAACTGCAGCACAATACGATCGGTATTTTCCAGCGCAGCCTGTTCAGCGGCCACGTCGATTTTACCATCCGGATACATGTCATACAGATAACGCACATTAATATCGGGCAGTGATGCTGCACTTTTTGCCAGCGCCGAGTTAACACGGGACAGATGAATGTTGGGATGGGTAACAAATACGGTTGTTTTCATTTCGATCTCTTATTTTTAAAAGAATGTTTCGTCAATTTGAATCTTGGATAAAGCTTCATTGATGTCATTTAATTCAGCGTCACTGAGCTGAACATTTGCAGCATGAAAATTCTCTTCCAGCCGGTGTAATTTCGTTGTTCCCGGGATCGGCACGATATAAGGCTTCTGAGCCAGTTCCCATGCGAGGACAACCTGTGCCGAAGTTGCGTTGTTTCTAAAGGCAATGTAAGCGATTAGCTTAAGAAGCGACTGGTTATTTTTCATAACTTCAGGTTTGAAGCGCCCCATCATGCTCCGGTAATCGCCTTCCCCGTAGGTTGTATTAACTGTCACCTGACCACTCAGGAATCCATTACCCAGCGGGCTGTATGCCATAAAGCCAATATCAAGTTCATCGCAGACTTTAAACAGATCCTGCTCAGGCTTACGCCACATCATCGAATACTGATCTTCAACTGCGGTAACCGGGCAGACTGCATGGGCACGCCTTATGTAAGATGCTGGCGCATTGGATAGGCCCCAGTACTTTATTTTGCCTTCCGCGATCAGCTCTTTCATTAAACCCGCCACGACTTCCGGCTCAACTTTTGGATCAACACGATGCTGATAAAACAGGTCGATATGGTCGGTTTGAAGGCGATTGAGTGAACCGTCCAGTTGCTTTCTGACAGACGCTGGACTGCTGTCTAACACTGGCACCAGTTGACCATCAATAGTTTCCATCCCGGTTACACCGAACTTGGTCGCGATGACGACGCTGTCCCTGTGTTTTTTGAGCGCAATGCCCAGAAGTTCTTCATTTTCAAAACCGTAAATAGGGGCAGTGTCGAAAAGGTTGCAACCCAGCTCCACGGCCTTATCT
This sequence comes from Enterobacter genomosp. S, assembly GCF_001631805.1. Taxonomy (NCBI): domain Bacteria; kingdom Pseudomonadati; phylum Pseudomonadota; class Gammaproteobacteria; order Enterobacterales; family Enterobacteriaceae; genus Enterobacter; species Enterobacter genomosp. S. The sequence goes on along the minus strand of NZ_LVVA01000005.1, from coordinate 67,388 downwards.
ATCAGCTTTGTTCGTTCACGGATTTCAACTGAATAGCCATAGCCATGATCCATGCCCATGCACCCCAGTCCCATTTCCGATACGAGAAGCCCCTGGCTCCCCAACCTTCTCATTTTCATAGTGAATCCTGACTTTTCTTAACGCAGCGATGATTTTGAGCGGTTAAGTATATGGCTGGATTTGTTGCTTAAAAATTGTTAATTTTGAAAGTAAGAATTGCTAAAATAACAACAATCATGAATAAACTAGATGCGCTGAAATTTTTTGTTGCCGCTGCAGAAACGATGAATTTTCGTGAAGCAGCGGTCAGACTGGCCATTTCTCCTTCAGTGGTGACGCGCACTATTGCTGAACTGGAAAATCAGCTCGGCGAGCCACTTTTTAAGCGGAATACCCGATCTATTGTGCTGACCAGCTTTGGTGAGCTCTTCCTGCCTGGAGCCATGCGTTTGCTTGAGGATTCAGAGGCCCTGTTTCAGACGGCCAGAGATGACAATGAGATGAAGGGGATTGTGAGGATCACCCTGTTTCGCTTTCCCGGGCACGAACAGGTACTCTATGAGCTATTGACTGCGCTTCGTCCTTATCCTGAGCTGTTTATAGACTGGCGGCTGGACATGATGAAGCTGGATACTGTTCAGCACCGCCTTGACATGGGGATCCGTATTGAGCGGGAGCCAAATCCGAACTTTATTATCAGGCCCATTACGCTTGTTCATCACGCGCTGATGGCATCACCCGGGCTCATTGAGAGGCTGGGGGCGCCGGAAAATTTCGACGATCTGCGCCAGCGCTATCCTTTCAGTGGCCTGTTGAACCCTGAAACCGGCAAAGTATTCGAATATATGCTCGATGGCGTCGATACTTTTGTACCACGACATCTTGAATTTATTACTACCGACTCCCAGTCTGAGATTCAGGCTGCATTAGCCGGTAAAACAGTGATCCAGTCGAGTAATCTGGCCTGCAGGGACTATCTCGAAGACGGCAGGCTGGTGAATGTTTTACCGGAACTAAAACTGGAAACCTGGCAGCTTTATCTTTACCGGCCCTATCAGACCCTTGTACCGCAACGCATCAGGACCGTCTTTCACATCCTTGAGGATATTTTACTCAGACATTTCAGTTAAAAGAGATCCCGGATGCGGTTGGCGTTCTTAGCCGGAGGCGTTCCTTTTAAACCGGAGAATTGAATTTTTTGGGTACAGCTCTTTATCTGTGAAGCGGCCGTTCCGGAATGGACGCATCCGCGAAGCAAAGCCTGCAGTCCTGCCAGGTTCCCTGAATACTGCTGACTTTTAATGTGCTACGGGTGGATGTAACAGACATATCAACTTAAGATTTCATCTATCCAGTCTGCAAATGCGCGTACTGCGGGTGAAAGAAAACGCTGATGGGGATAAAGTAATGTGACAGGAACAGACGACGGTTGCCAGTCGGCCAGGACTTCAACCAGCGTTCCTTGCTGCAGGTGTTCTGCTACAACGTTTTCAGCAAGCTGCGCCAGTCCGAACCCTTCGAGGCACATTTTTATATAGAGTCCCGTCTCGTTGACGGCTGCCTGCCCGCTGACGGATACGGACAGCGTTTCTGTTCCCTGCACAAAACGCAATTCGTCTGTACGTCGGCTTTGCCCAGAAAAATAATGTATAGCCCTGTGATGAGATAAATCTTGAGGTGACTGTGGAATACCATACTTTCTGAGATAATCGGGAGAGGCACAGGTGATCCAGCGGAACTGCCCAAGCGGACGGGCAACAAGTGTTGAGCTAAGCAACTCTCCGGTTCTGATCACGCAATCCACACCTTCCTGAACCAGATCGACCTGCCGGTCGCTGACGCCGATCATCAGGTAAATATCAGGATACCGGCGGTAGAATTCTTTCAGATTTGGCATAACGATGAAATGGGCGATACCCCCGGGCATATCAACGCGTAAGCGGCCCCGGGGGCGCCTGTTCGAATCAGTCAGACTGGCTTCAGTATGTTCAATTAAGGCAAGAATTTCCCTGCATTGCGCCAGGTATTGCAGACCTTCAGACGTAAGGCTGACCCGCCTTGTGGTCCGGTTGAGCAGACGCACCTGCAGATATTTCTCCAGGTTTTTGATTGTGCTGGTGACAGTAGAGGAAGGCAGGGACAGTGTTTCCGCTGCCCGGACAAAGCTTCCAGCCTCAGCCACCCTTAAAAAAACCTGCATAGCCTGAATGCGATCCACCTGACTGCTCTCCTGAATATTGTGTAACGTTGTTAATCATTATTATTCGTTAATTTTGAATTATAAAAACGCGTTAGTCATCTTTTTCATCTTAATCGGGAGGCGTATCGTTTTCCTTCTTAATCTGAAAGAGACGATTACAATGACCAATTACAACAGAAATATTGTTAAGAAACAGACGGAAAACCCGCCGGTAACGCTGATTCGCGGCGCAACCATACTGAGTATGGACGATAGCGTCGGTAACATTGAGCGCGGTGACATTCTCATCAACGGCTCAATCATTACCGCCGTTGGTCAGAACCTTGACGCGCCAGGTGCTCGTGTCATTGATGCCAAAAATATGATTGCCATGCCTGGGATGGTTGATTCTCATCGTCACGCCTGGGAAGGTCAGCTACGCCGCATCAACCCCAACGCCACCTGTCTGGACGACTACAGCAACGCCACGCACTTTTCGTTCGCTAAATATTACCGTCCTGAAGATATCTATGTCGGCAACCTGCTGACGGCGCTGGGCGCGATTGACGCGGGTATCACTACGATGATCGATAACTCGCATAACAGCCGTACCGCAGCGCATTCCGACGCTGCAGTCGAGGCTCTGCTTGATAGCGGCATTCGCGCCATTCATGCTTCCGGTGCACCGGTTGCGGGTGAATGGGATCGTGCACACTGGCCAGGTAACTGGCAGCGTCTGCAGGAAAAGTATTTCAGGGATAACCCAGAGGGTCTTGTGACTTTGGGGGTTATGGCTCAGCTGGAGCCAGAATTATGGGCTGAAGCGCGCAGGCTGGGGTTGCCGATCGTGACCGAATTCTTTGGTGCTGAGATGGCCTCCGAGCTTGAATCTCTGCATCGGCAGGGTCTGCTTGGCCCGGACAATATTTTCAATCACTGCACGGCACTGCCTGATGAAGGCTGGGAAATCCTGCGAGAAGCCGGTGTCCGGGTGAACGTCTGCCCGCGCTCAGATTCCCACTATGGTATCGAAAGCGGGATGTTTGCAATAGAGGCCGCTCGGCGTCATGGCATCACCCCGGGCCTGAGCGTGGACAACGAAACGTCCTACAGCACCGATATGTTCATGGAAATGCGCGTCGCGTTCTATCTGCAACGAGTAATGGGTATGCATAAGCAGCACTGCTGTGATTCAGCTTATTCGCTGACCACACTTCCCGCTGTGCAGTTGCTTAAATCGGCAACCGTTGATGGTGCGGTTTGTGCCGGACTGCAGAACAAAACAGGAAGCCTGACGCCAGGCAAACAGGCTGACCTGATCCTGATTAACGTGGCTGACCTCAACCTCTATCCAAACGGGAATGCGTTTGGCACGGTGGTGCATGCTGCTGAACGCAGCAATATCGATACCGTGATGATTGGCGGGCGCATCGTCAAGCAGAACGGCAAAGTGCTGGGGGTGGACAGCGAGCGCCTTCGCGCAGCCATTGATGAATCACGCGAACACCTTTTTGCGGCGGCAGGGTATGAGCCAGACATCTTTGCGGAAAAATTCCTGCCGATTATTCAGTCAAACTGACAGAGACGAACAGCATGAGCGCGATTTATTACGTAATAGCTTTTGCAGCAGGTCTGGGTATTACCCTGCAGACGACACTGAACAGTCAGCTTGCAAAAGGGCTGGGCGGGGATCCGGTCGCCGCCGCGTTGTTTTCCTTTACGGCGGGGGCGTTCAGCCTCGGAATTTACTCATTGCTGCGAGGAGGGTTATTCACCTCACTTGCCGCCATTCCTTCTCAGCCTGTATGGAGCCTGGCGGGCGGACTGATTGGTGCCTGTGCATTATTTAGTTATGTTGTACTGGCACCGAAAATCGGTTTTTCAGCCCTGCTCGGGCTGGCGATTGTCGGACAGCTACTCTCATCTCAAGTAATCGACCATTTTGGCCTATTGGGCGCGGTAAGGCGGCCAGTCTCGCTGCTAAGACTGGGAGGTATGCTGGTCATGCTGGCCAGTCTCGCCATTATGCTATTTGGCGATCGACTTTCTGAACGTTTCATGAATTAAAAGAATAAATTGACTTGCTCTTTGAGGACGTCAGCCCTGTTGCAGACGTCCTCATGTATTTTTCTTAACGCAACACGTACTGTTTCCACACTGGAGAAAAAATGTTTTCAATTGCAGCTAATGTCAGGAATTCGCTAGGTGAGTGCCCCCTCTGGTGTGAAAGAACACGCAGAGTTTATTGAACCGACATCGAAGGCAGTGAACTTCTCGCCTTAGAGGAGGGATCAGGTATTGTGATGCGATGGTCTCTACCTGAACGACTAGGATCCTTTGCTTTTACCGAAAAAGATGATGTGCTATTGATGGGGCTTGCATCCCGGCTTGGCTTCTATGAGCTCAGTACAGGTAGTTTCACTAAAGTTGCAGACTCTCCAGGGGATTCGGGCACTCGTATAGGTGATGGTCGGTGCGACCGTTTTGGTAATTTTATATTTGGAACCATGGATGATAGTTATCCTGTTAAAGCCGTCGATCAATTTCACAGACTCAATTCGGTAAAAATGAGTATCGAGACACTTTCCCTACCAAGGGTGGCTATCCCCAACAGCATTTGTTTCAGCCCTGACGGTGACACAATGTATTACAGCGACTCTATGCAGGGCCGTATATTCTGTTGCGACTACCCCTCTCTAAACAACCAGCGAGTGTTTACAGAAACAGTGGGCAAAGGGGCGCCTGACGGGGCATGTGTGGATGCAATGGGCTATTTATGGAATGCCGAATGGGGAGGAAATCGTCTTGTCCGTTACAAGCCCAATGGAACGACTGACACTATACTGCCTTCCCCCGGAATCCTGTGCACCTGTCCCACCCTGGCAGGTGAAGAATTCACAACGCTTTATTGCACCAGCGCAAGCGTGGACCTTCCTGAACCATCAAAACATGATGGCGCGTTGTTAAAGGCTAACTCTGCAGTATTTTCCGTTTTACCTGAGAGTCGGTTTTCAACATATGAAATGTAACAGTCTTGTCCTTCATCCGTAAACGTGCCTTAACCACAAGTACTGTCGTTAGCGTTGCATCGACCCGTTGAACTCACAGCACTTAGCGGACTTTACTCATCTATTATTCGATACAAAACTCGTCAGGTTCACTGACAATGATCCTGATGTCATATACTCGACTCAGTGGATTATTTTTTATCTGAACGAAGCATCCCACTTTTCTCCCTTCCTGACCATGGTGTTTAAAATGGTGATCAGTTTGCGCATGCAGGCTACCAGTGCGAGTTTTTTGGGGTTACCGACGGTAAGCAGCCGTTGATAGAACATTTTAATGGCGGGATTAAACTGCGTGGCAACAAGAGCCGCCATGTAAAGCGTTGCCCGGACACCGGCCCTTCCGCCAAAAGTGGTTCGTCTACCCCGCATTTTTCCTGAATCCCGGTTCAGGGGAGCTACGCCAGTCAGTGCGCTTATCTCCCGCCGATTAAGTTTTCCCAACTCCGGCAGCTCAGCAATCAGAGATGCGACAGTGACTTCACCAACACCTTTAACGCTCCCAATCAACTCGGCCTGTTCCATGAAAAAAACTTTTACGTGCTGCTTCATCTCTTGACTGATGTGGTCGAGCTCGCTTTCTAGCGCATTAATAATGTTATCGATGCTCTTACGACTTTGCGGATGAGAGGGATAGCGTCTATTACGCTCGGCGACGAGCATGTTATTCAGCTGGCGACGACGGACGACCATGGCGGTAAGTACGGCGCGCGCTTCGTCCGGCAGGACACGGATATACCGGCTGCGGTCAGGATGACGATCGATGATCTGAGCGAGCTGTGCCAGCATGGCGGCATCAAGCTTATCTGTTTTGGCCAAATATCCCATTGAGCGGGCAAAGTCTCTGGCCTGACGGGGATTGATAACAACAACCTCATATCCGGCGGCCTGTAAGCAACAGGCTACCGAAGCTTCCAGTCCCCCGGTCGCTTCCATGAGTATCAGCGAGATCTTCGATTCTTTCAGCACTTTGAGAATCGCCATGAACCCGTCCTCATCGTTACTGGCAGAAAAAGGAGAGAATTCTGTCGTACCAGCAATATCCAGCGACATTTTAGCAACATCGATACCGATGCAGTGTTGATTTGGCTGACTCATGGTGCCCCTCCTTACGATACGAAATTGTTTTCATTCAACTGTACGGGCTAGTGATGAGTGACTCAGCTCATGCGCGGGACGCTTGCATGCGGGTTGAATGCCCTCGGGTTCGCACGTGCTGCATGAGCTTTGCCAGACCTACAAATGCAGTTTATACCATCTTCAAGATATAAGGGTTCGCTCTGCCGGTGTCCTCACCCGGTCGCAGTTTCCTTCAAAGGCATTATCCGCTGTCTTCCCGTCGTTTTCCGTCTCAATTTTCGCCGTCAAACCGTCCAGCCAGCGCCTGCTTTTTTACTGCGCTGCGGCTTGCGGCACCGCCCCTGCATTCTCCGCTTTTCGCCCGGCTGTCGTATCGGCACGGCGTAACTGGCGCCGCATTTGAGAAAGGAGAAACAGTATGTCCCGATACGTCCTCGGCAATTGTGTTGAAGTTATGTCCGGTTTCCCGGACAAGGCCGTCGATCTGATCCTTACCGACCCACCTAAAAACGAAAGGGTGCTCCCACCGAAGGAGGTGGGAGCACCCTTTCGTTTTTAGGTGGCCGTGGACCTGGTGGCGTCAGGCGTGGCGTACAAAGAGCGCCTGAACCTGCCGGTCGTCGCTGAGGTCGTGGCCAGAGAGCAGCCGGAGCATCTCCGGGAGTATTTCATGGAGCGGATGCGGCACTACCGCATGCTCAGTGCGCAGCTGCCGAACGCAAACGATCCGAGGTATACAGAAATGGCCGAAGCCAGTAATAAGCCTAAGTAAGAAAATCAGATTTTTAACAGTAATTAGCCCTTAGCCGCTGTGTGGGCTCAGTGTAAAATACAGATGCTATCCCCGAGAGCGCAGTTGTAGAGCCTTATCTATAGCCATGTATATAAAAAGATGTTGAAAATGGTTGCATGTTTGCCGGGCTTGCCCGGTTTTTTTTTACGCGGCGTCCGGGCGGGCTGTCATGCTCCGCACAGAGCCAGCCAAGCTGTCTCTGCCCTCCGGGCTTCCATCCCATGACGCAACACCCCGCTTGCAGCAGCCGTTCCGGCTGCGCCGCTCAGTCGCGCCGTCTCCTGCGCTTCCGGCATGGCATCGATTAAAACCAACGGCATCGATGCCATGTAAGGCGCAACGCCGTTTCGCCGCGCGCGGCTTCCCGTCATTGCGGCGTGTCCCTGCTCATCCTCAGGGGGGCCTCTCGCCCGCCTGAGTTCCTCCTCCGGGTGCTGATAACACCACAGTCCTCCTTGCTGTCCAGGGGCGGCAGCGCCTTTCGCAATAAATTTTTCCCGGCCATTCCGCAGAGCTTCATTAGACCGAAAAAAATTTCCCGCTCACCCCGGACATCTGCCTCGGCCGGTGGCGTTTACGCACCTGCGGCGAAGGTTCTCAAACGGGTGAGGTGTTTTATCCCCGGGATGGTTCAGCAGGTCCCCGCAAAACGTCAAAACCGCGGCTCCCGAAACTCAACGGGTGACGGGTTTAAGGGCAAAAAAATACTGAAAGGGAGGTTTTAAATGAGCGAGGCGCTGGCGGTGTTACCCGACGACACCTTTACCCGCGAACAGGCTGAGGCCGTTGCGTCGCAGTACGACAACGTCGCGATCGAGGACGATCAGGGGACGCATTTTCGTCTGGTTGTCCGCAAGGACGGGGAAATGGTGTGGCGCACGTGGAACTTCGGGCCGGGCGGCACGTACTGGCTCAACCGCTATATCGCGGAATACGGCATCCGGAAGCCGCAGTAAGAACGTAAGAAGGTGCCCTGCCGGAGCGGGCAACTCCGCAGGGCCGGACAATTATCAACACGGAGAGGTATCAACAATGTCTGTAGCGAATGTTAAAGCAAAAGCACCCAAAAAAGCGAGCAACAAAAAAATCACGAAGGCGCAGGAGGCTGCCCTGAAGGCCGCCCTTGAGGCCGCCGAGGTCGAGTACGTTCCGCTGTCCGATCTCGTTAAATCCCCGCTTAACGTGCGCACTATCCCGTACTCTGTGGACAGCGTTCGCGGTCTGGCCGACTCCATTGAGACGCTCGGGCTGCTCCAGAACCTGATTGTGCACACCCTCGCAGACGGTAAATCCGGCGTGGCCGCAGGTGGCCGCCGTCTGACGGCCCTGAATCTGCTGGCGCAGGAGGGGCGTCTGCGTGATGGCCACACCGTCATGGTCAGGCGCGTCTCTGAAGATATTGCAGCGCTTGCCTCGGTTGCCGAAAACGAACAACGTGCCGCCATGCACCCCGCCGAGCAGATCGCAGGTTTCCGTACGCTGGCAGAGCAGGGCAAAACCCCCGCGCAGATTGGCGACGCCCTCGGATTCAGCGCCCGCCACGTCCAGCGCATGCTGAAGCTGGCAAACCTCGCCCCGTCCCTGATGGACAGGCTCGCGCAGGATGAACTGACGGTCGAGCAATGTCAGGCGCTCTGTCTTGAGGACGATCATGCCCGTCAGGTCGAAGTGTTCGAAAGCGTGAAGGCCAGCTGGTCAGGCGCACCCGCACACCTGATTAAGCGCGCCATTACCGAAACTGAAATCAGCACCGACAGCGCTAAGTTCCGGTTCATCGGACGTGATGCCTACGAGGCGGCGGGTGGCTGTGTTCGCGAAGATCTGTTCAGTCAGGAAGAAGGCGACGGCACGGCTGACAGCGTACTGGTTGATCGTCTGGTGCAGGAAAAGCTGGAGCGCATCGCGCAGGACATTCAGCAGCGGGAAGGCTGGGCATGGAGTCGCGGACGCGCAGCCCGCATCTGGTACTACGGCGAGGACGGCAACGAGTTCGTTCAGCCCGACGAACCCGATCCGGTCTACACCCCTGAACAGCAGCAGCGCCTTGACGAACTGCATGAGCAGTGGAGCAGCTACGACTCCCGCTGTGACGAAACTGACACGCTGGAAGCCGAAATCGATGCGATCGAACAGGCCGCCGCTGTCAGTGCGTGGACTGACGAAATGAAGGCCGGAGCGGGGGTGATGGTCAGCCTGTACGAAGGGCAGGTGTACGTGCAGCGCGGGGTGCGCCTGAAAGCTGACGAGCCGGAAGAAACCGAAGAAAGCAGCAGCGGTGCCACGGTACCGTTCACCTCGCGCCAGCCCGATGCAGCAGAGGGGATCAGCCTCCCGCTGCTCACGAAAATGTCCTCCGAGCGTACGCTGGCGGTACAGGCCGCGCTGATGCAGCAGCCTAAAAAAGCGGTGGCGCTGATGGTCTGGCGCCTGTGTACCAGCGTATTCGCCGGATGTGGAACTGCAACGCACCCGTTCCGTATCAGCCTGACGGTATCTCACAGCAGCCTCACTGAGAATGCCCCGTCCGGAAAGAGCGGCGCAGCGTTTGAGATGCTCATGACCGAAAAAGCTCGCCTGAAAGCCCTGCTGCCGGAAGGCTGGGAGAAGGACTTCACGACCTTCTTTGCCCTGAGCGGCGAGGTGCTGATGTCGCTCATGGCCTTCTGTACAGCCTGTTCCGTGGACGGTGTGCAGACCCGCGATATGGGGCACACCTCTCGCAGCACCCTCGATACGGTCGAAGCGGCAATCGGATTCCACCTGCGAGACTGGTGGCAGCCGACGAAGGAAAACTACTTCTCCGGCCTGAAGCACCCGCAGATTGTGGCTGCCCTGAACGAGGCAGGACTGACGGGCGCTGCGGGAGACGCGGAGAAGATGAAGAAGGGCGACGCCGCAGCGCATGCGGAGCACTTCATGCAGCACACCCGCTGGGTTCCGGCATGGCTGAAAGGACCGGAGCCAGTCGCTGAAGCCGACGCTGATTCTGATACTGACACCACCGACACCACTGACACGGCACAGGCCGCCTGATAACGGAACGCCGCCCTGCGGGGCGGCAATAAGGAGATACCCATGCAGACTGTTCTGACCCCCGACGTTCTGAAAACCATGTCCTGTGACGAATTCGAGGACTGGCGCGACAGCGGCGAGGACTACCGCCGCGAACTGACCCACGCCGTCATGCGTGACCTGTGCTGCCCCGGCAACTGGAGCATGAACGGCGAGTACCGCAGCGAGTTTGGCGGATTTTTCCCCGTGCAGGTGCGCTTTACACCGCCGCACGGCAGCTACCACATAGCGGTGTGCAGCCCGGGAGACGTGAGTCCGGCGTGGATGGTGGTGTTCGTGCCTGCCAGCGGTCGCCCGTTCTCCGTGGTGCGTACCCTGAAAGACTATCTGCCGGAGCTGGTCAGCCACACCCTCAGCCTGACGGCGAGTCTCGATGCGGACGGCTACAGTCACGCCAGCATCATCAGCATTCTGGCATCGGAGGGTGCGGCATGATCCCTTCGCATCTTTCCCTGGTACCCTTCTGTCCGGAGCGACGCGCCGCGATGGAGGCCATTGCTGAGGTTGAGCGCAGGCGCTCGCGCGGCGCGGTGTCCACGGCGTTCCCGTATGCCAGCGCCTTTTTCCGCCGCCTGACCGGAAGCAAACGCGTCACGCTCAAAGAGATACGCCTGTTCGCGCCGGTGCTAAGTGCGCAGGAGCTGCGGGGAAGCAGGGACAGCTGGCTGAGGGCCATCGATGCCCTGATCGAGAGCCGCGGGGTCTGCTGCTGGCTGCCACTGCCCGTCAACGCAGGGGAGCGGCTCTTTCCGGAAGAAAGCTTCAGGCACACCGAACGGGCGCGCCGTCAGGACGCGATGCTTGCCGAAAAATACACCCGCCAGCGCCGCAAGGACTCCTGCCTGCGTGAACGGGCGTACCAGGCGCTGGCGGGACAGGCGGAAATCGACCTGGCCTTCCATACGCCGGAAACGGTCAGCAGCTGGAGCGCCCGCTGGTCGGGAACTGACCTGCGTCAGTTCGACCTGGAGGAGATATTCTGGCGCTGGAGCGAGCGTTTCCCGTCCCTGTCCGCACTGGACCAGAATGAGTATCACGGCGAACCGCTCTGGAGCGTGGTGTACGAAGCCAGCCTGCTGACGGAGGAGGCTCCCGCTCCCGTGCGGCAGTTGGAGCGCTGGATGGTCCCCAACAAGCTGACCGCGCGGAGTCAGGTTTGAATTGGATATACCTGGTAAGAAATAGCACTTGCCCGGTATAATCGACGTGGCGCTTGAGGCTTTTTGCCTCATGACGTTAAAGGTGGTTTGTTACCGTGTTGTGTGGCAGAAAGCAGAAAGCCCCGTAGTTAATTTTCATTAACCCACGAGGCCCCTGTATGTCTGATCAACAACAGTATGGCCTCTTACCGTGCAATTTGCAAGGAGGAGTAAACCATGAAACTGCCGCGAAACGCCCTTATCTGGTGCGTATTGATAGTGTGTCTCACACTGCTGATATTCACTTACCTGACGCGAAAATCGCTTTGCGAAATTCGCCTGAGGGACGGACAACGGGAGGTCGCTGCAATTCTGGCTTACGAATCCAACGGTAAGTAGCAACCTGGAGGCGGGGGAAACCCCGCCTTTTCAGGAGCTGAGTTGACATGATATGCCTGAAGCGCCTTTATGAAGGGGTTGCCGGTTTACCGGTAGCCCCTTTTTCCTTCCTGACGCGACCGCACGCCTGAACTTCCGGGAAGGGCAGTTCCCGGGCGTCGTCCCTGACGGGACACGGCTGTCGTGAACAGAGCCAGCGAGCTGTCTCTGCCCTCCGGGCTTCCATCCTGACGCAACACCACGGCTTGCTCCGACCGTTCCGGTCAGGCCGCCTTCACTGCACCGGCGATAAACCGCCGGTGCTCTGCTGACCGGAACGCGATTCGCCAGCGGCGATTCACGTTCCGGCGTGTGTGCATCCTCCGCCCTCCGGCGAACCACCTCCCGTGGGTTCTGCGCGGAGGGCGGAGTCGTAGCACCGTCTGGTCACACCGCAAGGGGTGAAATGCACGCCGTCAAAAACTTTTTGCAGGCAAAAACTTTCCGCCGTCGCCCCTTGCGCTGCTCCCTGTCGCCGTTGCTCCACTGCCCTTGCCGCGAAGAACTCACCGGGAGATGGAAACATCACCAGACAAGGAGAAAACCAGAATGCACACACAAAACGTCAAAACCGCCGCTTCAGAATCTACCGGAAGATGGGGTTTAAACTCAAAAATTCGTCTGGCCTGCGTTATCGCCGAACAGCGTACTTACCTGAATGAACTCTGTCAGGTCTGGAACCTGCAACTTTATCAGGACGACGAGACGGTAGAAGTCTGCAACATCCTCTGCGCCATGAGCAAAAACGTCTGGAACGAGGGTGTCCTCGACTGGATGCGCGAAAAGCCGCTCCTGTCATTCCACATCGTGCAGCCGTGGCTGGAGGCAAAAGCCCACGCCGTGCGCCTGTACGGTGATACGGGGCTGGCTGCATGGACTTATGCGAACCGTAGCCTGAAAGACTGCTTCAACTTTGAATACGCCATGCTCGCAGAGTGAGCGCGGCAACGTTAACACCCACGGCGGCAGGAGATGCCGCCAGCGACAACGGAGAAACATCATGACCAGCAATAACAGCACTTTCAGCTTCGGCGAGTGGGAAAAAAACGCGCTCAGTAACCTTGGAAGCCTGCAAATCCGCGTCAGTAAAGCCCTGCTTAAGTATCAGGGTAGCACCGATAAAACGGCGGTCGGAGAGGCTGCAACCCGCTATATGAGCGAACTCAGGGATGCAGCCAGACGCATCCGGAAAGCCACGCCAGCCATCCAGCAGAAAGTCGACGAGATTGCCGACATGCTGTGCGTAATGGCGCAATTTTCCGGCATCACGTTCGACGAATAACCACCACGGCGAAATATCAACGCCACTAACCAGAAGGAGATAAACCATGCATTTACATCTGACCGAATCCAGCGCCGAAGCGGGCATTTACGCGACCAGTGAGGCCGAGCGCGCGTACTGGCTGAGCCGCGAAAGGTCATACGTTACCGCGCCCGTTGAAATCGACGTGACCGCGTTTCACGAGGCGGCGGGACGCATGTACCCGATGAACTGGCAGTGCAACACGGCGCAGGACACGGAAACCTTCATGCTTCAGGAGATGATTTGCGGGAACGTCACGGAAATCTATGTGCGCTGCGGTCGTCGTTATTTCCGTATGCAGGACTACAGCAACACGAACCACGCCGACATCGTGCGGAAAGTTAAGGAGGTGTTCAGCCCAAAAACCACAGGCCAGAAATGAAAAAGGCAGACTTTCGTCTGCCATCTCCCGCCGGATTGATTCGCCTAGGAACGATAAATCCGGCCTTCACCAAAAGGAACAAACCCATGCATTTTAGTGAAGTCTCGATTGTCACACCGACCGCCCTGTATGTCCAGATCTGCGTGGCAGAAAATCAGCCCGCCAGAAAGCAGGTGCGGATCAAACGCGCCGAGATCGCACCGGAGGATCTCAGTCCCGAAATGCGGGCGCTGGGGCGTCATATCGCGAAGTGCCGCAAAAAAGGGCGCGCCGTTCGTATTCCCGCCATGCGCGGGAGCGAGTGGGGGCAGGTGTTACGCACGCTCGAAATGAAGCGGGCATTTAACTGACGGAGGAGCCGCCCCGCAGGGGGCGGCATTTAAGGAGAGGAACGATGTCTCAACTCACTTTTGCCAGCTACTTTGATCGGGCTAAAGAGGCCGCATCCGTAATGCCCGTTAAGCCCGCGATGCCCGCCGTGAATGCGCAGAGGATGCCGCACCGGATTATGGGCATCGAAGAAGCCCGTCGCCAGTTTGTCACCGTGTTCGGGGACATCGCCCGCAACCTGCGCCGCTGGGAGGTGTTCAGCGACTTTATCGCGCTGGCGGCCAGCGAGCTTGATATGGCACGGATAAGAACGCCGGAGAGCATAGAGCGCTGCCGTGAAATCTGCGCGAAGTACTCTGAGAGCGATATCAGCAACCTGCACGCGCTTTTCGGCCTGATGGTCTGCGCACTGGAGGCGAAATTCCATGACTTTCTCGGCGCCATCTTCATGGAGCTTGAACTGGGCGACGACCGCAACGGGCAGTATTTCACGCCCTATAACGTCCAGTCACTGCTGGCGAAGCTGCTGAGGGCGGACGTTGACGAAACGATACGCCGCGAAGGATTCGTGACGGTGAGCGATCCGGCAAGCGGTGCGGGGGGAATGATTGTGGCGTATGCGGAATATTTGCTGGAAGCGGGCTACAACCCCTCAGAGCAGATGTTCGGTAGCTGCATCGATATTGACCCGATCGCGGCGGATATGGCCTTTATCCAGCTTTCACTGCTGGGTATTCCTGCCGAGGTGGTCACGGGTAACACGCTCACGATGCAGCTTAACAGGGTGCGGTATACGCCCGTGTACTACATCAACAACTTTGAGAAGCGCCTGGAGGAACAGCGCCGTATAGCTGCCATGCGGAAATTTTTACAGGGATTAAGGGAGGCCGCATAGCTGTAAGCAGAGCAGGGGACAACCCTGCCTTTTGCACCGCGAAAAATATCACGCCCCTGCGGGGCGAACGGTACGGGCCGCGCTGACGCGCCGCCCCTCTCCGTTCTCCGTGTGTCGTTTTGCCAGCTCTCAACATCCTGGTCTGTCCGGTACATCGTCTGCCTGGTGTTCTGCCTGCTGTTCTTCTCTGTGCTCTTTCTTCTGCTGTATATCCTTAAGGGCAACAAAGGCAGAACCATGGCCCCCTTCGGCTCCCCGTCCGTTCCGGCCGGGTCGTCAGCCCGACTACGCCAGACAGCTGCTGGCGCACCTGTCAGTCTCCGCCGAACCCCTTCGGGTTTCGGGCTCTCGCTACGGTCTGATGGCGAAAAGCAACACCCGCGCTTGCAGTGTCCCTTCAGGACACGCCGCTTAAACCGTGATGTAAATCACATTTCCATCACTTTAATGACCGGAATGAGGCTTTGCCGTCGGCAAATCTTCATTCCGGACGTGCGCATTTTGCCGTCTGAAACCGTCCGTCTTCATCATTTCGCGGAGGGCTGCTTATAGCAACAGTCCCTTTTTAAATCCAGGGGTAAATAAACGCTTCGCGCCCCCGGATTTAAAAATTGCCGGTTGCTCATTGCCCTTCGCCGCTCAGTGATGAAGTCGAACCGTTTTTTTATTCAGACAGGAGAAATGAAAAATGCGCACGCAAAAGGTCAACACCGCCACTAATGAATCAGCCAAACCGTTTAATTCCGGATTTACGGAAAGCTGCCGCGTGGAAATGCCGGAAAGAAAAATGAGGATTGTTCCGTTTCTTTTTTGCTCGCCAGTGGGTGACACGCTGGCTGCGGACTGGTTACGCCGCAGTTCGGATTACGACGGCGGTAACTGGGATTATTTTTTGATCCCGAAGGGAGTGCAGGGAAAAATAGCGCCACACACGATAATTGCCACACAGGTCACGACAGGGTTTATTGCGCCAGCCGGTGAGCAGACGTTTAAAATGGATATTGCCGGAAACTATTTCAGCGCGGAGGTCAGTGCTCAGGCTGCGGGCATCATAGCCACGCTGATGGTGATGAACGGACTGTCCTGGAAATTGTCGGAAATGGGTCCGGCATATTCACGACTGTGCGAAGGATTAATTGCCCGTCAGGATGCGCTTAAAGACTATATCAGCATCATCAAACACCCTGAACGTCATTTGATATGGCGGGCGATTGACTGACCATTAAGAAGTAAAAAAAGGCTCATTAATGAGCCTTTTTTTACTTCTTAACGATGGCGCTGGATTTTTTGCTCTCCTTGATGGCCCTGTACGTTGCCTCAATTTTACGTGCGTATTCATATCTTCTCTGCGCCTGCTTCTCTGTTTTTCTGAAACCTGCATTATATGCGCCGACTGCCTGCCAGCTTACGCCCCACTTCCTGAATGCGATAGCGAGATAGTAGGCGCCTGTGTAAATATTCATGCACGGGTCCGTAAGCAGATGCTCCGGTTTTATTCCGTATCGCGCCAGTTCGTTAAAGTGCTGGGAATCGACCTGCATGAGTCCGGAGCCGAACCCCGAAACCGGATTGTATCCTTTAACGTCCGTGCGAAAGTTGGATTCATTCCAGGATATTGCGCGCAATAAATCCGGATCTATTCTGTAATCCTTCCCCGCAAGATCGAAACAGTCTGCGGCACTGAGCGAACCAGATAAAACCAGCGATATAATCAGGGTGACGATCCGTTTCATTTATTCCTCCGGGCGTTATGCCGGAAATACGTTAATCCATCCCGAAGCCGTATTCAACAAATATGCACTCCTCACCACAAAAGCACCACACCCCACGCAAAACGTACTTTTTGCTGATTGGCTTTTAAAGTCATGCACTTATAATTTTAGAATTGCACTCAATTTCACTTTGATAGTCTAAAAGATTCATTCGTGACTACTGGATGAATCTCTGGAGATTCGTTGGCGATTCATATACGATTCACAATATTATTTTCATAAAGTTACGTAATGGTGATTCGCCGGCAATCCGCCATGAGAATCGCCGACGATTCGTCATAAAACTACTGGATGAATCGCAGGCAATCCGCCTGAGTTCTGCCGGATAAACGGC
Source organism: Enterobacter genomosp. S (assembly GCF_001631805.1). Classification (NCBI taxonomy): domain Bacteria; kingdom Pseudomonadati; phylum Pseudomonadota; class Gammaproteobacteria; order Enterobacterales; family Enterobacteriaceae; genus Enterobacter; species Enterobacter genomosp. S. The sequence continues at coordinate 50,606 of NZ_LVVA01000005.1, read as the reverse complement.
GAATTTCAGGAGTAGAAATATTATCCTTCCACAGCATAAAAAAAGGATCTGAGCTATGGCAAAGATACAGGCATACGTAAGCGATGACGTGGTCAATAAAATAAATGCCATCGTCGAACAGCGGCGGGCAGAGGGTGCCAGAAAAGAAGATGTGAGCAGTTCCAGCGTTATCTCAATGCTCGTCGAGCTGGGGCTGCGGGTTTATGAGGCGCAGATGGAGCGCAAGGAGTCTCCCTTCAATCAGATGCTTTTCAATAAAACGCTTCTCGAAGCTGTCCTTAAATCACAGTTTATTTCCAGTAAACTGCTGGCCATGGAATCCATGAGTCCTCATTTGACCGGGAACGAAAAGTTTGAGTTCAGATCTATGGTGCAGAACATACGGGAAGATGTTCAGGCGATAGTAAATAACTTCTTTCCGGAAGATGTGGAAAATTCCGAGAATGATTAACTTTTTTTTGGTCTAAAAAAATAATTTTGATCTGCGGTTTTTTAATGACAATAAATGAAGGTAAAGGTATATTTTAAGTGTGACTTAACTAAAATCTGATGCGGCAATTATTGCCGATTCGCTGGTAAGGAGGGATTAGGCCCCTCCTTACCAGCTACCCACAAAACCTTCAAGGGAGGCTCTATGAGTGCGCGTGATCCTATTCCTTCGTTCTGTCCTCGTCAATCAGAAATGATGAGAGATAATTCACTTTTTTTATCTTCATTAGATTACCCTTTATGCTTAAGAAGCTCAGAGGGCCATTTCTTATATTCAAATGCAAAATTCTCTGAGGTTGTAAAAGGCCATGAATATAATGAGGATAAGTGGTTTAACAATTTACCGACTTATATACAACTTGAGTTATTAAAGTGCGAGATAGCAATTCTCAGCTCCTCGGACTGCATCGTATTAAGTAAAGCCTTCCGGGATCATTCATTTGAGTGTATCGTGCTTTTTCAAAAGGTGTTATATGAAGGCATTTTCTGCTCATCATGGTCATTCATTAAAAACGTAGTTTATAGTGATGAAGTAAGCAGGGCTGATTCAAAAAACACCTTCAAAGGTAAGCCTGTCAGGAATCCGATTTTAGTATTTGAACCTAATGTGTATCATACATTTTGCCTGTACTTTACTTGTTTTACTCACGAATTTATCGCGCGTATTTTAAGTGTCTCTGTAAATACCACAAAAAAAAGAATTTCGAAATGCTATCAAACTCTGGGGATTGATAATAAAGATGAGATGATATTGTACCTTAAGGCTGGAGGTTATTTGCAAAGTATACATGATCACGCATTCAGAATTATAAGGGAGAGGTATCGTCCAGATTTATAATTTAGTCGAAATATGTGATGTTAATTGTATGTAAAAATATTGGGTACCTTGGTGTATCGTTTTTGGTCATTCTTTGGGTTAAGATCTCCTTGTAGCAAATTTATTAGGAGGAAGTTGTGAGGCGATTTAGCAGCGCTCCTGCTACAGGAAATACAGTCAGGGTTAGGCTTGATGATGAAACCGAAGCTTTACTTTCTTTAGCAGTATCGAGAAGTGCGCGAAGCCGAAGTTTTGAGGCATTGCACAGAATAAAGGATCATCTTCGACGCTTTCCAATGTTCAGAATTATGGAAAACCCGGTTTTTTCTCATGAGAAATATCTTACGGTTCGATTCGATGATGAAACCAACCTGAAGCTGATTAATGCCAAAAATCGTAGTGGCTGGTGCAAAACCTATGAGGTACGGGAGCGATTACATGACCATCTGGTCAAGTTTCCCGATTTTTACAACGCAGATATGGTGGAGGTAATACCCAATAATTTTGACTGATTTTCAAAAGCATTGATCAGAATTTTTTATGAACTAAGTAAATAGTTAATTAAAGGACTAATGAAATGACTGATGTATCTGTAATGAATGACGTAACTTCTGCTCCGGCTAAAAAGAAATTCAGCAAGCTGGGTTTCCTTAAGGCACTGAAAGTTGCGCTGCCCGTTGCTGCCGTTGCGGCATTCTTCCCTGAAACAGTTCTGGCCGCCTCTACGGGTAAAGATCTGATGGCAAGCGGTGACGATACCGTGAAGGGCACCTTCGGTAAGGACTCCAGCGTCGTCAAATGGGTGATCCTCGCCGAGGTACTCGTCGGGGCCGTCATGTATATGACCACCAAGAACCTGAAGTTCCTTGCTGGCTTCGCAATTCTGTCGGTGTTCGTGACGGTTGGTATGTCCGTTGCCGGATATTAATCCCCCTCACGGGTTAGTACTGATCTCCATTTAATACCTGAAAAAGTATTTATGGGCGCATCGCGCTCAGGGGATTGCTTTGCCCTGAAAACGGCTGGCGGCTTATTTTGCTGCCAGCCGACATGCGGACTGAAATATGGCTGACGACTCTCTCAAAAAATACCGATTTCCGGAAACGCTGACCAACCAGAGCCGCTGGTTTGGCCTGCCCGTGGACGAGCTGATCCCTGCCGCCGTGTGTATCGGCTGGGGTTTCTGGACCCAGCACTACATCCCCGGAATTATTGCGGCGGTGCTGGCGTATCTCGCAATAAAAAAACTCAAGAAAGGGCGGGGAAGCGCCTGGCTGCGCGACCTCGTGTACTGGTATATGCCGACCGCGCTGCTGCGGGGAATATTTCACGACGTCCCGGACTCCTGCTACCGCCAGTGGATTAAATAAACGGAACCGAATACATGGAACATGGAGCTCGCCTTAGTACACAGCGCGTTATTGCCATCGGTTTTATTTCGATGGGGACGCTGCTGCTTCTGAGCAGCATCACGAACGTTATTCAGGGCGTGAATAACTATCGCCTGCAAAACGAACAAAAAACGGTGGTCACACCGATGCTGTTTCGCGCGCCGTTCGCGGTGTCGCAGAACCAGTCGGATGCCTCCTATCTGCAACAGATGGCGCTCTCGCTAATTGCCCTGCGACTGAACGTGACGCCGGAGACCGTCAACGCGTCTCACGAGCAGCTGCTCACCTACGTTCGTCCCGCCGCGCAGAACGAACTGAAAATCAAGCTTGCCGAGGACGCGAAGCGCATCAAGGACAACAACGTTAACTCCGCCTTCTACATGACCAGCGTGCAGGTGTATCCCGCCATCAGCCGCGTGGAGGTGCGCGGACAGCTGAAAACCTGGATAGGCGACTCTAAACCCTATCCGGACATGAAGCATTACGTGCTCACGTTTGAGCGCGAGGACGGCATCAGCTGGCTCAGCCATTTTGGAGAAATCACCGATGAGAAGAAATAAGCGCCACAGCCTGCCCGCGATGCTGCTGTTCGTTTGTGGCCACGGCATCGCAGCGCCTCAGGCGCAGACCGCGACGGTGGTACCGCTCTCCAACGGCGGTCAGGCCAGCATCGCGCTGAGCAATACCGATCCCAACCTCTTCACCGTGGCGGGCGATCGCGTCACGGCCCTCACCAGCCTCGACGGCGAGCTGACCCGCCAGGAGCAGACGGCCAGCGGTGGCGTTATTGTCAGCACCCTGAACAAGAAACCGTTCACCTTCATCCTTGAGACCGAGCGGGGCCTGAACTTCTCAGTGCGTGCCGTACCGCGTGCGGGTGCGGGCAGAACGGTGCGCCTGGTCAGCGAGCTGTCCGGTACGGGAGAGGCGGCACGGAGCTGGGAGGAATCCTCACCGTATGAGACCACGCTGGTCTCCCTCAGCCAGCACCTGCTGGGCGGCAGGTTGCCGGAAGGGTGGTACGAGCTTCCCGTTACCCGCGAGTCGCTGACGCCGCCGCCGGGCCTGCTGGCCAGCGCCGAGCGCGTCTGGGTCGGCAACCATCTGAAGGTGGTGCGCTACCGCGTCACTAACCGGAGCGCTGAGGTTCGCCGCGTATCTGAAAGCGATTTCTGGCAGAACGGTATCCGCGCGGTGCTCTTTGCCGAACCGGCCCGCAGCCTCATGGCTGGCGGCGCGATGCAGGTGTACATCATCAGCAGCGGGGAGGCGAACCATGGCCAGCATTAACGCCGTTGTGAAGCGCAAGCAGTTCCTCTGGCTGGGCATCGTGCTGGCCAGTGTCGGCGTGGTGGGCGGGGGCGGCTGGTATCTGGCTGACGCCCGCTATGACGGCGCCTCTGCCGCGCAGGGAGAAAACGAGCCTGCCCCGGATATGACGGGCGTGGTCGACAGCACCTTTGACGCGAAGGTGCAGCAGCACGCCACCACGGAGATGCAGGCCACCGCGTCTGATATGAAAAAACACTACGAAGAGATGCGTCGCGAGCTGGATCTGCTCAGCAAGGGGCAGGCGAGCTACCAGCGTCAGATAGACAGGCTGACCCAGGATAACGCGGCGCTTACCGCGCAGGTCAGCGCGCTGGGCGTTAACCCCGTAACTGCATCGGGCGAACCCGCGCCGCAGCCGCCGGTGCCCGCACCAGGTCCGGAGGGGGAACCTCAGCCTGTGGCCTTCCCGCCGCAGACGCAGGCGGGTGCAGTGCCTCCGCCGACCGCGTTCTATCCGGGTAACGGCGTGACGCCGCCGCCTCAGGTGCAGTACCAGCCCATTCCGGTCCCTAACCAGCTGCGCCGCCAGAGCTTTGTCCGCGAGGATAAAAAGGGCCCGTCCCTGCCGTACATCCCGTCCGGCAGCTTTGCCAGGTCCATGCTGATCGAGGGCGCTGACGCCAACGCGTCCGTCACCGGCAACGAGTCCACCGTGCCGATGCAGCTGCGCATTACGGGCCGCGTTGAAATGCCCAACAGCAAAAGCTACGACCTGACCGGCTGCTTTATCGGTCTTGAGGCCTGGGGCGACGTGTCCAGCGAGCGCGCCATCGTGCGCACCCGCAACATCAGCTGCCTGAAAAACGGCGTCACCATCGACCAGCCGATCAGGGGGCACGTCAGCTTCATGGGCAAGAACGGCATCAAGGGTGAGGTGGTCATGCGCAACGGCAAAATTCTGGGCTGGGCGTGGGGCGCGGGCTTCGTTGACGGCATCGGTCAGGGCGTGCAGAGCGCCTCCCAGCCGTCGGTCGGTCTGGGTGCCACCGCCTCGCTGGGCGCGGGTGACGTCATGAAGATGGGGATTGGCGGCGGTGCCTCCAAAGCGGCCCAGACCCTCAGCGATTACTACATCAAGCGCGCCGAGCAGTATCACCCGGTCATACCGATCGGGGCAGGCAATGAGGTGACCGTCGTTTTCCAGGACGGCTTCCAGCTGAAGATCATCGAGGAGCTTGCGCAGGAGCAGGAGAAGAGCCGGAGCAGTGCCGGAGCTGCTGACAGCAGCCCCGTGCCTGCGCCATCCCTTTCGCAGGGCAACCTCAACGGCTTCAGCACCGATCAGATGCTGAACCAGCTGGGCAAGCTTAACAAGAACCAGTTTATGCCGGACTCCGGCTCTCAGTAAGGAACCGCTTATGAACAGGACTCTCCCTTTCGCACTCTCCCTGGCCAGCGTCCTGACGCTGGCCGGCTGTGCCGGTACGGCCAGCGATTTTGAATGTAACGCCACCACGTCCGACACCTGCATGACCATTGAGCAGGCCAACGAGAAGGCCAGACGCCTTGAGGAAAGTGCGGTAAAGCCGGATGCGGCCGCGCTGCCACGCCTGGCTGAGGGCAACTTCCGCACGGCTTCCGCGCAGCCGCTGACGCCGCCTCCGGTACCTGCACCGTCCGTTGCGTCGCGAAGCGCACCGCCCGGCGGATCTCACTTCGTCGCGAATCCGTTTGCGCACTCTGCTGACGTGAAGCCCGCGAGTCAGGCCGCCCCCGTCGTGGCACCGCAGCCGACTTACGAGTCAATCGTTGACCCGCGGCCGCTGCGCCTGGGCGAGAAGACAGCCGGACTGTGGATAGCCCCCTATATCGACACCCGGGACGTCTATCACCAGCCGGGCCGCGTGTTCTTTGTGGTTAAACCGTCCGCCTGGGGTAAGCCCCGCGTTAACTGAGTTTCTTCCCGCCGCCTGACGTGGCGGCCTTTTATCAACAATCCGTCGTTATCACGCGTGCCCTGAAACGTGAAAAGGGATGGGCGGTAGCGTGTCCGGACGACACCGAGCAGGAGACGTCATGGCCGACGAACTCGATCAAATTCAGGAGCAGGAAGATCTGCTGAACCAGCTGCACATTCAGGCCGCCAGAGGGCGGGGAAACAGGGCAGCGCAGAGCCTGACTCACTGTGAAGCGTGCGGAAACGACATTCCGCAGGGACGGCGCGACGCGGTGCCCGGCGTCCGGGTATGCGTGGCGTGTCAGCAGCGGCTTGAGTTTCATTCAAAACAGTATCAGAGGTGGGGATGAGCATGAGTAGTGCCGAAAAGGGAAATTTTATGGTTGTGGGCAGCACAGGCAGCGGCAAGACAACGCTCTGTTATGAGGTGCTGAGGAAACGTCTTTCAAGGAAACAGCGCACCGACTGGCTACGCCTGCGAAACGTTGTTCAAAAAAACAGGGAAGACAAGTCATGAGCAACCCTCTGGATACCGTCACACGCACGGTCAACGCGCTGCTGACCGCGCTGAAGATGCCCGATGAGTCCTCTGAGGCCAATGACGTCCTCGGTCAGATGCGCTTCCCGCAGTTCAGCCGCCTGCTGCCGTACCGCGACTACGACGCCGAAACGGGCCTCTTCATGAACGAGAAGACGATGGGCTTCATGCTGGAGGCGCAGCCCATCAACGGGGCGAATGAGACCATCGTTTCGTCGCTGGAAAACCTGATGCGCACCAAACTTCCCCGCGAGGTGCCGGTGGCCATTCACCTCGTCTCCAGTCACCTCGTGGGCCGCGACATCGAGTATGGCCTGCGCGAGCTCTCCTGGACGGGAGAACAGGCCGAGAAGTTTAACGCCATCACGCGCGCCTACTACCTGAAGGCCGCCGAGGAAGGTTTCCCGCTTCCCGATCACCTCAACCTGCCGCTGACGCTGCGCAACTACCGCGTCTATATCTCCTGCTGCGTGCCCCGCAAGCGCGGCAGCAAGGCCAGCGTAATGGAGATGGAGAACCAGGTGAAAATCATCCGCGCCTCGCTTCAGGGGGCGCAGATTTCCACCCGCAGCGTGGATGCTGACGCCTTTATCTGTATTGCCGGCGAGATGATCAACCACAATCCGGATGCGCTGTACCCGACGGCGCGCGAGCTCGATCCGCTCAAGGACCTGAACTACCAGTGCGTGGACGATACCTTTGACCTGAAGGTGAAGGCTGACCATATGACGCTGGGGCTGCGCGAGAACGGGCGCAACAGCACTGCGCGCATCATGAACTTCCAGCTGACCAAAAACCCGGAGATGGCCTTTCTGTGGAACATGGCCGACAACTACAGCAACCTGCTGAACCCGGAGCTGTCCGTCTCCTGCCCGTTTATCCTGACGCTGGTCCTCAGCGTCGAGGACCAGGTGAAGGCGCAGAACGAGGCCAACCTGAAGTTTATGGATCTCGAGAAGAAGTCCAAAACCAGCTACGCCAAGTTCTTCCCGGGTGTGGAGCAGGAGGCGAAGGAGTGGGGCGATCTGCGCCAGCGCCTGTCGTCCGGCCAGTCCTCGCTGGTGAGCTATTTCCTCAACATGACCGTCTTCTGCCGGGATGACCAGGAGGTTGCCCTGAAGGTGGAGCAGGACGTCCTGAACAGTTTTCGCAAGAACGGCTTTGAGCTGATCTCCCCGCGCTTTAACCAGATGCGTAATTTCCTCGTGAATCTGCCGTTCATGGCGGGGGGCGGTCTCTTTAAGCAGCTGCGCGAGTCCGGCGTGGTGCAGCGCGCCGAGAGCTTTAACGTGGCGAATCTCGCGCCGGTGGTGGCCGACAGCCCGCTCGCCACTTCCGGCCTGCTGGCACCGACCTACCGCAATCAGCTGGCGTTTATCGACCTGTTCAGCCGCGGGATGGGTAACACCAACTTTAACATGGCGGTATGCGGCACCTCTGGCGCCGGCAAGACCGGGCTTATTCAGCCCCTGATACGCAGCGTCATCGACTCCGGCGGCTTTGCCGTGGTGTTTGATATGGGCGATGGCTACAAGTCCCTGTGCGAGAACATGGGCGGGGTATACCTCGACGGCGAGACGCTGAAGTTTAACCCGTTTGCCAACATCACTGACGACACCATTGATGAGATGGCCGAGCGCCTGCGCGACCAGCTGTCGGTGATGGCCAGCCCCAACGGGAACCTGGACGAGGTGCACGAGGGCCTGCTGCTCAAGGCGGTGAAGGCCACCTGGCTTGCCAAGAAAAACCAGTCGCGCATCGATGACGTGGTCGACTACCTGGTGATGGCCCGCGACAGCAGAGAGTATGAAGGCTCACCGACCATCCGCAGCCGCCTCGATGAGATTTTGGTGCTGCTGACCCAGTACACCCGCGACGGCGTCTACGGCAGCTACTTCAACTCCGATGAGCCGTCCCTGAGGGACGACGCCCGTATGGTGGTGCTGGAGCTGGGCGGACTGGAGGACAGGCCGTCCCTTCTGGTAGCAGTCATGTTCTCGCTCATTCTTTACATCGAGAACCGCATGTACCGTACGCCGCGCAGCCTGAAGAAGCTGAACGTGATCGACGAGGGCTGGCGTCTGCTGGACTTCAAAAACAACAAGGTCGGGGCGTTTATCGAGAAGGGCTACCGCACCGCGCGCCGCCATACCGGGTCGTATATCACCATCACGCAGAATATCGTCGACTTTGACTCGGATACGGCCTCCAGCGCCGCGCGCGCGGCATGGGGCAACTCCTCCTACAAAATTATCCTCAAGCAGTCGGCCAAGGAATTCGCCAAGTACAACCAGTTGTACCCGGACCAGTACTCGCAGCTGCAACGCGACATGATTGCCCGCTTCGGCAGCGCAAAGGACAACTGGTTCAGCAGCTTCATGCTCTCCGTTGAGCACCTCACGTCCTGGCACCGCCTGTTCGTCGACCCGCTCAGCCGGGCAATGTACTCCTCAGACGGCCCCGACTTCGAGTTTGTGCAGCAGCGACGGCGCGAGGGGGCAAGCATTCATGACGCAGTGTGGGAGCTGGCCTGGAAAAAGTCCGGACCGGAAATGGCCTCGCTGGAGCGCTGGCTGGAAGAGCATGAAGGGAAGAAAATCCGATGAAAAAACGCACGTTACTCACCGCCTCGCTGATTGCCGGCACGCTGGTTGCCAGCGCGGGCATCAGCTGGCTGACCTGCCGCCTCAGCATGCCCGCCGTGGCCGCCTTTGACATGAAGGCGACCGTGGATGCCCTCTTTGACAGCGCGAGCCGCCGCTCGCTCGACGAGGCGCAGACGAAGGCGCTCTCGGAGCGCTTTAACGCCTCACTGGAAGCCAGCCTGCGCGACTGGCAGGTACGTCACCGTGGACTCATCCTCGTTGCCCCTGCCGTGGTGCAGGGGGCACCGGACATCACGCGTGAAATCCAGACCGACGTGGCCCGCCGGATGAAGGAGGGGGCGTAATGCGCGCCCTTGCCCTGAGCATGATGCTGCTGAGTTCCGTTACTGCCGCGTCAGATCTCGGTACCTGGGGCGACCTGTGGCCGGTCGCGGAGCCGGACATGCTGACCGTGATTGAGCAGCGGCTTCAGGCGCTACAGCAGTCCGGCGAGATGGATAAAAAGATGGGAGACTTTAAGGAGCGGGTGGTGCGCAACAGCCAGCGCCCGCCGCCCGTGGCGGGGATCACCCGCGCGGTGCGCTATGAGAAGCGCTGGTTTGATCCGAGCGTGCGGGTGGACAGGGACCTGGCCGACGGGCACGGCAACGTCTTTGCCCGCGCGGGCCAGGTGTTTAACCCGCTGGCGGTGGTGCCCTTTAACCAGACGCTGCTCTTTATCGACGGCGACGATCCTGACCAGCTGGCGTGGGTGCGGCGCCAGAAGCCCGCCACGCTGGTTTCGCGCATTATCCTGGTGCGCGGCAATATCCCGCAGACCTCGGAGGCGCTCGACAGCCGGATCTTCTTCGATCAGAACGGCGCGCTCACCGCGCGGTTCGGCATCAGCCAGGTCCCGGCCCGGGTGACGGCAGCGCCAAGTGGGCTGCGTCTGCAGGTGGAGATGATTCCCCCGCTGCTCACGGAGCATGACGCGGGAGGCACGCCATGAGGACGCTGTTTACCGCACTCATCGGGCTGCTGCTCTGGGGTAACAGCCACTCTGCCTCGGCCGACGCGGCCTGCGACGGCAATTTCGTGAATCCGATCACCGATATCTGCTGGCGCTGCATGTTTCCGCTCTCGCTCGGCAGCACGTCGGTGACGGGCGGCGACCTGCCGGACACGAAGAACCCCGGCAGCCCCATCCAGATCTGCCCGATGACGCCTGTGGCGCGAATTGGCCTGGCCATCGGGTACTGGGAGCCGATGGCGCTGACTGACGTGACCCGATCGCCGGGCTGCATGGTGAACCTCGGCGGCTTTTCCATCAACCTCGGCAAGATGGGGATGGGAACCGCGAAGAAAGAGGACAAGGCGGTGAACGGCGCGTTCTACCACGTCCACTGGTACAAGTACCCGCTGACGTACTGGCTGAACATTATCACCTCCGTGGGATGTCTTGAGGGCGGGGACCTCGATATTGGCTACCTGTCTGAAATTGACCCGACCTGGGGGGACAGTGCCCTGACCTCCATTCTCAATCCGGAAGCGGTCATCTTTGCCAACCCCATCGCGCAGGGAGCGTGTGCGGCCGACGCGATGGCCAGCGCGGCGAAAACCGCCATAGACACGCTGTTCTGGTGTGCAGGCTCTCAGGGGACGATGTATCCCTTCAACGGCTGGGTGAGCAACGAGTCCAGTCCCCTTCAGTCGTCGGTGCTGGTCAGCGAGCGCATGGCGTTCAAGCTGCACCGCCAGGGGCAAATCATGGAGAGCATCGGTGAGGACACGAAGGTCTGCAATGAGTATCCGTCGCCGATCATCCCCAAGACCCGCTGGCGCTACCAGATGGTGAACACCCATCCGGACGTTGCGCAGTGCCATCCCTTCGGTCGGACGGTGATGCGCTGGGAAGCGGGGCGAAACCCGCCGAACACGAAGAAAAACTACGGCTATCTGCTCTGGCGCAAGCGTAACTGCGTCTTCCTCTGAGAAAAGGAAAATCCATGAATAAGATTACGGGACCGTGCGCGGGCCTGCTGATGTCGGCAGTTTGCCTTCAGGCGATGGCGGACACTGAAGCAGATCGCGCGTTCATCCGCGACCAGGAAACCTTCAGCCAGCAGCTGCGGGCGCAGGACCACGGCGCGCTGCGTGACATGCTCTCACAGCAGGTGCGGCAGAACCCGCTCCCGGCAGAGGACACCCGCTTTATCGGCGGGCTGAAGCAGCGCCAGCAGGAGGCTCAGCAGGATAAGCCGACGCACGGGGCGCTGTACTTTGTCTCCTTTGCCATTCCGGAAACCGGCCTGAAGCGCATGCTGACCGAGGCGCGGCGCTACGGCATTCCCGCCGTGCTGCGCGGGATGGTCAACAACGATATGAAAGCCACCGCTGACGCGGTCATGTCGCTGGTCCAGGAAGGCAGCGCCTCCGGCGTGGCCATCGATCCCAACCGCTATCGTGAGTACGGCATCACCAGCGTGCCGTCCCTGGTGGTGTACTGCGAAAGTGGGCACGACGTCATCCGCGGCAACCTCCGCCTGAAGCAGGCGCTCGGGAAAGTGGCGGAGCAGGGAGACTGCCGCGATGAGGCGCGGGCACTGCTGGCTAAGGGAGGCAACGCATGAAACGGCATGTACCGGTCGTCTCACTTTTAGCGCTCCTGGCTCTCACGTTCAGTGCTTACGCAAGAGCTGATGCGGACGCGCAGTATAAAGCCGGCTCCGACTTTGCAAAACAGATCAAGGGGCAGGGGGAAAGCAGCCTCAGTAACTTCAACCCGTCAGCCACGCTTCCGGGCTATACCGCCTCGCCTGCGGAGACAAAATACTACGGTGGCGTGACGGCAACCGGCGACGGGGCGCTGAAGGCAGATGCGGCCACCGGCTGGACCACCAATGAGGCCACGAAGGCGGTGACCGACGCCTTCATTAACAACCCGAAGGAGACTATCTCTCAGGACGCGCCGTTCATTACCGCCAGTAAGGACGTGCAGGGGCGCGCTGACAGCATCATCGGCCAGACCGGACAGCTACAGTGCAGCGCGCAGAACATCAGCCGCAGCGAATTCACCAACTATACCTGTGAGCGCGACCTGCTGGTTGAGCAGGCCTGTACGCGCACGGCCAGCATTACCGGCCACTATGAAGATACATCTGAAACAAAACAGATTGTTATCCAGTCTCAGAATATTTCGTTTGCTTCCTCCGAAGCGGGATACACAGGAACATGGACTGCGCCGGTGACAGGGACGGTTGTTGCTGCAACAGCTACCTATTCCTGGAATAAACGTCTGGCGTTCAGTAATCCTAACTGGTTTATGCGAGTAACCACGCCTTTCGGGTTGATTTCCATGGATAACGATACCGGTAGCCTGGTGCTGAGTAGCGGTATGCAGCTGAAGAAAGGCGCTGGGATGGTGTTTTCCATTCGTACCAGGAGAAACAATCCCACTACAGATTCAATCTGGAAGCACAGCAATATGCGCTACAGCTTCACCGTTACGCTCCAGATTGAAATTCCCGCCAAAAAATGGGTACCAGACGTGGTCTGGAACGAATCCTGTCCGTTCAGCAAGAGCGAAGGTACGCTCAAAAAAACCGAGTGCATCTCGCCGGGCAGCACGAAAACGGTGGTCGTCGACGGCATAACCTATCCGGTGACGCAGGCCTGCTGGCAGTACCGCGACACGTACATGACCCAGGCCGCCGATAACGGCAGCTGCAAAACGTATACGGATAACGCCGCCTGCACGCTGGCCTCGCGCAGCTGCGCCTTCACGGCTGAAGACGGCAGCGGCTGTCTTCATGAATACGCCACCTACTCCTGCGAAACGCGCACCGCCGGCAAGGTGATGATATGCGGCGGGGACACGTTCTGCCTCGACGGCGAGTGCGACCGCGCGCAGCAGGGCAGCAACAACGACTTTGCGCCGGTGGTCTCGGCGCTCGCGGCCCTTGCCACAGCGGGTAAGGATGCGGCTGCGATTAACAGCGTCAACGTCCGCGCCTTTACCGGCAGCGCGAAGTTCTGCAAGAAGTTTGCGGCGGGCTTCAGCAACTGCTGCAAGGATTCCGGCTGGGGCCAGGACGTCGGCCTGGCCAGCTGCAGCAGTGACGAGAAGGCGCTCGGCAAGGCGAAGGAGAAAAAGCTGACGGTAAGCGTCGGGGAATTCTGCTCGAAGAAGGCCCTGGGCGTGTGTCTGGAGAAGAAGCGCAGCTACTGCCAGTTTGATTCAAAGCTTGCGCAGATTGTGCAGCAGCAGGGGCGCAACGGCCAGCTGCATATCGGGTTCGGCAGCGCCAGCAGCCCGGACTGCCGCGGCATCACCCAGACCGAGTTACAGCAAATCAAATTCGACGCGCTGGACTTCACGAACTTCTACGAAGACCTGCAGAACAACCAGAACATTCCGGACAACGATGTCCTGACCCGGCGGGTGCAGGAAGAAATCGCCGCGCAGCTGAAGGCGCAATAAGGAGGTCCCATGAATAAACGCACCTTAATCAGCATTGCTGTGGGGCTGACGGCTGTGATGCCTGCCCTGCCGGTGTCAGCAAACGACGCGGGATGGCAGTGGTACAACGAGAACCAGAGGCGTCCTGATGCCGAAACCACGGTTACGCCGCCCGCCCCCGCACAGCAGGACATTATGGAAAAGCTCGCCACGCTCCAGCAGGCGACGAAGCGCGCCATGTACGAGGCCATTCTGTATCCGGGCGTGGAGAACTTTGTCCGGTACTTCCGGCTACAGAACTACTGGACACAGCAGGCCGGGCTGTTCTCGATGAGCGCCAAAAAGGCGATGCTTGAACATCCGGAGCTGGACTATAACCTCCAGCACAGCCACTACAACGGCACGGTTCGCAACCAGCTGGCCGCCGACTTTGCCGACCAGCGCCGCGCTATCGAGACCCTGGCGCAGCATTACGGCGTGATGTTCTTTTACCGCGGCCAGGATCCGATCGATGGCCAGCTGGCCCAGGTGATCAACAACTTCCGCGAGACCTATCACCTCAGCGTTATCCCGGTCTCGGTGGACGGCATCGTAAATCCGCTTTTGCCGGACACCCGTATTGACAGCGGGCAGGCGGCTCGCCTCGGCATCAGCCACTTCCCGGCCCTGATGCTGGCCGACCCGAAAAGCGGCACCGTCAAACCCGTTTCTTACGGATTTATCAGCCAGGACGACCTGGCGAAGCAGTTCCTCAACGTTTCAACCGATTTTGCCCCCAACTTTTAAAACAGGGAGAGTTTCCATGCGCAGATTTCGTTTTCGCCTGCCCGAGTTTGACGTGCCCGGACTCTGGGTACTGAGCCTGGGCATCTGGTTTCATATCGTGTCGCGCCTGGTGCGCCACAACCCGTCCATGGCCGTTACGCTGGCGCAGATAATCGGCCTGTCGATGGCGCTGTGGGGCAGCTACCGCATCGTTAACCGCTGGATCGCGCAGGCCCGCGAGGCAGAGAAGCGTCAGGATGAGGGCGGGCATCATGAAGGCTAACTCAGCGATCGCGGCCGCCGCGCTTATCTTCAGTATGGCCACACAGGCCTCCACGCTGGACGAGATCAAATCGTTGTGGAACCCGCAGGGCATACGTGCAGCGACCGGCGCGCAGCAGCCGGATACCGCCGCCGCACGGCCCGCGCCCGCCAGACCACCCGTCTGGTACCGCCTCAGCAACGGACAGCAGGTCAACCTGGCCGACTGGAAGGTGGTGCTGTTCATGCAGGGACATTGCCCTTACTGCCACAAGTTCGACCCGGTGCTGAAGTCGCTCTCGCAGCAGGTTGGTTTCGGGGTGATGGCCTACACCATCGACGGCCAGGGTGATGCGGCCTTTCCGGAAGCCCTGCCCGCGCCGCCGGAGGTGATGAAGACCTTCTTCCCGAACCTGCCCGTGGCAACCCCGACAACCTTTCTCGTGAACGTAAACACCCTTGAAGCCCTCCCGCTGCTTCAGGGGGCGACGGACGAACAGGGCTTTATGGCCCGCATGGACACCGTCCTCCAGATGCGCGGAGCGGGTAACAATGGCTGAACATAATAACGACCTGAAGGAACACGATATGAAGACGTCACTGACGATGCAGGGACTGACAACGCCTGAGCTTATTACGCTGAATGCGCGAAAAAATGACGCCCGTCATGCCGCTTATCTGGAATGGGCGGGCATCCTGCTTATCGCGGGCATACTGTCCCGTATCTTTTTGGTATATGTGTTTGATGCCTGCGTTGACGACTGGCTCAGGGACGGGCACCGGCAGGTAAAAGATCTGTGGAACGTGCTGATGTACTTTATTCCGCTGATTTTTTTCGCGCTGAGCGGCGGGCTGGCCGTTGCCGCCGTCGTTTATTCGGGCCTGAACGTTATTGAGACAAACCGGCGGATTTTCTTCCTGAAGCGCAAAATGAAAAAGCGCGCCCTGCTGGCAGGTCAGGAGGACGCAGATGTTCATCCGTAAACCGCTCTCCATGCTGTGTGGCCTCCTTCTCGCGTGTTCAGCGAGCGTGAGCGCCGACGTGAACAGCGACATGAACAGCTTCTTCAACAAGCTGGGCTTTGCGTCCAATACCAGCCAGCCACAGGTCTGGCAGGGGCAGGCGGCGGGCTATGCCACAGGCGGCTCGCTTTACGCCCGCACTCAGGTTAAGACCGTCCAGCTGGTCTCCATGTCGTTACCCGACATCAACGCCGGGTGCGGGGGCATCGATGCCTACCTCGGCTCGTTCAGCTATATCAACAGCGACCAGCTCCAGCGCTTCGCCAAGCAGATTATGTCCAACGCCGCGGGCTACTTCTTTGACCTCGCCCTGCAAACCACCGTGCCGGAAATCAAGACGGCCAAGGACTTCCTCCAGAAGATGGCCAGCGACATCAACAGCATGAACCTGAGCTCCTGCCAGGCCGCACAGGGCATTGTCGGCGGGCTGTTCCCGCGTACTCAGGTCTCCCAGACCAAGGTGTGCCAGGACATTGCCGGTGAAAGCAATATGTTTGCGGACTGGGCGGCATCCCGCCAGGGCTGCACCGTGGGGGGCAGCCTCGACAAGGTGCGTGATAAGGCCGGGAAAGAGGACGAAGAGCGCATCACCAAAAACATCAACATCATCTGGCATTCGCTGGGCAAGAACGGCATGTTCAGCGGGAACAAAGAGCTGAGGGAATTCATCATGACCCTCACCGGGACCCTGATTTTTGATGAGAAGGGGAACATCACGCCTCTGCCTGCCCGTACTACCGACCGCGACATCATTAAGGCAGTAATGGAGGGTGGGACGGCGAGAATTTACCACTGCAACGACAGCGAGAAGTGCCTGAAGGTGGCAGCCGACGCGACCGTCACCATCAGCGAAAAGAATGCCCTCAAAAATCAGATAAAGGACATTCTCTCCAGCATCCAGAACAAGGCCGCCACGGACACCGCACTGACCGACAAGGAGAAGGGGTTTATCTCCGGCACCACCATTCCGGTCTTCAAGTACCTGGTGGACCCGATGATGCTGGGCGTCTCGGACAGCCTCGTCTACCAGCTGACGGACTACATCGGCTACGACATCCTGCTTCAGTACATTCAGGAGATGGTGCAACAGGCGCGGGCCATGATGGCCACGGGTAACTATGACCAGGCCGTTATCGACAGCATCAATAACAACCTCAACGAAGCCACGCGGCAGATCGCGTCCTTCCAGGCACAGGTGCAGGTGCAGCAGGACGCGCTGCTGGTCGTTGACCGCCAGATGAGCTACATGCGCCAGCAGGTTTCGGCCCGCATGCTTCAGCGCTATCAGAACAACTATCACTTCGGAGGGGCACGCTGATGCAGGCCATATACGTGATTGCGGGCGGAGACTGGCTGAGCCAGACGCTGAACGCGATAGTGACTTTCATGAACACCGACAGCTGGGCCATCATCCGCCGGATCGTGACTGCGCTCTCGGTGCTGGTCGTGGCCGTCTCCTGGCTGCGCCGCCATAACATTATGGACATGCTGGGCTGGATAGCCACGATCGTTCTGATGTCCCTGCTGGTCAGCGTGCGTACGCCGGTGCAGATTATCGACAACAGCGATCTGACAAAGGTGTACCAGGTGGATAACGTGCCGGTCGGGCTTGCGCTACCGGCGTCGCTGACGACCACCATCGGGCACGCCCTGGTGCAGGGCTACGAGATGGTCTTTTCGCAGCCGGACAGCGTGACCTACAGCAAGACCGGCATGCTCTTCGGTGCAAACCTGGTCGCGCGAAGTACCGACTTTATGTCGAAGAATCCGGAAATTGCCACGCTGTTCCCGGACTACGTGCAGAACTGCGTGATGGGCGACATCTTCCTCAACGGTAAGTACACCCTTGACGAACTGATGAACAGCACCGATCCCTACACCATCATTTTCTCTAAACCCAGCCCGCTGCGTCAGGTACCGAACTATAAAAATTTTACGACCACCGGTGATAAGGGACAAACAGAGATAAAGGCATTTTTATCCTGCGCAGAAGCCGCGGTGATTCTCAAACAGAAGCTGGGCCTTGATACCCAAACTGGTGGAAAGAGTTGGAGCTACTACGCGCGCTGGATCTTTGGCGGGCGTCCGAACCCCGATCTGCTGCTAAACCAGATGCTCGGGGAAAGCTACAGCTATTTCTACAACTCGGGGGCGAGCGCCTCGCAGATAATCCGTCAGAACGTGACGATGAACGCCCTGCGCGACGGCATCATGGGCTATGCGGCACGTAACGGCGACACATCGAGCCTGCTGAACATCGCCACCACGTCCTCAATGGAGAAGCAGCGCCTGGCGCATGCGACGGTCGGCCAGGTGGCCCTGCGCTCCCTCCCGATGTCCCAGACGCTGATTGTGGGGCTGACCATCGGCATCTTCCCCCTCATGGTACTGGGCGGCATGTTTAACGCGGTCACGCTTAACGTGCTGAAGGGCTACGTCATGGCGATTATGTGGGTGCAGAGCTGGCCGCTGCTTTACGCCATCCTGAACAGCTGCATGACGTTCTATGCGAAGGCGAACGGTTCACCGGTGGTGCTCTCCGAGCTGTCGCAGGTGCAGCTGAAATACTCGGACCTCGCCACCACTGCGGGCTACCTGTCGATGCTTATTCCGCCGCTGGCGTGGGGGATCCTGAAAGGCCTGGGTTCGAGCTTCTCAAGCCTTTACAGCCACCTGGCGTCTTCAGCCATCAGCCCGGCGGCGATGGCGGCTGCGGGAGCGGTGGACGGCAACTACTCTTACGCGAATATGCAAACCGAAAACGTCAGCGGGAACAGTTTTAACACCAACAGTTCGACCCTGTTCGGCCAGATGAGTCGGCAGCTTTCAAACGGTGGAATGGGAACCCAGACTCGTGACGGTTCAATGATCTGGGATACCAGTAGCGCGATGTCGAAACTGCCGGTAGATATTAACGTCGGCCGTCAGATTGCCAGCGCACAGCAGCAGATGGCCAGAGAATCCGAGGCTCAGGCAGAAAATGCCCTGCATGGTTATAACCAGAGCGTGACGAGCGCGTGGAATACCCTAAAGCAGTTCGGTACTAATATGGGGACCAGTTCCTCGATGACGATGGGGGCTGACAGTACTGAATCCTCTCAGGATTCGATGGCCAGAAGTAAGATGTGGAACGCGGTTGTTGCTAACGCTAAGGCCCATAACATAAGTAATGAAGAGTCTTTCCAGCAGTTGATGGATGAGTCGAGGAAGGGAACGGTATCAGGTGAGATATATGGTAATGCAAAATGGAGTAGTGGTGATCAACTGGCAGGGAAACTGGGTAAATGGGCTACAGGGCTCAGTGCTGAAGGTGGGGCTAGAATCAGTGCAGGAGTGAATGCATCAAGTGGCTCTACTGACTCGACAAACGAATCTGAAAGGGAATCTCATGAAAGTAGGCATGATACCAGCAGCCAGGCGGCGAAAGACTTTAAGGAAGCATCGGATTACTTTACCAGCCGTAAAACCACCACATCAGGCAATATTACCGATAATAATGCTAGCTCGCGTGTTGACCAGTTTGCCGCGTCGCTCTCCAGTGCCAAAAGCAGCTATGACCAGTATACAAGCAGCCGGACACGCAGCCATGAGTACAGTGAAATGGCTTCGCGCACAGAGAGCATGAATGGCCAGATGAGCGAAAATCTGACTCAGCAGTTTGCAAACTATGTTCAGCATCGTGCTCCGCAAGATGCTGAGGCCATTCTGACCAACACCAGTTCTCCTGAAATTGCGGCGCAGCGTGAAGCCCTGGCGCGTGAATTCGTCAAAGAGCAGGTTGAACCCAGGATTGATAGCACGTATCAACAGGGTCGCGAAAGCATCGGTCAGAATATGACAGGGGCGGCAGGTGGTGGAGACATTGATTCGGTAATGGCCGACTACGGACAAAATTCTGGTCGTATCGATGCTATAACGCAAGAGACGGGTATTAAGGATAATGTGGATCAGAAAGTGGATGGAATGATTAAAGAGAATAAACAACAGCATCAGGAAACCCGTGAAAACATACAACAGCAAGGCGTTGATGTAAGAAAAGAGAATGCTGAATTGGAAAGAGACCACAAAACAAAAGAAAATGATTTCAAAGATACTTATAATGATAAGAAAGAACATCAAACCAGACTGCCTGGCGCGGATTCAACTAAAGAACTACTGGATAAGGCAGCTAAATTAAAAAACGAGAAATCCAAGGGATAGGGAGGAAGGGATGTTAACCCATAAAATAATACAAGGTGAAATTGAAGAGTTAAAATTAATTTTGACTGAGAAGGATTTAACGATCCCCTCATTCTGGAGTTGTATCTGGCCTGGCTTGATATGTATGTTTTGGTTTTTACTTTCTTCATATTTTTCATATGGGGTAAGTGATCTTTCTACGGGTCTTGATAGGACTGCATCAATGATTTTTGCAGCAGTTGTGGGCGTTTTTTCTATCATTGCAACCGCGAATACCCGCTCACTCTTCCTTTCTTTACCTGAATCTTTCAGGAAAAGGTCGTTGTTCTTTGGTTTTTTAGCAAAGAAATGTAAAGCTTATGGAGTGGCTATTTTTGCTATATTCCCATGCTTGTCATTTTTTTCTGCATATAACGGTATTAATGTAGTTGTTTTCATTGTTGTTACCGGTTTTAGTCTTTTGTTAACACTTATGGTGATGAATATTGACCTTGGTCGTTATCAGTTAGCTACCCTGACGTCTGTTATTGAATCGGTTAGAAATAAAGGAATTAAACTGCAATAAAATATGATTTCCTGCTCTTCACTAACCGAATTTAATCGTTCGGTTAGTGAATTTTGCGCTCCTTAGTTCTTAATTTTCAAGATTTTTTCCTCACATGAACGGTGAGCAGGTGCGAAGTTTACTTGTTCGCTTGTGAGGTGCTGCCGCCTTCGGCGGAGTCTTTTAATTTTCATTGAATCAAATTCTAGGAGATTTAAATTGACTGCTTAACGGCGTTTACTGTTCCGTTGCTCTCCATCCCCTTTTTCAATACTAACGCTTTATGGCTGCACAAATCTTTGTGCGGTCATAAAGGGTTGCCGGCAACGCCGGAATACTTTGCCTTTGCCGCCAGTGTGACGGCACACACCACCGGACCGACATCATGAGTTTTAATGCCAAGGATATGACCCAGGGCGGTCAGATCGCGAGCATGCGCATCCGCATGTTCAGCCAGATCGCCAACATCATTTTGTACTGTCTCGTTATTCTCTTCGGGATCATCGTTGCCCTGACGCTCACCGTGAAGCTGTCGTGGCAGACGTTTGTTAATGGCATGGTTTATTACTGGTGTCAGACGCTTGCCCCCATGCGCGATATTTTCAAATCCCAGCCTGTCTATACCATCCGTTATTACGGCCATGAGCTGAAGTACAACGCGCAGCAAATACTGCAGGACAAATATATCCAGTGGTGCGCAGACCAGGTCTGGACGGCCTTTATTCTTGCCGCCATCATCGCGGCCGTGGTGTGCGTTATTACCTTCTTTGTCACCACCTGGATTCTGGGCCATCAGGGTAAGCAGCAGAGTGAGGACGAGATAACGGGAGGGCGCCAGCTGACTGATGACCCGAAAGCGGTGGCGAAAATGCTCAGGCGCGACGGTCTCGCATCCGACATCAAAATCGGTGAGCTGCCGCTTATTAAGGACTCGGAGATCCAGAACTTCTGTCTGCACGGTACCGTGGGGGCCGGTAAATCAGAAGTTATCCGCCGTCTGATGAACTACGCCCGCCAGCGTGGCGATATGGTCATCGTGTATGACCGCTCCTGTGAGTTCGTCAAAAGCTACTATGATCCGGCCACAGATAAAATCCTTAACCCTCTGGATGCGCGCTGCGCTGCATGGGACCTGTGGCGGGAGTGCCTGACGCAGCCTGACTTCGACAACGTCTCCAACACCCTCATCCCGATGGGCACGAAAGAAGACCCCTTCTGGCAGGGCTCCGGGCGCACCATCTTTGCCGAAGCGGCCTACCTGATGCGTAACGACAAGGACCGCAGCTACAGCAAGCTGGTCGACACGCTGCTCTCCATCAAGATTGAGAAGCTGCGCTCGTACCTGCAGAACTCTCCGGCGGCAAACCTGGTTGAAGAAAAAATTGAAAAGACGGCTATCTCGATTCGTGCTGTGCTGACCAACTACGTCAAGGCCATCCGCTACCTTCAGGGTATTGAGCACAACGGCGAACCCTTCACCATCCGCGACTGGATGCGCGGCGTGCGCGAAGACGGGCGGAACGGCTGGCTGTTTATCTCATCCAATGCCGATACTCATGCCTCCCTGAAGCCGGTCATCTCCATGTGGCTGTCCATTGCCATCCGTGGCCTGCTGGCCATGGGGGAGAACCGCAACCGCCGCGTCTGGATTTTTGCCGACGAACTGCCGACCCTGCACAAGCTGCCGGACCTGGTTGAAATCCTGCCGGAGGCGCGTAAGTTCGGCGGCTGCTACGTCATCGGCATCCAGTCCTATGCCCAGCTGGAGGATATCTACGGCCAGAAGCCCGCGGAAACGCTGTTCGACGTGCTGAACACCCGCGCGTTCTTCCGTTCCCCTTCCAGAAATATCGCCGAGTTCGCCGCCGGTGAAATCGGCGAGAAAGAAATCCTCAAGGCCTCAGAGCAGTATTCCTACGGTGTGGACCCGGTGCGTGACGGTACGTCGGTCGGCAAGGATATGGAGCGCGTGACCCTGGTCAGCTACTCCGATATCCAGACGCTGCCCGACCTGTCCTGCTACGTCACCCTTCCCGGGCCGTATCCGGCGGTGAAGATGGCCCTGAAATATCAGGAGCGCCCGAAGGTGGCGCCTGAATTCATTCAGCGCCGTATCGATGACAAGGCCGAGCAGCGCCTCAATGCGGCGCTCGCGGCCCGGGAGGCCGAGTCCCGCAGCGTGGCCATGCTTTTCGAGCCGGATACGGAAGTCGTTGCTCCGGTGGCAGGCCCGGAGAATGCTGGCCAGCCACAGCAGCCACAGCAGCCACAGCAGCCACAGCAGCCACAGCAGCCACAGCAGCCACAGCAGCCACAGCAGCCACAGCCTGCCCCTGTTATAACGCCACGTCCTGCGCCTGTCGCAGCCAGTACCTCTGCTGCTGCGACCGCCGCCGTTGCGGGCTCCGGCGGCACCGAATCGGTGCTCGAGACGAAGGCAGAGGAGGCAGAACAGCTGCCGCCGGGCATTGATGAAAGCGGCGAAGTGGTCGATATGGCTGCCTGGGAGGCCTGGCAGGCGGAGCAGGACGAGCTGACGCCGCAGGAGCGGCAGAGGCGTGAAGAGGTGAACATCAACGTTCACAGGACGCATGACGACGATCTTGAGCCGGGAGGATACATCTGATGATGAGCATCGGCTCGGTTAAGTCTGCCGGCAGCGCGGGCAACTACTATACCGACAAGGACAACTACTACGTTATCGGCAGCATGGGCGAACGCTGGGCGGGTGAAGGCGCCAAGGCGCTGGGACTCAGCGGCAGCGTGGACGTGAAAACCTTCACCCGCGTGCTGGAAGGAAAGCTCCCCGACGGCAGCGATCTGAGCCGCGCCCAGGACGGGACCAACAAACACCGTCCTGGCTACGACCTGACGTTTTCAGCGCCCAAAAGCATCTCGGTGATGGCCATGCTGGGCGGCGACACGCGCCTCATCGACGCCCACAACCGCGCCGTGGACACGGCCATTAAGCAGATCGAGGCGCTGGCCTCCACGCGCGTCATGACCGACGGCAAAAGCGAGACGCAGCTGACCGGCAACCTGGTGATGGCGCTGTTCAACCACGATACCAGCCGCGACCAGGAGCCGCAGCTGCACACCCATGCCGTGGTGGCCAACGTCACGCAGCACGACGGAACCTGGCGCACGCTCAGCAGCGACAAAATCGGAAAGACCGGCTTTATCGAAAACGTCTACGCGAACCAGATAGCCTTTGGCCGCCTGTACCGCGCCGCGCTGAAGGACGACGTGACGGCAATGGGCTACGAGACCGAAACGGTCGGCAAACACGGGATGTGGGAGCTGAAGGGCGTCCCGACGGAGCCGTACTCCAGCCGCACTAAGGCCATACGCGAGGCGGTCGGGGACGATGCATCCCTGAAGTCGCGCGACGTGGCGGCACTCGATACCCGCCAGTCCAAGCAGAAGGTCGATCCGGAGCAGCGCATGGCCGAATGGATGGCCACCCTGAAGGAGACGGGCTTTGATATCCAGGCCTACCGTGAGGCCGCAGACCTGCGGGTACGTGAAGGTGCCGTTCCGGTGAGCACTCCGGAATCCCCTGATGCGCCCGCGGCGGTCAGCCAGAGCATTGCCATGCTGAGCGACCGGCGGGCGCGGTTTACCTACTCAGAACTGCTGGCCACCACCCTCGGCCAGCTGCCCGCGCGGCCCGGCATGATTGAGCAGGCGCGGGAAGGCATCGATGCGGCCATCAAAAACGAGCAGCTGATCCCGCTCGATAAAGAGAAGGGGCTGTTCACCTCAAACGTTCATGTTCTGGACGAGCTGTCCGTGTCGGCGCTGTCGCGCGAGCTTCAGCAGCAGGGCCGCGTGGACGTCTTTCCCGACAAAAGCGTGCCCCGCAGCCGGGCGTTCGGGGATGCCGTCAGCGTGCTGGCGCAGGACCGCTCTCCGGTGGCCATCATCTCAGGACAGGGCGGCGCGGCCGGACAGCGCGAGCGCGTTGCGGAGCTTGTCATGATGGCGCGCGAGCAGGGCCGCGACGTGCAGATTATGGCCGCTGACCGCCGTTCGGCCGCAAACCTGGCCAGGGATGAGCGCCTCAGCGGCGAGCTGATCACCGACAGGCGCGGACTGACTGAAGGGATGACGTTCATTCCCGGCAGCACGCTGATAGTCGACCAGGGCGAGAAGCTGACCCTGAAAGAGACGCTGACGCTGCTCGACGGCGCGCTGCGCCATAACGTCCAGCTGCTGATTGCTGACAGCGGCCAGCGCACCGGAACCGGCAGCGCGCTGACCGTGATGAAGGAGGCGGGCGTCAGTACGCTGGCCTGGCAGGGCGGCGAGAAAACCCGTGTCTCGGTCATCAGCGAGCCGGACAGGCGCGAACGCTACGATCGCCTGGCGGCGGACTTTGCGAAGAGCATTCGTGCCGGCAAGGAGGCCGTGGTGCAGATTAGCGGCGCCCGCGAGCAGGCGGCGCTGGCGGCCACCGTGCGCGATGCCCTGAAAGGTGAAAAGGTGCTGGGCGAGCGCGATATCAGCATTACCACGCTTGAGCCGGTGTGGCTTGACGGACGCCACCGGCAGGTTCGGGATCACTACCGGGAGGGCATGGTGATGGAGCGCTGGAATGCTGAAGAGCGCAGCCGCGAGCGCTTCGTTATCCATCGCGTCACCGCCCGTAACAACAGCCTGACGCTGCGCAACGCGCAGGGTGAAACGCAGGTGACCCGCCTGACGGAACTCGACAGCAGCTGGTCCCTCTACCGCACCGGCACCCTTCAGGTGACCGAAGGTGACCGCCTGGCCGTGCTGGGCCAGACGCAGGGCGCGCGCCTGAAGGGCGGGGACAGCGTGACCGTGACGGGCATCGATGAGAAGGGTATCCACGTCAGCCTGCCGGGGCGAAAAACGCAGGCGGTGCTGCCGGCGGGCGACAGCCCGTTCACGGCACCGAAGATCGGCCAGGGCTGGGTGGAGTCGCCGGGCCGCTCGGTGAGCGACAGCGCCACGGTCTACGCCTCGCTGACGCAGCGCGAGATGGATAACGCCACGCTGAACGGCCTGGCCCGCAGCGGTGCTGAGGTCAGGCTCTATTCCGCGCAGACGGTGCAGAAAACGGAGGAGAAGCTGTCCCGCCAGTCTGCCTGGACCTTGGTGACGACGCAGGTGAAGGAGGCCGCCGGAAAGGACTCTCTTGGCGACGCGCTGGTCCATCAGAAGGCCGCGCTGCACACGCCGGAGCAGCAGGCCATCCATCTTGCCATTCCCTCGCTTGAGGGTAACGGGCTGGCGTTCACCCGACCGCAGCTGATGGCCGCCGCGAAGGATTTCGCACAGGACAAGCTCAGCCTGGCCGCGATTGAGGATGAAATTGCGCGCCAGACGCGCAGCGGGGCGCTGATATCGGTCCCCGTTTCGCAGGGGAACGGGCTGCAACAGCTCGTCTCGCGTCAGTCCTACAACGCTGAGAAAAGCATTATCCGCCACGTTCTTGAGGGAAAGGATGCCGTCACCCCGCTGATGGGCAAGGTTCCGGACGCGCAGCTGGCGGGCCTGACCGACGGGCAGCAGAACGCCACGCGCATGATTCTGGAGTCCCCCGATCGCTTTACCCTGGTCCAGGGCTACGCGGGCGTGGGCAAGACGACGCAGTTCAGGGCAGTCATGTCGGCCATCGGCACGCTGCCGGAAGAGCAGCGGCCGCGCGTTATCGGCTTGGCCCCGACTCACCGGGCGGTGGGGGAGATGCGCGATGCGGGCGTACCCGAATCACAGACGCTGGCGGCCTTTATCCACGACACACAGCAGCTGCTGCGCGGCGGCGAGCGGCCGGACTTCAGCAACGTGCTGTTCCTCATCGACGAAAGCTCGATGGTGGGCAACGCCGACATGGCGAAGGCGTACAGCCTGATTGCGGGGGGCGGCGGCCGCGCGGTATCGAGTGGCGACACCGACCAGCTACAGTCCATCGCGCCCGGCCAGCCCTTCCGGCTGCTTCAGAAGCGCAGCGCCATCGATACGGCGGTGATGCATGAGATAGTCCGCCAGACGCCTGCGCTGCGGCCAGCGGTGTACAGCCTCATTGAGAGGAATATCGGCAGCGCCCTGACCACCCTTGAGAGCGTGGCGCCGCAGCAGGTTCCGCGCAGGCCGGACGCGTGGCAGCCTGACGGTTCGGTCATGGAGTTCAGCCGCGAGCACGAGAAGGCGATTGCCGATGCGATTAAGGCCGGAGACCTGGCGCCCGGCGGGCAGCCCGCAACGCTGCTGGAGGCCATCGTGAAGGACTACACGGGGCGCACGCCGCAGGCGCAGGCGCAGACCATCGTGATCACTGCCCTGAACGCCGACCGGCGCCAGCTTAATACGATGATCCACGACGCGCGCCGCGAGGCGGGAGAGCTGGGCGAGAAAGAGGCGATCCTGCCCGTGCTGACGCCGGCAAACATCCGCGACGGCGAGCTGCGGCGAATGGACACCTGGCAGACTCACGCCAGCAGCATGGTCCTGCTGGATAACACCTACTACAGAATAGACGCGCTGGATAAGGACGCGCACCTGGTGACGCTGAAGGACGAACAGGGCAATACCCGCAGTCTTTCACCCGCACAGGCGGCGACCGAAGGCGTGACGCTGTACCGCCAGGACGCCATCGCCGTCTCGCAAGGCGACCGGATGCGCTTTTCGAAGAGCGACAACGAGCGGGGCTTTGTGGCCAACAGCGTCTGGACGGTCAGCGACATTAAAGGTGACAGCGTCACGCTGACGGACGGGAAGCAGACCCGCACGGTCAACCCGTCGGCAGAGCGCGCGGAGCAGCACATCGACCTCGCCTACGCCGTGACGGTCCACGGTGCCCAGGGCGCGAGCGAGCCTTTCTCCATTTCACTTCAGGGCACGGACGGCGGGCGTAAGCAGATGGTGAACTTCGAGTCGGCCTACGTGGCGCTGAGCCGCATGAAGCAGCACGCGCAGGTCTACACCGACAACCGCGAGAAGTGGGTGGCCGCCATGGAAAAATCGCAGGCGAAAAGCACCGCTCACGACATCGTGGAGCCGCGCAACGACCGCGCGGTGGTGAACGCCGCCCGCCTCACGGCATCGGCAAAGGGGCTGGGCGAGGTCCCGGCGGGCCGCGCCGCGCTGCGCCAGGCCGGGCTGCGGCCTGAGACTACGCTGGCAAAGTTTATCTCTCCGGGAAGGAAATACCCGCAGCCGCACGTGGCGCTGCCTGCCTTTGACCGCAACGGCAGGCAGGCGGGCGTCTGGCTTAGCACCCTGACCGACGGGGACGGGCGGCTTCAGGGGCTGAGCGGTGAAGGGCGCGTGATGGGCAGCGGAGACGCTGCGTTTGTCGGCCTTCAGGCCAGCCGAAACGGCGAGTCGCTGATGGCGGGGGATATGGCAGAAGGTGTGCGGCTGGCGCGGGAGAACCCGCAGAGCGGCGTGGTGGTCCGTATTGGCGATGCTGAAGGCCGCCCGTGGAATCCGGGTGCCATCACCGGCGGCCGCGTCTGGGCTGACGTTGTACCCGACGGGACGGATACGCAGCACGGCGAGAAAATCCCGCCGGAGGTGCTGGCGCAGCAGGCGCTTGAGGCGCAGCAGCGGCACGAGCTGGAGAAGCGGGCCGAGGATGCGGTGCGCGAGCTGGCGCGCGGGGACGAGAAGTCGGAAGATGCTGCCGGTGCGGTCAGGGAGCTGGTGCGCGAGCTGGGCGAGGGGAAAAACCGGGAGCGTTCACCGGACGTCACGCTGCCTGAAAGCCCGGACGTTCGCGCCCGGGATGAGGCGGTATCGAGGGTGGTGCACGAAAACGTGCAGCGCGACCGCCTGCAGCAGATGGAGCGCGACACGGTGCGCGTGCTGGAACGTGAAAAGACTTTGGGAGGCGACTGATGCGTGCTGAAGATAATCCTTTTTTCCCTCTGGTCGTGGTGGCCGACTGCTGGCTCCAGCGGCTGCTTATCTGGACGCCGGGGCAGACCG
Source organism: Enterobacter genomosp. S (assembly GCF_001631805.1). Classification (NCBI taxonomy): domain Bacteria; kingdom Pseudomonadati; phylum Pseudomonadota; class Gammaproteobacteria; order Enterobacterales; family Enterobacteriaceae; genus Enterobacter; species Enterobacter genomosp. S. The sequence continues at coordinate 22,364 of NZ_LVVA01000005.1, read as the reverse complement.
ACCTTATCAAAACCGTGGCGCTGATCCTGATGGTGGCCGACCACGTCAGCCTGCTGTTCGGTCTGGACAGCGAATGGCTGCGACTGGCCGGACGCGGGGCGTTCCCGCTGTTTGGCCTCGTCTGGGCGATGAACCTCGCCCGGCATCCGGTCGTTCGCCAGCGGTCGCTGAACCGGCTCTGGGGCTGGGCCGTTGTGGCGCAGGGCGGGTGGATACTGGCGGGGCTGCGTCCGGACGCGGGCAATATCCTGTTTGCCTTTGCGGTAAGCGGGCAGGCGCTGCGTCTGATGCAGGCTCACGGGCCGCAGGCGTGGCCGCTGCCTCTGATGCTGGTTCCGGTCTGGCTGCCGTTTTCGGGAGCGAGCTACGGGATTGCGGGCGTGATGATGCTGCTTCTGGCCTGCGGTGTGTTCATGACCGGGCGGCGCACCACGCGCACGGGGCTTGCGTGCTGCCTTGCCCTGACGATGCTGGCGCTGAATGCCGCAGACGGGGCGGCCATGGCCGTCGCGGGGCTCATTATCCCGGGCGTGACGCTGACGGTGCTGAGCCGCACCTGCGGCGCGGTGCCGAGGTTCTGGCCGCGTGAATTCTTTCCGCTGTTCTATGCGGTGCATCTTGCCGCGCTGGGGCTGATTGCGATGTAATCATGAGAAGTACAGGGAAATACAGGAGCTGAGATGACAGAGGAACAACGCCCTAAGCTGACGCTGCGGCGAAAGCCGGCGCCGGACGTGAAGCAAACGACGGGCGGCCCAGGCGAGCCGGTCAGGTCCGTCACGCGTAAAAAGACGGTGGTGGTGAGCCAGCCGCCCGCATGGAAGCTAAGAAAACAGGAACAGGAAGAGAAAGAGAAGGCCGGGCGGGAAGCTGCCAGAGAGGCGAAGCGGCAGGAGAAGGCCAGGCTGTGGGCCGAGCGTCAGGCGCAGGAGCGCGAGGCACGGCGGGCGGCGAAGCGCAAGCCGCCACCGGAGCCAAAGTTCCGGACCCTGATGACGCTGGAGGAGGCTGTGGCAGAGATAGCGCGCTGCTGGCCCGCCCTGGCGCTGAACGGGCTTCCCCGCCTGCTGGCGATAAACATCCGCGAGGCGATGATAGAGGACATTCGCAGCCGCAATCTGGATATGTCGGTTAAAAAGCTTAGGCGCTGCCTGAGTGCCATTACCCGCTCGGATCCGTATCTTGAGGCGATGACGGAAGGCGCGTGGCGCATCGATATTGACGGCCAGCCGGTGGCCAGGGTGACGGCAGAGGATGCGGCCTATGCCGTCAGGCGTAAGGAGCAGGAGCACGCCCGCCTTCAGCGCAAGGCTGAGTACGAGCGAAAACAGCACACGGCCTGACGCCGCCGCATGGCGTCGTTGTCCAACCCCGGGCATGGGGAAAAGCGATTTTCCCCATGCCCGGGGTTTCTGAATAACACCCTACGGTGAAAAATACTGACCAGGTGCGCGACAAGTACCGCCCTTCAGGGCGAGGAGGATGTCAAGTCCCGCAAAAAAAAACACACAAATTCTGAAAATGCACTAGTTGTCTACGAGATGCCTAAGGTCGCCAGTGCGTATCTGGCCCACTGGCAGTGCCGCTGGAGACTGGAAACTAACGTATTTACGCCCCTCAGTATTAGCCTCTGACGTGACGGAAACCGTGCGCCAACACGGCTTGCGTTCATAACTAAGTCGCTGATTTTTACAATCTGTAGTATTCTCTGCGAAAAGATCCTTGTTTGATCCTTGGGGAGGCAGAGATGTCACAGACCGGAAACGCAGGAACTTCCTCATCGAAACGTGTTTATAGGAAAGGTAATCCGTTGACTGGAGCTGAGAAACAGCGCATATCTGTTTCCCGGAAAAAAGAGACTCATAAAGCGATTAACGTCTTTATCCAGATCGAACTGAAGCATGAGCTAACTCAACTATGTAAAGATTCAGGCTTAACTCAAACAGAAATGATTGAACACTGGATTTTGAAGGAAAAGAACGCAAAGCGTAATGCGGAGTAGATGGTAACTAAGTTGCCTTCTTGAGCCTCCAGTTTGTGAGTGCTAGATCACTGATCGTTTGAAGAATTTTGGCTGGCCACGCCGTAAGGTGGCAGGGAACTGGTTCTGATGAGGTGTCTACCCGGGACCAGAAAAGCAAAAACCCCGATAATCTTCGCTAAGTTTGGCGACTGAAGAAGATTACCGGGGCCCCACATAACTGCATAGAAGCTGTTGCTCTATGCAGGGAGTATATGTGCATGCATCGGAATTATCAAGATACCGAATCTTCTCAATTACTCTTCCCGTGCAACATAAGCGCAGGAAGGCGTGACTGAGCAGCAAAAGAACACTGGTGCTGTCCTGCACTGGAGCCAGCTGTCGACCGATGACCAGAGCCGCTTCTGGCAGAATGTTGACAATGGCGGAGCTTCATCGTTTCTTACTCCCGCGGGTAAGAAGCTTACCCGTCGCCGTCGGGGCGAGCACTCCACTAAACCCAAATGCGAAAATCCTCTCTGGTTCCGTCCTGCCCGCTATAAGGCGCTCGGTGGCCAGCTGGGCCGCGCCTATAACCGTCTTGTCCGTAAGGACCCTGAAACCGGCGAATACAGCCTGCGTATGCATATGTCCCTTCATCCGTTTTATGTCCAGAGGCGGCGGCAGGCGGGGCGTAAATACGCCTTCAGGCCTGAAAAGCAGCGTCTGCTCGATGCGCTTTGGCCGGTGCTGATCAGCTTCTGTGATGCAGGCAAGCACACGGTTGGAATGTGCATCTCCAGGCTGGCCAGAGAACTCAGCCCAAAGGATGCAAAAGGGAATGTCATTGCCGGCACGGAAGTCACCGTATCACGCCTTTCAAATCTTATTGCCGAGCAAGTGCGCTTCGGCGTGCTTGGTGTTTCAGAACAGACTTCCTGGGACAAAGAGTCCCGTAAGCGCCTGCCCAAATATGTGTGGATCACCCCTGTGGGCTGGCAGCTCCTGGGCGTTGATATGGACAAGCTGATTGAGCAGCAGGTCCGCAAACTCAGGGAGTGTGAGGAGCGACGTGCGCTTATCCGGGAGGGCATTATCCGTGAGGATGAGGATATTTCAGCTCATGCGGCGAGAAAGCGCTGGTACGCGCAGCGCACGCTTGAAGCACTCAGATATCGCCGCGAGAAGGGCGCAGCACGCAAACGCGCCAACAGACTGGCCAGACTGCCCAAAGACCAGCAGATTCACGAGATGGCGGAATTCCTGCGCAAAACCATGCCAGCAGATGAACTCTACTGGTGTTCTGACGACCGCCTGCAGAAGCTGGCCGTCGATCACCTGTATCAGCTCCAGCTCTCGCTGACGTCCCCGCCGCCTCACTAGCGACAACCTGAAAACTGATTTCTTTCGCCAGCCCCTTTCGGGGCTTCTGGCGCTGGTTCCAGTTCGCGATTTTCATCCCCGAGCGTCGCCCTGACGTCAGTTCTGGCCATATCCGGCCGAATAATCCTACTCAGCCGTCGCATTTTCTCTCCGGCCGCCACAATATTCACAAAAATCCGCAAACAGATAATAGTCAGAATCAACAAACGTATATCAGGAAACCCGCAATACAGTCTAAACCCCCTTTTATTAATCCCCTAAAAATGAATCAGGGCAGTTATCTGTCCCTGAAAAATCTGTGCATAACGTAATAATGCCCGCCCTTGCAGCGGACTAACGTCCGCGCCGGTCTGAAAAAACAAGAAGTAGCACCCTCCACTACGCGTCAGGCATCTCTGATGCTTGTAGTTACAACATACATAAAACTTTGAATACCTCACCGTGCACAGCGGCAACACCTGAGTCGGGACCCACCACTGAAAAGCCGCCGCGCCCGGGCCGAAGGCCCGGAACACCGTCGCTTTTAATGATGGATGTTGTAACTAGAATTCTGAGTGGCTGTGAGTGGAGTCGCTGGAGGTTTTGAGTACACGCCCGTAAGCGGCCCTCACGGCCCGCTAACGCGGAGATACGCCCCGACGGCGGCTACGGCCTTGTCGTGACCACTCCGACGGCGCACAAATTTTTCTACTTCGCGATTAGTGGGTTATAGCTTTGCAGGGAAGGAGAGGTTGATAGCGATCCTCTGTAAATCAACCGGCTGCGCCGGGCTACGGCGCCACTAACCATCAAAGCCACATTCAGCTTCAGCTGGCGCCTTTATGCGCCTGCGGCGCATTTCTACGAGACTATCAATGCACCAAATGTCTATGTACTTCACTGGTAAACCAGGTTATGAATAATAATCACTCAAAGTTTATCAGGTGCGCCGTAAAACCTCGTCCTTCAGGGCGGGGAGGATGTCAAAAATCCTCTATATCCACTGCTTCAGCTCGCTTTGGCGTATGGGCCGCGAATAGAAATACCCCTGAAGCCAGCCAACACTGCGCTCTCGCAGCCAGTCTGCCTGCGCTTCAGTTTCCACTCCCTCGGCCACAATTTTCATATTCAGGGCTTTCGCCATTTCGATCAGGCTTAACAGCAACTGTTCTGCAGCCGCCCCCTGACCGATTCTGCTCACGAAAACCTTGTCAATTTTGATAACGTCTACCGGTATCTCGCTGAGATACTCCATGTTGGCGTAGCCGGTACCAAAATCATCAAGCGCAATTGCGATCCCCGTGGCATGGAGCCGCAACAGTCGGTTTCTCAGCGCTTCACTGTTGCCAAAGGGTTCACGTTCCGTCAGCTCAATGGTGAGGCTGATACTGTTTGGCGGGAAAGCGCCGGTAAACGAGAGGCACTCGGTAATAAAGCCTGTTTCCTGAATATGCGCCTGGGTAACGTTGAAACCAATATGCCAACATGGCTGGTTTTCCAGCAGGGAAGGCAGTTCACGTGCGGCCTGCTCCATAAGATGCCTCGTCAGAGTGATAATCAGGTCTGATCCTTCAGCCTCCGCGATAAAACTGGCTGGGGATAGTACTGAGCCATCCGGTTTTTCCCAGCGGGCCAGTACTTCCACACCGGCAATTCGCCCTGTATTGGCCTCCACTATCGGCTGGTACCACGGTACAATTTCCCCTTTACTTAGGGCCTTGCGGAGCTCCCCGTAAAGCGTTCTGCGGCGGAACAGTGTCTGCCACAGGGCCGTGGCCACAGCCGTTCCCAGTAAAGCCGACAGCAGCAGTGAAAGGGCACCATCGCGAAGGAAAAGCGGCAAAGGAATATGCCAGCTTCCTGAATATTCCACCGAAAACGGGTACAGACTGGAGTGTACGGCATACGTGTTTTTCGCCGGGGACGCTTTTAAAAGACGATTATCTTCGGTAAGCATACTGTCTGCTACGCGCAGTGAGAGTGGTCTGTTGCTATGGGGTCTCTTCAGAGCATCTGCTGTCCAGCGCGTGGCCACGCTGGCCGTAATGCTCATGTCGCCGTAACGTCGGCGCAATATCATTACCGGCTCGCCAGGAGAAATATAATCGTCTGTCGCCAGTAGCAAAGTCTGCTTGTCATCGGCCGAGATGAATTCCTGAACAGGATCTGCTCCCACGAAGGAAGAGCACGTCAAGAGATTCTGATGAAATGTATTGATCACCCGGATATGTTCCATTCCGATGGCCAACCGACTCAGCCCCACACTGACCTCGGTTGTGCAGGGCTCCGTGAGCAGGGGCTTGGCCCGGTCGATAGCGCTGCGGGTTTCGTCCAGCAGGTGCTCGGTAGAAGAAACGACTTCCCGGACGTCAGAAGCCACCCTACTCAGGTCAGTTTCTGCAACCTGATACCACGTCAGTAAGGCGCCTGCCGCCGTGATGGTCAGCCCAGCGGCAAGAGTAAGCACTATCCGTTGATACAGTTTTGCTGGCATGTTGTCTCCTTTCACTTCGCCTGACCAGGTATAACGCGTATCGACCTATTTTGCCTCATAGATACGGCAGAGGTCAGTGAGACCACAATAGCCACAAATATTACCAGGACATGCCAGTAGGTAACGATCGCTTCGCCCGCATTGAGCGAGGGTTATCGGCGGGGCTGGCTTACTTCCCCAAGCAGAAGAAGAGCTGGAGGCTATCATAATTATCGATATCCAAATTGACCCCTATCAGTTCCTTAGCGGCAGAGGCTAGAGTGGTCGGCACCGACTCCAGATCTCGGCATCTGTAAACAGCATCTGTCTTGTGACTGCTCCCCGCCCTGTCGGGTGAGGCTTCCCACTTCAATAGGCCGCTACCGTCTTTATGACGGATTTACGCTGGCCTCCATGGGCAGAAACGACGAGTCCCCCGCTTGTAATTCCAGTATGCCCCTGCGTTCAATGTTAATCGCCGCATTGATGTCGCGGTCATGTGATCCAGCTTCACCAGATGCACGCCTTTCTCTGCTGCTTTGTATTCCAGCTTTGTGATGAATCCAGACCATCCCGCATCGCCTATAGCTCGTGCCAGATGGTGGTTTTTCATCATGTTTGCTGCTTTCAGCGTTTCCACAATTACTGCTTGGCTTTCGTCAACAATTGTTCTGGAGAGTTTGTGCTGGAAGTCAGCGCGAGTATTGGCTACTCGTTCGTGCACTCCTGCAAGCTGTACGCGGGCTTTATGCCGGTTAGCGCTACCCTTTTTCTTACGGGATAACCCTTTCTGTTTACGTCGCAGGTTGCGACTGGCGTTGATGAGATAGCGGGGGTTCGGGATTTTGTCACCATTCGATTTAATGGCGTAGTGCGACAGGCCCATATCAAGGCCTGTAACGTCAGGATGTAATCCCGGAGGGCAGAGACAGCCTGGCTGGCGCAGTGCGGAGCATGACAGCCCGTCTGTAAGTATCCCGGCAAAACGGCCCATTCACTTTTAGAGATCTTCCGACATACTGATTATGTCCCCTGAGGAGATCGCCATGCGCAAAGCCCGATTCACTGAACACCAGATCATCGCCGTTCTGAAGTCCGTTGAAGCCGGACGTACCGTCAAGGATGTGTGCCGTGAGGCCGCTATTTCTGAAGCCAGCTATTACAACTGGAAAGCGAAATATGGCGGGATGGAAGCGGCCGATATTAAAAAAATCAAAGATCTTGAGGATGAGAATCGACGTTTGAAACAGATGTTTGCCGACCTGAGCCTTGAGAACCGGGCACTTAAAGACGTTATCGAAAAAAAGCTTTAAAACCAGCGATAAAGCGTGAACTCTTCAGCTATCTGACGGCACTATTTGCCATGAGTTTACGCCAGGCCTGCAGGATGTTATCGCTGAGCAGGACGTTCTATTTTTACCAGCCCGATACCCGACGTGATGAACCGGTGATCTGTGCGCTGACTGAACTGGCAGAACGCTATCCGCGCTACGGTTTTAAGAAGTTGTTCCAGCTGCTGCGCAGGTAGGGCAATACCTGGAACCACAAATGCGTTCATCGGATTTACTGCCTGCTGAAACTGAATTTTCGTCGTAAGGGAAAACAGCGACTGCCAGTGCGTAATCCAGCGCCACTGGCGACGCCGCAAGCGTTAAACCAGAGCTGGTCTATCGATTTTATGCACGACGCCCTGGTCTGCGGCAGACGATTCCGGACCTTCAATGTGGTGGATGATTTTAACCGTGAAGCACTGGCGATAGAAATCGACCTGAATATCCCGGCTCAGCGAGTCATCCGGCTGCTGGACAGGATCGTGGCAAACCGCGGCTACCCGCTGAAAATGCGGATAGAAAACGGGCCAGAACTGGTCTCGCTGGCGCTGGCACAATGGGACGAAGAACACGGCGTGATGCTCGAATTTATCAAGCTGGGGAAGTCTACACAAAACGCTTTTATCGAACGGTTCAACCGGACATAACGGACAGAAATCTTGGATTTTTACCTGTTCAGAACACTGAATGAAGTACGGGAAATTACAAAGCGCTGGCTGATGGAATATAACAACGAGCGGCCTCATGAATCCCTGAACAACCTGACGCCGGAAGAGTACCGGCTGATGGCTGAAAAAACGGAACTCTCAAAAAGTGCGTGGAACTAAAACAGGTGTGCTTACACGTCCGGACGCCCGGGTAAAAAAAAACCGGGCAAGCCCGGTTAATACACAAACGTTCAACAAATCTTTATAGACATCCACGCTATAGATGTTTCTACATCTATGTTCTCGGGGATCGCAACTGTATTCTACACTGAAGCCACACAGAGGCTAAGACTTAATTAATCACAAAATTCTGATTTTCTTTGTGATCCTGATAATTCACTTCGGCTTATCACTAGCTTCGACCATCTCGATATACCTCAGATCGTTTGCACTTGGCAGCGGAATACTGAGCATGCGGTAGTGCCGTACCCGTTCAATGAAATACTCTTTCAAATGTTCAGGCTGCGACTTCAGGCACAACGAGCATATTCATACTTCCTTTAAACGCGACAGCGGAAGCCACCAGGTGCACAGCTACTTTGTCCTGCTCATCTTTTAATTTGGCTCCAATATTGAACTGATGTTTAAAATCAACCTTAACTTGGTTTTTTCCATTTTTTCACGCGGACCCCGTTAAGCACGAACTAAAATATATAGAAAAATTAGGGGCTATAATCCTCCTGCAATCCCAATGCCTATAGCTGAATTATTAGATGAGTCCCATGATGTATTAAGGCGAATGCTAGCATTATCTGCAATTTTTAATTGGACACCGGCTGCAAGAGCATTACCATTTTGATAATTACCTAAACCAATCCCGTATGAAAAATGGCTATCATTAATATAAGGTATAGATGCCAATGCGGCAACCCCAGCTAACCCCGCATTCAAACGCTTTTCAGCTTGTTCAATTTTATTGTTTAGCCCTCTAAATTTACTATTAACATTTTTATCCATCTGTCTGAATTTTTCATCAGTATAAGCATTTGCATTTTTTTCGGAAGTTAAGGCTGCGTTTTTGGCATAGTCAATACTTTGACTATATTTGAATTCAGTGAAATTTTTAGAAACTGCTACCGCATCATTCTTCGCAGTACTGATGGTCTGGTTAATCACGCTGTTGTTCTGCTTGATTTGTTCATCTGTATAGGCACCGGATGACGCAACCGCATCATTCTTCGCAGTACTGATGGTCTGGTTAATCACACTGTTGTTCTGCTTGATTTGTTCATCTGTATAGGCACCGGATGATGCAACCGCATCATTCTTCGCAGTACTGATGGTCTGGTTAATCACACTGTTGTTCTGCTTGATTTGTTCATCTGTATAGGCACCGGATGACGTAACCGCATCATTCTTCGCTGATGTAATTTCTAATTGTAATTGATTTTTTGCATTATTTATATTTGTATCAGCATAGTTGATCGCAGAGTTAAGTGTCTCGGAAGATTTCTCATTAAGTTGATTTAAATTAATTGCATCTGTACCTTCTGTTGCAGTAGCCACATTGGTAATTTGTCTTTCGTTGCCTTTACTCCCAACAGATACAGTGTTGTCGCGGTCATTAGTGCTATTATTACCGAGTGTTACTGTATTATTGGCAGTAACTACAGTTTTGTCACCAAAAGATGAATTATTTTCGCCGTTAATTTTAGCACCAGTGCCGTACACATTCGTTCTACCATACTCCACACCTGTATCCACAACATTTCCGTCTCCGTAAATATTTCCGAAGGTGTTTTCTACTACATTACCCTGTCCTGTAACGACAACATCACTTTTATTTAATGAATTACCTTGACCAAAAACCTGGGAAGCGTTTGTATCAACAAGAGTGTTGTCGTTTCCTACGATAATCTGTGGTCTTGCTTTTGCAGGGTTTGTAACTCCACTAACGCTATTATTATTCCCTGAAAGGACCTGTGTATAAAAATCGTTACTAACATTATTAGATGCCTGTACATGAACCGAGCATGTAATGGCAACAGATAAAAGAGAAAGCTGAAATGTTTTTTTACTAATCATTTGAAGCCTTTAGCCTGGGTTTTTTAATTCTATATATGTAATGTGAAAGATTAGGGAAAAGTTGATTATGCAAATTTTCATTACTCAGTAAATTCTTTAAGCCTTTCCTTCATAACATAAATTTCTTGCAACCTTCTTATTTCCTTCTTTTTTAGCCTAACACAGTAATTTTTCAAATAAAGGGAGTCGACTGATTTTTCAGATAATGATTGATTTATTTGGCTATTGACGCGGTATTGGGGTTTAGGGAGAAACGGAACAGCAATCACCGTTAACAGGTCAATTTAGATGGTCATTAATTTATTGAGTAAATTAATGACCAGATTTTCTTTGAGAGGCCTTTTCCTCAATCGGAATGTCTAGGGCGTACTGGATACCTTCCAGTTTCGGGGATTTACTGCTTATACGGAGCCCTATCAGGATGTTCAACTTCGGAAATAATGTTCGGATTTTTTTCCGGCATAAGATCGTGGCTATGAAAAAATAAACAGGTAGGAGAACGATCATCTGGTATGGTGCGTACATGTCGCATTGCAGCTGGCTCGTCAGGAAAGGCTGATTAGCTTTGAATCGCAGGAAAATCTTTTCATCATGCGCTGGTTCGCCCTGGCCAAAAAACAGCGTTGATTCTCGCATGACCTGACCACTTACATTTGCTGGATGCTGAACCAGGGCGGGGAGGATGTCAAATATCCGATACCATTTCTTTTCGGATAATCGAAAATGGACCTTGTTAAATGAAAGCTTCAACGTAGTGAAAAATCAGAATTTTTATACCAAAAACTACTCAAGTATCCGAAGCTTTTTAGGATATGATTTCATTAGTCAGGTGCGGCCTGCATAATTACATAAAGGGATCTTACGTTGACGTTGCCAGGCAAGCCTGGCTTTTTTTTTATCGAAGAGTCGGGTAGATAGATACCGAATGCAGACTATCCCACCTTGAGCCGCCCACATTAGCGCTCTTGCTCCCCCTTCGAAAAGGAAGGGGCGAATCACCTATCAGTACAGGGAGTTTAGATTATGCAGCGATGCATTTTTTTACCGCAATCCACGATGATGCAGAAAGTCATGGGGACGGTCGTTCTGACCGTGATGCTGTCAGGCTGTGCAACGAGTCCGGTGAAAATGGAGGAACGTGAAAGATATTATGTTGACCATGCCTTTCACGCTATCGGTCAGAATAACAGGGTACGCTTTCTGGTTATGCATTATACGGCACTAAATGATAGCCACTCTCTCGAGACGCTGACCCGGGACCAGGTTAGCGCGCATTATCTGATTCCGCAGGAGCCGAAATCCATAAAGGGTAAGCCCGTGGTCATACAGCTGGTTAACGAAAACAGGCGGGCATGGCATGCCGGCGTTAGTAGCTGGAATGGCCGGTCCAATCTGAATGATACATCCATTGGTATCGAAATAGTTAATCCAGGCTATACGGACGATATACTGGGGAGGCGTACTTGGTATCCCTACAGCGAAAAACAGATCGCCACCGTGGCTTTAGTGATGAAGGACATTATCGATCGCTATCAAATCGCGCCTGATAATGTTGTCGGGCACAGTGATATCGCTCCGCTCAGGAAACAGGACCCCGGAAAACTGTTTCCCTGGGCCCGTCTCGCTGACATGGGCATCGGTGCCTGGCCCAATCAATCGACGGTTATTAAATATCTTGCCGGTCGTTCCCCTTCTTCCCCTACAGAGGTTAGCACCATTCAAGCATTACTGAAGCAGTATGGTTATGACCAGATACCTCAGAATGGAATGCTCGATGAGGATACACGGAAAACGATCGCAGCATTCCAGATGCACTTCCGTCCAGCGGATATTCGCGGTAATGCGGATGCTGAAACCGAAGCCATTGCCCGTGCGCTGAACGAAAAATACCGTAGCTCATCGCTCCAGTCACAACCGAAAAGATAAAGCTGATGCTGACAGGTTTAACATCCTCCCCACCTAATAGACGAGGAAGATGTCAAGATTGATGCTTTTCTACAGTATAGCAAGGAACGTCTAACGGTACGCAAAACTCGCTCTGGGCAAGGCATTAAACGCAAACTGAGAAAGCAAAATTTATTGTCTGAGATCATAAATTTGTATTGACCTAAACAATAAGTATTAAAGGTGAACGAATGGTCATTATGGTCAATGCCTACGTAAGAAGTGTTGAAGCTAGGAAAGTCTGTATCCGACCTCATGGTACAGTCTGTAAGGGCTGAGGGTACTATTCAATATGATCATATTTATAAATCCGTTAGAAAAAGGATAAATCATGAAAGGAAAAATTATACTGGGTATTATGCTGGCGAGCTGTGTCTCTGTCGGAGCCACAGAAAACTCTCTGCATTGGGGTTATGAAGGCCAGGAAAGTCCTGAGCACTGGGGCAAGCTTTCACCCGATTATACACTCTGTGAAACCGGCAAAAACCAGTCACCGATTAATATCCATGGAGCTCTTAAAACGCATCCTAAAAAACCTGTTTTGGTTTTCAAACAAGGTCAACAACAAATAATCAACAATGGCCATACGATTCAGATTAACGTTAGTGATGGTAATACCCTGAGTCTGGACGACGCTTCTTTTTCACTGCAGCAATTTCATTTTCATGCACCAAGTGAAAATGAGATCGATGGCAAGCAGTTCCCTCTGGAAGGTCATTTTGTCTATAAAGATAAAGATGGTGCTCTGGCTGTCTTAGCGCTGATGTTTAAGGAAGGAAAAGCCAATCCGCAATTGGCAAAAGCCTGGCAACAGATGCCTGCTAAAGTTAATCAAGCAGCCATAATGATGCAGCCGGTGGATATCAACGGTTTGTTGCCTGAAAACAGAGCGTTCTACCGTTTTAGCGGCTCCCTGACCACGCCACCTTGTTCTGAAGGGGTAACATGGATGGTTCTGGAAGAACCTGTCAGTGCTTCCGCTGAACAAATTAGGCAATTCCTCTCAGTACTTCATCATGCAAATAATCGCCCAGTACAGCCGCTGAATGGCCGCGTTATCATTGATTGATTTCTGAGGTAACATGCAGGTCACTGTGCGTAGTGATCTGCTTTGTGACTAAGAGGGGATAAATAGTGGAATCCAAAAGCTTCACAAATACGTAAAGTGAATCGCCGCAGATAATTAAATACTTCCGATCCTTTGATAGTGTTTTTTCATATTAAGTCAGTGCATTTATTCACACGGGCCATGCCAACGATAACTGTTATATCTATTTCGATGTGGTCTTAATATCGCTGTGTGTTTCTTCACGTGTTCCGCAGATTTCTTTCTTTGTCCGTACACGATTCAGTGACTGGAAAAAAAATTTCTGTAACTGAGTTATCATAAGACGTGCCATCAACCTCATTTTTGCTCCTTGTCAATACGAATAACATTTCTCAGGGTATATTGGCAGCCATATGAAACGCGTATATAAATTCCTATTCTGGCTGTATCATTCGCAAACCATTGCTTGCATTAAAGTTATGAAGGTTATAGTAAACCTGAACATTGATAAAAATAAAAAACAAGTTCTACTAAGCAAATCAGTCAATTCAGAGTAATACTTCATTATGAAAATAACTGCCATATACAACAGTTGAATAGACAAGTCATACTTTATTAACAAGAACATTGGTAGTTCATTATACAATTTTTACCTTCTATTTTGCTGCCTTAGTAGCTATAGTAAACTACCAAGGGTTGAGGGAGATAAAGCTCAATAGAACTATCATCTACAATAAGCTTTTTATACTACTAGAAGTTGAATTGCCAACTTCACCGCAATCAGTATTTTCCATTTTTTTCCTAATTTTTCGCTCACGTCCAATGAAGGGTTTACATGTTAATTTCGTTGGCTATCATCATGGCGATGGTCATAGCGTGACGTAACATTGAAATGCTTCAAAACAATTGATTATGGCCAGCTTAAACATCATGTTAACTGTATTGAGGAATATATAGTGAAAGAGCTCAATAGTATGGAAGTGCAACAAGTGTCTGGTGCAGGTGCGTTCTCAGACGCTGGTCTGACCCTTGGTCAGAGCATCGGCGCAATTGTTGATGCTAGCATTAATAATGGAAGTAATGTAGGTGCTTCAATTGGTGCATCAATGGGTCAAAGCATTGGTGCAATAGTTGATGGAGCGCTGGATTTCTTGGCTCGCCTTTTCGGTAGGTAATAATTGCATATATGTTTACAGCTCTACGGAGCTGTAAACTATAAATAATATAGATATTAAATGTTAGAGCATCTCATTCGTGATGCATGTGTTATGTTTTTTTATTTATCTTTAACATTTAATATTATACAAACGAAAGAAACCCCATATATTTAAACTATGTTGGGTAAGCGACACTTTATATCATTCACTAAGCAATAATAGTTTTCTCATAAAATAAGGAGTGGTGGTGTTTCGCAAAGAAGCATTAGTACACAAGAAAATCAAGTGGCGCGGGAGAGCCCTTCTGATCCAAGGTATGCCAGCTTGGCTTACAGCCGTATTGTGTCTTTTTTTTATTGTTGCCTTCATCACTTTCATAAGTGCAGGTACCTATACCAGAAGGATTAATGTTAATGGCGAAGTAAGTATCTACCCACGTGCGGCAAATGTTTATTCAACAGTTCAAGGAGTGATAATTGAAAAATATGTTTCAGAAGGTCAAACAGTAAAGCTTGGCCAGCCTTTTTATCTGATTGATGTTAGCAGAAGCACGCGAAATGGTGTTATTAGCGAAAACCAACGCAAAGATATTAATAACCAGTTAATACGCATATCACAAATAATAAGTAAACTGGAAAGCAGTAAACGCGCCACCTTAGATATGCTAGAAAAACAAAAAGCACAGTACTCGTTAGCCTATTCTCGTTCGTCTGAAATCCTTCGTCAAGCGAAGGTTGGAATAGAATTAATGAAAAAAAACATGGATAATTATCGAAGTTATCAAAAAAAAGGATTAGTTAACAAAGATCAGCTTACTAACCAAATTGCTCTCTATTATCAACAACAGAACAATTTTTTGGGTTTATCTACTCAAAACGAACAAAATGCTTTGCAGATAACCTCACTTGAGAGTCAACTCCATACTCAGGCTGCTGAATTTGACAACCAAATTTATCAAATGGAACTACAACGCTATGAACTCAAGAAAGAATTACTCAATATTGACGCCGGTGAAAAAATAATAGTTCGTGCTTTAGCTGACGGAGTAGTAGATTCATTAAGCGTTTCAGTGGGTCAAATGGTTAATGTTGGAGATAGCCTTCTTCAAGTTTTACCTCAGAAGATTGATTATTATTCTCTTGTAATTTGGGTTCCTAATAGCATCATCCCTTATATATCAGTAGGTGATATGATTAATGTACGTTATGACGCATTTCCTGTAGAGAAGTTTGGCCAGTTTTCAGGCGTAATAACTTTAATTTCTAAAACGCCAGCATCATTACAAGAAATGCAGACTTATCAGAGCGCTCCAAAAGATACTCAACACTTATCCGAGACATACTACAAGGTAATTGTAAAACCATCAAAACAATCTATACAATATAACGGAAAGGATTTAAATCTTGAAAATGGAATGAAAGCACAAAGTACATTGTTTCTTGAGAAAAGAAAAATTTATCAGTGGATGATCTCGCCGTTTTACGATATGAAAATTAGTGTAACTGGACCTGTACATGAATAATCTTCCAATCAAGTATATATTAAGCAGGCTGAATTTAAACATCCTTAAACGCATGCCCCTTATTCATCAAACTGAAGCCGCAGAATGCGGTTTAGCTTGTATAGCCATGATAAGTGGATATTATGGTAAAATCATCGACCTTGTGACTTTACGTCAACAATTCAATATGTCAGCAAGAGGCACTACACTCGCTGGAGTAATTGGTATTGCAGAGCAATTAGGGTTTTTAACACGACCGTTATCGCTTGATATTAATGAATTAAGTAAAATAAAAAAACCCTGCATACTTCACTGGGAATTTAATCATTTTGTTGTCTTGGTAAGTATAAGTAAGAAATGCGCTGTAATACATGATCCTGCACGTGGGCGCAGGGAAATAAATTTTTCAGAATTATCAGATTCTTTTACCGGCGTTGCGCTTGAGGTTTGGACTGGAACTTCATTTACTGCTAATAAGACCATCCAAAAACTTAGCCTTAGAACATTAACCAGTAATATTCAAGGTCTTAAAAGGAATCTCGCCAAGATATTTTGTTTATCACTCATAATTGAAAGCATTAATTTGGCGATGCCCGTGGGAACTCAATTGGTCATGGACCATGTTATCCCAGCCGCCGATCAAAATCTACTAACTCTAATTTGTATAGGTTTAATTCTATTTCTCTTTTTGAAAACAACAGTCAGCATATTTCGCTCATGGACTTCGTTAATCATGGGGACGCTCATTAATGTTCAATGGCGGGCAGGTTTGTTCAATCATTTATTACGCCTTCCCGTAACCTATTTTGAGAGACGTAAACTTGGTGATGTACAGTCTCGCTTTAGTTCCATAGAAGTGCTAAAGGATATATTTACAACTAGCATTGTTGGTGCCATTATGGATAGCATAATGGTCCTTTGTATGCTTGTGATGATGATTTTATACGGAGGATGGTTAACGTGGGTAGTGGCTGCATTCACGGCTATATACGTTGGGATACGATTTATAACCTATAATCATTATCGGCAGATTTCCGAAGAACTATTAGTAAGAAAGGCTCGCGCAAATTCCTATTTCATGGAAACTCTTTACGGTATTTCAACATTAAAAATACAAGGAATGATTGAAAGGAGAAGTACATACTGGCTTAATCTTGAAATAGACTCCATTAATACTGACGTTCGTGTCAAGAAGTTGGACATGCTATTTGGAGGAATTAATGCTTTTATTGCATCTCTAGATCAAATATTGATTCTTTGGCTTGGTACCAGTCTTGTAGTTGATAATCAAATGACTATCGGAATGTTTGTAGCGTTCGGTTCTTTCCGTAGTCAATTCACCGACAGGATAGGTTCCTTGACCGAGTTTTTACTCCAATTACGCATGATGAGCTTACATAACGAACGTATCGCCGATATCGCCTTACACCCACGCGATAATCGAAAACCTGACATTCCATGTAAACTTCCACTGCAACCAGCAACACTAGTCGCCCATGAACTTTGCTATAGCTATGATTCTCAGTCACAACCTATTTTTAGTAATCTTAATCTCTCGATTGAACAGGGCGAAAGCGTTGCGCTGGTTGGCCCCTCTGGAGTGGGAAAAACAACTTTAATGAAAGTATTATGTGGATTATTAGTGCCAAGCAGCGGAAGTGTTGAAGTTGATGGTGTGGATATCAATAAATTAGGCATCAATAATTATCAGAAAATGATTGCTTGTGTTATGCAGGACGACAAACTTTTTTCAGGTTCTATTCGAGAGAACATTTGTAGTTTTAATGACGATATAGATGAAGAATGGATGCAGGCATGTGCGCGAGCAAGTTTTTTGCATGATGTTATTATGCAAATGCCTATGGGTTACGAAACACTTATTGGCGAACTCGGGGAGGGATTATCCGGTGGCCAGAAACAAAGATTGTTAATAGCTCGTGCTATTTATAAAAAACCTAGGATATTATTCCTTGATGAAGCAACTAGTGCACTCGATAAAAAGAGTGAAACTGCAGTAAATGAAGCGATTAAAAGTTTGAAAATTACAAGAATTATCATTGCACATAGAGAGTCAACTATTGCTTCTGCTGACAGAGTGATTAATTTAAATTTTGCAGGAAAAATCAATGGATTTGACTAAAATCTTCCAATTGTTTCCTGAGCCCTACGCCTGGCCACTTGTAATCGATGGCAGTAGAGATGTCGTATTGACGATAAAGATATTCTTTTGTCTGAATAGTGACTAATTTATCTCCGGCAGAACAAAGTGATTATACCCGCGATTGATGTTGTGGAACTAATCTGTGCGTAGACGATATTGGCGGCGATAAAACCGTGTCTCAGATTCTGAAAGCCCCGCTAACTCCGGCTCAAAAGGAGGGGGCTAGGATCGTTTACATGAGTCATTAGATAACCAGCCTTCTAGACTAACATGGCTTCTGCTATTGCCCTATTGCCGGGTAAAATTAATGGTAAGAACTTGTGCAACATATTGATCGGCTCAGTAGCATTGTATCGCTAGCATCACCTGAAGATAGAGATCGTACCATTCACCAGAACCGTTGGTAGAAACTTGTGCAGGAAGCCCAAAATGAGTAGTAAATATTTGACTAGATTTTAACCACCCAGCGACAGTAGTTTAATGAATTTGGCCAACTGAACAGAGGTGATATGCTCATCTCAATCTGGAATCCAATCTTTTATCCGCTCAATTGGTGGTCGATCAAAATTACACCGTATCTGACGCTGCCAGAGCAATGGATGCCATGACAAAATGGGGCAAACAACTGAGTGATGAGCGTCAGAGCAGAACTCCAAAAGCTCCCCGATGACTCCGGAACAAATCGAAATACGTGAGTTAAAGAAAAAGCTGTAACGTATGGAAAGAGCTATCGATGCCTTGAAGCGTAAAGAGATAAAGATCAACGAGCAACTGCTGTCGCATCTGTCTATGCCATGCTGGAAGCACACCAATATGTGAGGAGATTATGTCTGGATAAGCAACCGGATACAGGCTTCCGGTTAGCTTCTTTGGTTGAGGCCAGCTAAAATCAAATAGGTTAAAAAACTTAACGTACAATAATTTATGTTATTTAAACTGACCGCGTTTGAAACCATCTAAATTGCTCGAAGGTGTCTGCCGGATCCTTGCCGATTCAATATATTTCACACAAAGCGGTAACTTTTCGCTCTTTCCCCCCCCTACTTAAGGAGACCTAAACAGTATTGACAATTACAAACGTGAAGTCTTTTTGGCTAAATCTAATATATAACAATGAAGATAAACAAGAGGTGCTGAACGAAATTTATTGTGCTTAATGTCATTCAATGAACACTGTTAACTTCATTATTGATATTATCACCGAAAGTATATATCAACTAGGAGAGTATAAATTACATATTGACAGAAATAACTCCCAACGCAATTATGGGATTTTACTTAAAATAGTTTATTGACGGTACATGTGTTATAAGATATAAACTAAATAGATTGGATGCCTTAGATATAAAATTGATTTTTGGGTGAGTTGATTTTTTTTAGCCACTCGCATCAGTATTTTTGATAATGGATTACAAGATGGAAAAACACATAGACATTCAAAAGATGCATGACTTCTGTGATGCTATAAAAGGCAGTCAAAACTTTAAGAGTCTCGTTTCACTTCATGAGGAGTTAGTTGTCAAAGTATATTCCAGAAAACCACTTTTCTATAAAATGGTCTTCAAACATGAAAGATTCCTTTTGGCTCTTTGTATATATGGTTATCATTTTAAAATCAACAGACCAACATTGAAGCAGATAAAAAAAAGGATTGTTGATGACTATAATCTTGCAAGTCCAAGTACTTTCAGTTCATTTATCACGATGTTACATTTTACTGGAAGACTCGAACTCCTGAAAACCCCTGGTGACAGACGCTCCAAGCACTTTGCTGTTACACGTAGTGTTCTGGATGAAACATGGGATTTATTAATGACAATGATTAAGCCATATGCGTCCATTTACAGAGTCAAACGCATAGAACAACTGGCATTTAGCGAGTCCATAATAGAAGATTTTTTCTCAAAATATATAGATTTTATAGAAAATGATATAACGATAATAAAACAATTCAATGAGCTAGAACTATTTCTGAATAGAGACGGTGGGCACATGATCATTTTGAGGATTTATATTGAGTATATTAGAAAGGAGACATTAAGCATAGATTTAGCACCTAAAGAACTTGCAAGTTATGCAAGTGTGTCTATGATGCATATCAATAATATATTGCATAGCGCGGCTAAATCGGGTCTCCTTAGTGTAGAAAGACGCACAGGGATAAGAATAAATGAGAAGTTTGTAAGCTTGTTCGAAAATTATTTTGCATTTTACTTATCTCAAATCCTTTATTGTATGAATTGTCTTCCTGAACATAATTAATGGTACATATGGTTTTCAGTAGTTCTTCTTAGTGAACCATACGATCTTAAACCTGCGTCATTGCAAAAAAAATTATTTTATTCTGCGGGTGCAAATTAGGTAGTTTATATAGTAGAGGTTTCAATCATTATCAGTAATGGATTTAACGAGCTAAATATTGCCTACGGATCAATGTAGAATTACTTAGCTAAATATCTTAGGAACCTATGAACATAATATGTTTTTTTTCAAATTCTTTAAGCATTAATGCAAAAAAAGCATTAACCATAAAGTTTGAGTCTTTTTGTCACATTTGATGCATCCGGCTAAGTGTTACTCAAATGTGGAGACCACTTAGTCGGACATGCCGAACAATGTGGCTTTCATTAAGGTAAAGACCAAAATTTATCATGAGAAAGACATCAGCTATTTTCTAATATACTTGTTATCCATCTTAAAGGATGGTACTTAATAATAACATTAATACAAATTTGCTGTTTAATCGATGGCAATTGTGGCCAGAAAGGTATTCGTTGAATAACATTTTGTGCAACGTTTATAGCATACAGGCTAACCACAATTACAGTCATACGATTCAGTCACAAGCTCCTTAAAGCCCACATGAATTCAAAGATTAATACCTGAATATTCTACATGCGGTATTGAAGTGATTAACTTTGATGTTGCGACTATTCCTAAAGTGTTGTAGATGACATCTCTCTCAAAGACAATAAAGACCAGCAATAAACCATTGATGAAAAAGGGTATTTTACTTTTTTCGGAATTTAATGCTGATATGTCTATTTATACAGATGAATATCTTCATGTTGCCATTATGTCAAAAATTAACTTGAGTGTGTTACAGCTTACTTACATTTAGGTTTGTATTTTACATTCCACGTCACCCCTAGTATTTTCTTCTTTTATTTTTGTATGTCATGGTTTTTTATTTTTATAAAACTGTCTTGTTGTTAAGCTCTTCTTGTTAAAATAATATTCTTTCGCATCAAGTAACCGAAATCATTATCAATAAGTCTATAGTTATGATGCATAATGAGATGGAACAATCTAATTGTTTTCTTTATGGATATAGTATTTTTCAATGTCTGGAGTACAGGCTTTTTACGAGAACGCTAATTAATACAAAAAATGGTCGTATCAAAAGATTTGGACCCACAAAAGCCAGACTTTTCGAGTATTTACTATCTGAAATGGACTCGGGTGTTGTGTATGATGAAAATATTATCATTCATGTATTTTATGATAATGGATTACGCTGTTCAAAATCATATTTATTGTCGATGGTAAAGAAAATCCAGCTTGCATTTAACAGTGTTGGATTTGAAAGGTATCCATTCTCGAGACTGGGCGGAAAAGCATACAAAATAGAACAGGGTGCTTTGGAACGTATATGTATGTTCAAAGCAACATCTTGTAATGTCGTTTAATGATAGGTTAGTGGATTTGATGGCTGTATTGGTTTTTACAAAAAATTTTGCCGTACGAAAAGCAATAAAGTCACTATACGCTGAAGAATGTCG
Source organism: Enterobacter genomosp. S (assembly GCF_001631805.1). Taxonomy (NCBI): domain Bacteria; kingdom Pseudomonadati; phylum Pseudomonadota; class Gammaproteobacteria; order Enterobacterales; family Enterobacteriaceae; genus Enterobacter; species Enterobacter genomosp. S. The sequence goes on along the minus strand of NZ_LVVA01000005.1, from coordinate 913 downwards.
AATTTATTTCTTTAACAATCGCCTTGCATTTTTAGTTAGTGCAACCGTTTTTGACAAACCTTGCATCTTAATCGATACGGTACATGAAACGAGTGATAATATTCGTTGGATTTACACGCGTTTGTCCAAAAGAGGATTAGCTCGCCTAACACATTTTATTGCACCAAAAAATGTTACAGCTCATAGTTTTTTGAGTGTCTTTCGGCTAGTTACATCAATCAAAGAATTAAAGAGGATCTTCAACCACGCCTCAAAAGTACAGGCTAGGGAAATGCCTTGCAATTTTCGAAACGCATTGTTTGGCGAATTAAAGAAAAATTTATCAGAGATTCACATTGAATTTCTGATGAACATTTACAACCCTGTAAATAAAGCCTTTAGATGTAGTAATAGAAGTGATATTAATAAATTATACTATTTACGATGTCGGCTTTTACTAGGTACCGGGATAGAGTTGAAACAACTTATTTTGATGCTAACAACCAATAAGATTTCGCCCTAATTTTAGAATGTTAAATTCATCTATCAACAGGCTTTTGATGCTTTTTATTAATTGATTTGTAGTGGCTTTTTTAATGAGCGGTTTTAATCTATCACTCCCAGGAAGAATATAGTCCGCAGTAGGTGTTTGTTCAATCATAAGGATATATAGCTATGCAAAATATAATGCCCCGTCTTGTTCGCAATGTGCTGGTAGCTACTGTCGTCACCGGTATTTCCTTTGCGGCTCAAGCTGCCGATGGGAAGGTTAATTTTACCGGAAATATTCTGGATACGGCGTGCACGGTTAGCACAGGTACTGCCACCCAGACTGTTGACCTCGGACAAATTCCCAGGAGCTCATTCAGCGCAAAAGGCGATGTAGCGGCAGCAACTCGCTTTACTATCGTGCTTGATAATTGCCCGACGGCGG